>NZ_JBUYEN020000034.1:0-93164 GCF_055229415.2 Bradyrhizobium sp. Leo114 | reverse complement strand
GCGGGATCCTCGCATCTCCCTGGGCCGGAAGCACCCCTCACCTTCCCGCTCTCGTGGGGGGACACGCGCTCTCTTTCGTGGTCAAGCCGCTCCGGAAGGCCTCCGTTACCAAGCTGGCTTGCCGCCGATGCGCAGTTCAGCGTACCGTACCGGCTAGAGGTGTGGGCGGCGATCTCCAGCACAGCGGCATAACGCGCCGCTCGCTATGCCTAAGGCTCGATTTGGAATCGGTATATTCGTCCAGGCCAACGGGCGTCTCGCTGGTTCACGGCCCTGAAGCGCCAGAGTAGGTATCGCGCGTTTCGCGCCGACAAAGCGCGAAACGAGCAATTAGAGGATCACGCCCATGATCACCACCCTCGCGGATATCGATCCGAAGCGCGTTGCGGCAATCCTCCACCGGTCGGAACAGGATGCTTATAAGCTGCTCGCCGACTTAGCCCAGGAGTCTCATGCGACAAGGCGTGCACGTCATTGGTTTTGTTCAGAAAAAACTGAAGGGCGCGACGGCATAAAAACCATGGTCGCGCTCGACATTGCGACAGGGCACGAGATTTCGATCTGCCAGCCACTCGGCAGCGGCGCCATATCCTGCAAGCTTGATGCTAGTGGGTTTGCCGACGCCGCAGTTGTAGTGGCCCGCGCGACCAAGCGGCGCGTCGATCTCCTCGTGATTAACAATTCTCCGAGCAGGAGCCCCGGCCGGGGGACGAATTTGTCGATGCGGTCATCGCTAGCGTGCCATTCCTCACCACCGTCCGGAAAAATGCCTTGCTGACTCGCGGACTTTCACCGGGATGTCGGCATAACGCTGTGGTGCGAGCGCCAGGTCGTAGAGGGATGATGGCGCGACATCCCCCGCCGCCGCGCATCCGCGCGCAATCCATCCGGTCACGACGATTTAGTGATGATTCCATCCGGCAGCTTCATCACGGCCGAGAGAGCATCGCCGATCTTGCCCCGAGATTATCCACCACGATCGATGGAAAAAAGCCGTCACTGCCGGCTTCCGCTCCACGTCACGTGAGTGGTCCTCGTGCGCCTCGTTAAGGGTGATCATGCGGCCTAGCAGGATTTGCCGCGGTAGGTTCATTTTATCAAGGCCCAAGATTGTACGGCCTCTTAAGTTGCGCGCATGGCTTTCGCGCGCACGCGAGCTGCCGCATGCGCACGGCATCATGCTCCGTTATCGATGTAAGATAATGGCCCATTCTGCCCAATTACGGACCGAGATATCGCCGCGGCGAGCATCCGATTGTCGCATTTCCGCCAGTTGAACCGCGAGATCTCCTGGCACATCGCTTGCTTGACTTGAGACCGGGACCGTCGCTTCCCGCGCGAAGCAAACTTGTGAGGACAATATGCTGGGAATTGGAAGTAAGTTGCCGCCGTTCGAAATCACAGGCGTGAAGCCCGGTTTTCACCTGCACGACGAGAGCGCGCAGAGCGCGTTCGAGCCGCTGACGAAAAACAGCTTCCCTGGGAAATGGAAGATCATTTTCTTCTACCCAAAGGATTTCACCTTCGTCTGCCCAACCGAGATCGCCGAGTTTGCCCGGCTGTCGAAGGATTTTGCCGACCGCGACGCGGTCGTGCTGGGCGGCTCGACCGACAACGAGTTCTGCAAGCTCGCTTGGCGACGCTCGCACAAGGACCTGCACCATCTGCCGATCTGGCAGTTTGCCGACACCAAGGGCGGGCTGGTCGATGGTCTTGAAGTGCGTTCGCCGGACGGCGTCGCCTATCGCTACACATTCATCGCGGACCCAGACAACACGATCCAGCATGTCTACGCGACCAACCTCAATGTCGACGGAAACCCGAAGGACACGCTGCGCGTGTTGGATGCTCTGCAGACCGACGAGCTCTGCCCCTGCAACCGCGAGATCGGCGGCGAAACGCTGAAGGTTGCTTGAGGCATGTTGCTGGAGGCATCATGTCGATTGAGCAATTGAAGAACCAATCCCCGATTTCAAGGACGTCAGAGTCAACTTTGCGCGATGATGTGCGCGGACCTGACACGAGCGAGCACGCGGATCCTACATACGGCGATCGAGGGCGGCGGCCGGAGTTTCGCAAATCGGATCGTCGGACGGCTGCGCTCCAGTCAGCAGGCGCCGGCCACAGCGCGCGGCCTCGGTTTGAGGCTGCAACGACTGCTCCTCGGCCCAGTCGAACACCACAATGCTCAATGCGCCACTCCCCGCCGCGCTTGTCGAACAGGCCGCAACAGCGTCGACCGATCGGAACTGCCGCACGCGCCCATCCTTGCCGCCGCGCTGCATGACAAGGAAGCACGTCGCACAGCGCTCCGCGTCGGGCCGACGAGTTCTATCAATAATTGGCCGAACTGGTGGATATTGCGGGCGCGGCTTTTGAGCACTTCTCGCGCCGGGAGGCGGGAGCCCTCCGCAGGCCCGGAATAGATGCCATGCCGATCTATTGGGTGGGGTCAATAGGAGCGGCGCAGCATGGCCTTGCTGGCCCGGGCCATGCAGCGGCAGTACCGATAGATGCAGTTGCGGATCGCGACCCGGTCCAAAGGTTCCATTAGGATCGCTTCATTCAATCACCAACTATATCCCGTCTCTGTAGCTAACACTCCCGTCGGAAAACACTGGCGAGAATGCCCCCTCTAGGAAGGCATGGCGTAAAAGCGAGTTCTGTGCGTCAAGTTCAGCAAAATTGATCATGGGGTCCGGCCAAGCCATCCCCTCGGAGCCGCCGTCGCTCGCTCGCCCAAGCGCAGCGCTGGCGAGCGACGGCGGCGGAGAGGGGTGGCCCATCCCCTTGGTGGGCCTGAGCATCGTCAGGCCGCCCGGCGTAGTGTCTCCTTCTTGTGCTCCTTCAAGAGGTCCATGTTCAGATAGCGATGGTCCTCGAGCCAGGCCTCGTGGCGCTCGACGGTCAGCGCCCGCACCAGCCTTAGGCAGCTCTCGGCATTGGGAAGATTCGCACCACGTAGGTGCGCCGCCGGATCTCCTCGTTGAGGCGCTCCAGCATGTTGGTCGACTTCATGTGCTTGCGGTGCATCAGTGGCAGACGGCAGTAGGCGAGCGTCTCCTCGATGTTGTCCTCCACCCAGCCGGTGAGCTTGGGGTATTTGCCGCCCCATTTGGCAAGCCATGCCGCCAGATCGCGCCGCACCTCGCCAAGATCGCGTCGGTCGTACATCCAGCGCAGCTCGAGCAGGCAATCGTCGTCGACCTTGCGCGGCACATAATCGAGCGCATTGCGCAGGAAGTGCACATAACAGCGCTGCCAGAACACGCCGGCCAGGACTTCGGCGATCGCCTTCTTCAAGCCGGGATGATCGTCGGAGACGACAAACTCGACGCCATGCAGGCCGCGCGCCTTCAACGCTTCCAAAAACTCCTTCCAGCTCGACCGGCTCTCCCGGTTGGCAAGCTCGACCGCGAGCACCTGACGCCGGCCTTCCCAGTCGACGCCGATCGCGATCAGCACCGCCTGGCTCGCAATGATGCCGTCCTCGCGCACCCGCTCATAGCGCGCATCCAGGATCAGATAGGGGAATGGCTCCTTGAGCTTGCGCTCGCAAAACGCCTTCAGCGACGCATCCAGCCGTTTGTTGATGGCGCTGATCGCCGAGGCCGAGAACGCATGCCCAGCAAGTTCTTCGGTGACTTGCTTGACCTTCCGCGTCGAGACGCCTTGCACGTACATCTCGGCCAAGGCCGCTACCAGCGCCTTCTCCGAGCGCTGGTAGCGCTCGAACAGCTCGGTCGAGAACCGCCCCTGACGGTCCTGCGGCACCTTCAGCTCGATCTTGCCGGCCCGGGTGATCAGCGAGCGGGGATAGTAGCCGGAGCGATAGCCAAGCCGTCCCTCGCTGCGCTCGCCTTTCTCCGCACCCAGCGTCTCCGTCATCTCGGCCTCGAGAATTTCCTGCACCGCACCCTGGATCAGCGGCTTCAGGAACTCCTTGTCCGACCTCAACAACTCTTTGACTGCAGAGACGTCCGTCCTAATCTTCGTCACGGTCATGGCGGGTCCAAGCTCCTCTCTGAGCGGTGATCTTCGCAATCACCGGACTTACCATGACCGCTCCAGCCTCTCAGGCTTTTGCAGAACCTTCCGCACACTACTGTGGAAGCCTTTCCGTTGAGCCCTGGGGTCTAAACTCAACCAGCCGGAGGGCGGCTTTCGGCCCGAAGGAGCCAGTCTCAATCTCACGCCACAGAGACGGGTGACACCACCTGGTTCACACACAGCACCGTTAAGGTTGACTTCGAGCCTCCGCGTGAATCTTTCACACATGATGCGCGAATTCTTGAAAGGGTGTCCGGCTCAAATTCTAGAGATACGTTCGTGTTGAGATCGGTCACAGTCAGCAACTAATGATAGCTGGACGGTTCTAAGCGAACTGCCTATCCGTTGACGTCGCTAAGACGTTCTCGTTCGCCCACCAAGACCGGGCGTAGACGTGATGAACAGGAGAAGCAGGCAACATGGTGGATGATACGAACGTTCGGGCTGGCCAGTGCCATTGCGGTGCGGTGCGTTTCGAGGTGACGCTCAGCGACGGCTTCAATTCGATCCGCCGCTGCACCTGCTCTTACTGCCGAATGCGAGGCGCCGCCGTTGTCATGGCGGAAATGGGTGGGATCGAGGTCCTGCAGGGCGAGGATGCGTTAACAAGCTACCGCTTCCATACCGGATCAGCGCAGCACTTCTTCTGTTCTCGCTGCGGAATATACACACATCATCAACGACGATCTAACCGGAATCTATATGCGGTAAACGTGGCTTGCCTGGACGGGGTAAGCCCATTCGATTTCTCCGAGGTGCCTGTCATGGATGGCGTCAATCACACGAACGACACCGGCATGCCAACGCGTCGAGCAGGCACACTCCGCTTCATCCCAACAAGCCTGCTGGCTATTCCGTCCGGGTAGGGAACGGCTCATACGCGGCTCATGGATTTACGCAAAGCATCGAGCAGTAGCCAAAATTGAGCTTTCGTCGTGTTTTTCCGCTGCCGCCTTGTGTTGATCCCGAACAAGCTTCTACGATAGCTCGTTCCCATCTCGAGTTGGGCGCAGCCGCCAATTCTTGTCTTGTTTGCGATGTTGTCTGGGAGACTGCCGTCAAGCATCGGGTTGCTGGTAACCTCGGCCGGGATTCCTGCAGCATCCAATTCTTCCAGAACGATATCGCGCAACTCGTCGTCCAGTCCGCCGAGCTGAATTCTTCCATTCGCTTGGGTGTCCGTACAGCCGTGCAAGCTGATACAACGTTGAGCGTTTTCAACCAACTTCGTGGCTATTGGCTCATCGTAGTGGGAAGCCGTCACATGCAGGTCGCCGTTGCTGGAGGGCAACAACCCTTCAAACAGCCAGAGGTCATGCAATCCAAGACCATCAACTGCGGTCGCCAGCGTAGCCGGATGATAGCCGGCCGTAGCTAGAGCGATCTCGCTTGTGCCGGTCTCAATGCCACCTCCGTGGAGGGCCATGATGATCTTTTGTGTTTCGGTGTTGTCCGTGACCTGTTCTTCCACCAGTTGGCGCCACTCATGACGTAGCCATCTTTTTCCATATGCCATCCCTTCGACGTTGTTCGGATCATCGTACAGAGCAGTCATGGAATCATATTTGTCAGGTCCTCGTGGCATATCACCGATCTCCGTGCAGTCGGCTGGAATGATCAAGAGCCGGTCGCGGCTTGCGGCTCTTGCTGGCGAATGGTGGACCTCCGGACACGATAAGGCTGCCGCCCTGACTTCTTCGAGAACGCGTAGCCCAGACCCGACCGGCGATCCGGATCGGACCATTTAGGTTGCAGGTTTCAGTTCGACATTCTTACCCGCCACCCGCCTTCTCGATCATGCGCATGACGGCATGGAGCTCCCTCCCGTAAGTCGGTCCGGTGGCGTAGCCCGCGCGAGCGACTTCGGTTGCGAAGGCGTATGGGTCGTGGGTGACCGCGAACGCCTTGGCGTACCGCTTGTTGCGCGCCAGAAATGAGCCGTGCTCGCTGAACGCGGTGGCAGCGTCGGGATAGACGCGGAACCAGTCGCGCACGACATAGTCGTACTTGCCGTCGGGCCGCGGCGTCACCGAGATCACTTCGGGGAATTTGGCGTCGGGCCGCGACATGACCTCCTTGGTCTTCAGCAACTGCCGCATGTTTTCGGGCATGCTGGCTTTTGCCTTGATACCGAAAAAATTGAAGCCGGGCGCATGCGCACCCCAGCCGGATTCCAGCGCTGCCTGGCCGAGCGTTACCAGGGCGGGTACGCGGCTCGCCGCCTGCGAAGCCCTGGCTGACTCGCCGAACGTGGCGACGAACGCTTTCGGCGCGAGCTTCTTGCCCGGCACGTAGGGCAAGGGCGTCGGCGCAGGAGGCGTAGGAGCGGGGGCGGGCGGCAGCGACCGGCCACCCAGCGCGGCGCCAATCGCGGCCTTGGTCGCCGCGCCGACGACGCCGTCGGCCTCCAGCCCGCTGCGCGACTGAAACCCATGCACCGCGCCTTCGGTGTTCGAACCAAAATCACCGTCCACTGCCAAATCGTAGCCGAGCCCGACAAGGGCGCGCTGCAGGCTGCTCACGCCGTCGCCTTTGCTGCCCCGGCGCAGCGTCGGTCCGAGCATGAATTCGGCGACGCCTTTGAGGCGGTCCACCAGCCCCGGATCGCCTCCCGCTTCGCCCGCGAGCAGGGCTTCCAGGGTGAGGGTCTCGTCGGCTGGAGATTCGCCCTCGCAGGCGGCGCGCACGTCCTCACCGTCGCTGAAATTCTCCTGACAGTTCTCTTGCCAAGTCTCCTGCCAAGTCTCCTGCCATCCCTCGTCCTCGGCTTCGCTCTGCGCGCCCGGCAGCGGCGCGAGGTCGAGGTGGAAGTGGATGATAAGGGGATGCGGTCCATGCCAGTTGAGCCCCGTCACGCGCTTGTTCTTGTCTTTGCGCGTCGTGCCGGCGAAGATCACGTTGCGCTTGCCGGTCTCCCGGTTGATCTCGTCGGCGACCGCGAAATCGTTGTAGATGATCCGCCATTTGGCCGGCATCGCCTTCGCGGTCTCGTTCACCGCGCGCAGCAAACTCAAGGCATCGTCGCGGAGATAGAAGCCGCGAGCGTCGCGCCTGTTCAGGAACAGATCGAGCGAATAGCCGCGGTCGTTGAAGCTCCCGCCGCCATGTCCGCGATAGGTGCCCGCTCCGAGGCCTGCGCCGTAGCGGCGGTGCAGCTCGGCAAAGAAGCGGACCATGATCGGCGCGACAGGCGCCTTGTCGCTTCCGTCAATCGACGCGTGACTGACCAGCTCCACCCGCTGCGCCGGCGGCCCGAAATCGCCGAGCGAGCCGCCCGATGGCTCGGTGCGGAAGCGCATCTCTTCCTCGCGGCTGATCATCCAGGCGCGGCGGAGAACGTCGTCGGCGTACTTCGTCCCGAAGCGCATGCGGGCGCCCTTCAGCGTATCCTCGTAGTCGCCGCGCAGCGCCGCGCTTCGTTCGTCGGCCGAAGGCTTTCCGCCCGTCCGCCGCGACCACTCCGCAGCCAATCTGGCAATGAAGGCATCGAGATCCTCGTCGACAGGAAGCGGCGCAGGCGGGGTCGGTGCCGGCGGGATGGGAGCAGGTGGAGTAGGTAGCGGCGCGATCTTGCCGCCGAGCGCTGCGGCGATACCCGCCTTGGTGCGCGGGCCGACCACGCCGTCGGCGGCGAGGCCTGCGCCGGACTGAAAGGCGAGGACCGCTTTTTCGGTTGCAGCGCCAAATCGTCCGTCGATTTCGCCCGGCGAATGGCCGAGTTGCGCCAGCGCGCGCTGCAGGGCTTCGACACCGGCGCCGCCGTTGCCGCGGCGAAGCGTCGGTCCGACCACAAGAGCCGAGGCGCCCTGCAAGAGGTCGGCAGCTCCACCGGCCTCGGTGTCGAATGCGCGCACGCCGACGCCTGCAGGCCATCCTGCGTCATCCGATTCCGGTTCGAACCACTCGGCCTCGAATTTTCGGGGCGCCGAGTGGGCGCCGCACCCGCATCCGCACCCTTCGTGCTCGATTTCGTCCTCGGACGATTCAGGCCAGCGCGTGTCGGAGAAGTCTTCGTCGAGCTTGTCGCCAGGAAGGCCTGCTTCCACGTCCAGCCAAGCCAACGATTCCCCGTCGCCTCTCTCGAAATGTGTTTCCGCGCTCGACATCGCATCGAAATTCTCGAAGGCCTCGCCATCCGGGGCTGTGCCGAGCTCGCTCAACAAGGTCGGGAGGAGTTTACCGGGCAGCGCGCAATGGGTGATCGAATTTGGCACGGGGCGCAGCGCCACCGCGCCCGCACTGGCGCGGCCGTCGAATTTGTCGGTCTGAGATTTGGCGCGGTAAACGATGTCCACGCCCAAGCCGGGCCGGGCTGCGGCGAGCGTCTTGAACGCCGCGATGGGCGGGCTTCCGTAGGTGGCGTCAAGCACCCACACCTTGACGAGCTTCGCAAGCGCGCCGGTGCCGAGCGCCGTGGATTTGTTCGCGTTGGCGAGCGGATAGAGCACGCCGTAGGCGCGCGAGTGCCCGGAAATGACGAGCCGGCCGATTTGCGTGCCGCTCCGCTCGAGGCGGCGGTCCGTCTCGCCCAGCACTTCGGCAAACAGCGCATTGAGCTGCGCAGGCCGGTCGAGGCCGTGTGCACTCCAGCCTGCGTCGCTCCCAATCTGGAGCTGCGGCACGATCAGCAGCATCGGCCGGCCGCTGTCGGTCACGATCTTGCCGAGCCGGAAGGTCGCCTGCGTCACGATGCCCGCAGGCATGGCTCGCGGCACGCCGCACGGACTGAGCAGCCCGTGGATGTAGAGCAACATGTCGACCGGCCCGCTGCCTCGAACGGCCGCAGCCGACGCGAATACGGCGATCTTCGTGCCGGTGACGCGGGAGCGGTAGATCCATAACGCGCCGTCAAGATACGGCTTCGTGGACGGAACGACGGCTTCGATTTCGAACTCGCTCGTGATCGTCGGCTTGCGGCGAAACTCCCAGTGCCATTCCTCGGTCGGCAACTGCTCGAAGCCGTAAGCCGCCGCGTTCTGCTTCAGCCATCCATAGAACCAGCTCCTGCGCCAGGCCGCTCGCGCTGCGTCACTGCTACCGTTGGCAACCTCGAATCCCGCTTTTCTGTTCTGATAGAAGTCGACGGCAATGCCGTTCTGGTGATTGCTGTAGCCTGGCGCCGCAATCCGGCCACCCAGGCCAAAGCCGCCGTAGGCCTTCGACTTCAGCATGTAGGCGGCTGCTGCCTTCGAATGCGGACCTTCGGCAAGAGCTTCGCGGTGCGCGCGTGTCCGGTTGTAGTAGCCCTTGAAATACCTGAGCCACAGCGAGCGCTGGTGCTCGCTGCCGCGATAGCCGCTTGCTGCCGTCAATCGTTTCGTTCGCAGCGCATCTGCATCACCCGCAATCTGAGCCTTCTGCAGATCTGCATTTGCAGCGGTGAGCAGGCGGCCTGCGGCCCGCGCGGTCTCCGGCCGCGTCTTGACGCTGGTGCCGGGGATCGTCTCGACCTGAGTGCTGCTCAGGTCGGGCAGGGGAGCACCCCTGGCCTTGCGGCTGCGGGCGATATGCTCGGCGAGCACACTGTTGCGAAAGGCGATCTGCTCCGCTGTTGCGGTCCACGCCTCGGACTCGAGATATTCGTCCTCACCTTCGTGTTCGTCTTCGGCGCAGCGGCTGGCTCCGGATTCCAGCTCGCGAGCCTCCTCGAGCTCGCGCGCCCAAGGCTCCGAGCTTTCGTCTCGCGCGGCTTCGTTGTCCGCGGAAAAGCCATGCGAATCCCACGCCTGGGCTTCAAGCCCGGTGAACGATGTTTCATCGTAATCTTCCGACAGCGAGCCTTCCAGCTCCGGCTCGAAGCTCTCGCTCAGCAGGGTCATGCCCTCGACGGCGAAGAAGGCGTAGCTATCCGCGTTGTCCAGGGCCTGCTTCGGGGACAGGGTCGAATATTTCGGTTCGGGCTCGTAGGCCTGGTCCTTGATGCCGACATAGCGATGCGCGACCTCGTGGATGAGGGTCACCTCCTGCGTGTCGGGCGCCAGCGCGCTGAAGTTGCAGTGCCTCGGCCGCGTGTCGAAGCAGATGTGGACTTTGCCGAAACCGCCGAACAACTGCGTCGTCAGGGCATAACCGCAGACGGCTCCCTTGCCGTCCGTGGCGCAGTCGGTCTCGCCGCGGAACTTGATTCCATCCTTCAGCGCCTTTTCGATCCGCATCAGCCGTGTGACGATGTGACGGAGATCGTCGTGCTTCGTGGTGTGAAAATGCCGCAGCAGCAGCTGCCGCGTGGCTGCGCCCATCCGATCCGGCCGTCCGTACGCGCTGCCGACGAACGAGGCCGCATGCCGCACTGCGCGCAGACACCGTTCGGTGACGTCAAGCAGCAGCTGCTTCTGCGTCGACGTACAGTTCGCGAAGGAGTGGGGTGAGCCCAGTTCTTCCTCATCGAGGGACTGGGATTCACCCGCACCAGTCCACTCCGCTTCGCCCGAAAAGGCCACGAACGGGTTGTCCTCGAGCGTGGCGAACGCTCCAATTCCGCTGTGGTTCTCCGGCTCGGACGTCTCCGCGAACGGAGCGTCGAGGCCGAGCGGGTCGAGCGATTGGAAATCCTGCGTGGACCCGTGCATCGTCTGCCTCCTGCGTTGACCTCAACGTGCGCCGACGAGCAGTGGCGGCCGGGTCGGCGGCCGCATCTCGATCGGCTTTGCGCGTGTCTTCAGATCCTTGCCAGTTGCGGATGCCCACTCAGTGATGACCCGCCTGCTCGAAGCTCCGATCGGCGAAGCTGCGCCCGGCGGCGAACCGACCGGCGGCTGCTCGAGGTAGAGAACCCACGCCAGTTCAGGTCCGGACACGACGCCGGACTCGACGATGCGCAGGAACCGGGAAAGATCGCCAGCCATCGAGAACAGAGCCGACGACCTGCTGTGCGGTGCGAGCCCAACGCGCTCGCCGATCATCCGCAGGCGCTCGTAGGGGCTCGTGGCGTTGGCAACCAGATCCTCGACCACCGGCGTGTTGGCGCTTAGCGTCAATTCGGCCCAGCCGAGGGCCGTCGCCGCGACCAGCTCCTCCCGGCTGAGCAACTGATTTTGCCGCCGGGCGCGCAGTGCAAATCGCAGTGCTTCGGCGATCCTGAAAATCCGATCGTCGTCTGAGGCGTTCACGCCGGATGTGTTGCGAACGTTGGTGATCGCCTGCCACAGTTCAAAAAGGAGTTCCTCGAACACCTGGATGAATGACGCGTTCGCGTGCGTGGCCTTGTCGTAGGTGGGCGGCCGGTTGTCGTCGGTGCCAAATGCCAGGTCGAGGCCGAAGAGCCGCCAGTATGCGTTGCGCCGTATCGCCTCGGGATCGGGACGGATGACACTGGTGGACAGCCACGGGGCAAGCGGATTGGCCGCACCAAACAGCAGCACCTCGGTGATCTCGAGCCAACGCTGGGTCGCGATTGACGGGATGCCCAATCCCTCGCCGGAGCGATACTCCCGGACGACGCGGCGCAGGATCTGGATGGCGCGTGTGTTCTCCAGAACGTAGCTGTAGCCGAGGTGGTCCCATTGCGGGACACCGGCCAACGACGGATCCGGGATGAATGGCGCGAATGCGCCGATGTCGTAGCGGAGGAAGGCCAGCCGGGCCGGGCTGGCCGGCTGCGGATTCGGCGGCGGTCCCCATACGCGAAAGGCGTTCCAGACCTGTTCCATGTGGAGCAACAGATCGAACGGATCGCACATGAGCACTATTGCGGCCGCCGCGTCGCGCGACATGTTGGACGGCGGCGCCATCATGCGGTCAATCAGCTGCTGGATCATGACTAATACCTTTCGTTGTCGCGTGGGCGCGGAACGACCTCGCCGATGAATGGAACGGGACGCGTTGGTATCGGCACGGTCGATGCTCCGGACCAGCTCGGCCGCGCCGTGGCTTCGATCATGCTTGCAAGACGCGCGTTCACAGCGCCATCCGTGATCGGAACGCGATGAGGTCCGATCTCCGCCAGCGGTGCGAGCTTGGTGGACAGCTCCTCGAATCCGTTGGTCAGGATGCATTCGATCGCGCTCATCTGCGACAAGCGGCTCAGCGCCTGATTCAAGTGGCACAGCTCCTGCTCGCGCTTCGCATCGCGCTCGTGCAGTTCGTTGATGGTCTGCTTGAGGAGGTCGATCTCCTCGTTGCGCCCGTCCGATTGGCGTTTGGCAAGCTCCAGCACGGACTCGGATCCCGCCGAAGATGAAGGCTTCTTGGCCATGTCGTATTCCTTTCTCAATTCACGCCGCTTCGGCTTGGTTGACGAACCAGCTGCGTGCGCGTTCAATCCACATCGGTGCAGTCTCCGGACATTCGGCCTCGCGCAGGCCGGCGAGTGCGACGATCCGTATTCCCTCGCGCTGCCGCCACGCCGGCGACGTCCAGAGCGCTGCGCCAGCGGTGTGTTCGAGCTCGGCAAGCGCCTGGGGCGAGACGCGTTTTGGATCGAGCACGTCGGTCATCGGCCGGCCGCCGAGCCCCGGTACGGACGCTAAGAGACACGCTTCTGCGATCCTTGGCATCGCGGCCTTCGAGCGGGCGAGCAGGGGCTGCAGCGTCTCTTCGGCGAGGGCGATCGGATAATGCGCTTCCATGGCCCGTTGCAGAGCATTCCATGGGCCCTTATCGCCGAAGCAGAGGTGTGACATTGCGCAACCGAGGACTGTGCGAAGCCACCCGATCGGGTGCGGGTCGCCCACCGGCCATTGCAGGATGGTGTCGGCATTGCCGACGACGTCGTAGAGCGCCGCCGTCGAGGCATAGCCGGTGTGAAGAAAGGCAAAGACGTCGGCACCGATCTCGGAGGCCCAGGGTGTCCACATCGCCTGAAGCTTTTCATCGTCCTTCAGCGCGCGCGCTATGGCCGCTCGCACGGAGGGCGTCCAGCCGGTGAGATGAGCGACCTGATGGCCAGTCTCGTGAAAGAGCGAGGTTGGGCGATAGAGATTGTGGCGCACGATCTTGATGGCGGCGACCGGCATGATGGCCCCGGGCGCCCAGAGGCGGACGCCCGCGCGCAGGATCGAGGCGCCGGTTCCCTTGTCCTGGTACACCAGCACTCTTGGCACCGGCTTCCTCGCCCGCTCGAGCACGCCCTGCATGCTCGTGACCGCAAGCCGGTCGAGCGTCGTGAGCGCCTCGCGCAGAGGCGCACTCGTTCGCGAGTTCACGGCATCTCCGAGGAAATCCAGCGTGGTGTCGACCTGGACGTAGCGGCGACGGAAACGCTGGACACCGGTCGAGGCGGCTGGAATGCGGGCCGGATTCTTCCGCGCCTCGGCAACGACCCGCTGCGTCGCCTCACCGAGCTCGATGAGTTCCTCGACGACCGCGTTGATCTGCTGGCGCAGCGGCGCACCGGTGTCGCGTTCGACCGACTTCCAGGCCTCGATCGAAGCAAACTCCTCGGCATCGCGAAACGTGCGAGCGGCCGCCAGCCAGTGGGCGACCTGCCGCTGGAGGTCCGAGGTGACGAGATGCTGGTCGATGTCAAGCGTCACTTGCCGCCTCGCCCAGGTGTGACGGAGATGGCGATGCTCGGTGTGCCGCGCAGCGCGGCGCCGGACGGCGCGGACGCACCGCCGCGCAGCATCCTGCGGATCGCGTCGAGCCCGGGCACCGCGGTGAGGTGGATGCGAACCGTTACACCGGGATCGGGATGTCCGGCTGCGCGCACGAACGCTTCCGCATTGGCTCGCGCCCATTTCGTCAACGCCGGCATCACCCACGCGCGCAGGCGCTGGCGCAGCTGTGCGGTCAGGCCGGGCGGCAGCAGCTTGCCCCTGTGGGCAGCGAAGTCCTCGAAAGTCTCGCCGTCCTCACCGTCCTCGCGCAACATCCGGAGAGGAGCCTGGCCGCCGGCGGAGAGTCGCTCCATGTCCTGGTAGGTCCTGGTGAGCGCCTGCAGCAGCGGGAGGCTTCCCTGGCCCTTGCGGATCGCCGCGACGATCTTCTGCGTCTCCGCCTCCGACAAGTAGATGCCGACGCTGATGCGCGCCTGGCGCATATTCACCGACGCCCAGGCACGGCTTGCGCGCAGACGCCTGGCCACGGCCTGTCCCGCCGGGCCCGCGGGCAAAGTTGGCGGCGCGCCGGCGCCGACCGGCTCCAGAATGTAGAAGCGCTGGCCCGCGGCGATCCGCTGTCGCGAGCGAAGATATGCGGCGGGCACCGCGACGCCGAGCTTCGGTTCACGCAGTAGAACGCCGGCCGCCGCCGGCGTCAGCGGATGGACGTTGGCGGTGTTGATGTAGCCGCGGCCTGCGCCTGCGCCCGACCGGTCGGTGCGGACCATGCGCTGGAGCGTGGTGCCGGGCGCAGACTGATAGATGTGCATGCGCGCGCGGATCGGAAACTGCGCGCCCGCCGCCCGCATCGCCGCGCCGACCGTCGATCCGCCGAAGGTGGGCAGCGTGTCCGCAATCTGCGACGTCACCTGGATATCGGGCGTGCGGTTGTACTTGCGATAGGGCCGGAGGCTACGCGGGCGGCGGCTCACGAAGGTTCCGCCGAGCGACGGGGCCTGCTGCAGCGACGCACGAACGAAGCGAGGCGGGAAATGCGTTGCAACGGCTTGGCTGAACGCTTCTGCGGTCGCGAGCTGGGTCAGCTCTTCGTCCTCGAACACGTAGTCCTCGTTCTCGGCGAACTGGCGGACCGTATCCTCGACGACGCTGGCGAGCGCGACCGGCGCCACCTCGTCGCTGCGCTCGAGCTGCGCCCGGTCCTCGGCCTCGAGCGAGATGAGCCTCAGACCGGTATCTACGATGGCGTTCGACAGAGGCCCTTTGAGCTGCGGTCCTACCCATTTGCCGATCAGCTGGCCGAGATAATTGGCGAGGAAGCCCACCACCTTCGGTCGACCGACGAGGTTGATTCCGAGTCGCAGCGCGCCGAGCAGGGCGGGAACGAATTGCTCGATCGCCGGCGCGAGATCTTCGTCCTCGTCGGCGTCGCGCAGCCGTTCGATCAGTGCGCCGCGGGCTTCGGCGAGCACCTCAAGTTCCCGCGTCTCGATCTCGCTCTCGTCCGTCGCACCGAACGCCTCGCCTTCGAACTCGGCTGCCGCATCGCCCGCCAGTGCCTCCGCTATGGCCGCGTCGAAGGATTCGGCGAGCGACTCCATGTCGGTCAGGTTCGCCGGTGACACCTGAGCTTCGTCGATGCTCTCCTCCGCAGCCTCGGACGTGAATCGGGCGGCGAGCGCGCGTGCGTGCGGCTGCAGAGGTGCCGGCAGCCGGCCGATGGCGAAGGACAGGACGCGCCGGAGCAGGGGATTGATCAGGCCGCGCAGCTTGTTCAGAACCGGCCCGAGCAGCGACCCCGCGACCTTGCCGACGCTCTTTGCCACATTGGCGACGGTCTTGACGACGCCCTTGGCTTTCTTGATGAGCTTGCCGATGAACTCCTCGCCGGCCGGCGTCAGCTCTCCGATCGATGGGTCGAATCTCTCCAGCACCTCATCGAGCTGTTGCTCTGAAAGGGAGCCGACGTCCAGGTCGGCCATCCCTGCTTCCAGCGCCTGCAAATACTGTTGCGCCTCGAAGCGCACCGGGGCGAGGTGCGCTTCGGCATAGCGTTCGCGCTCCTGTGCGGACGCCGGCGTCTCGCCGACGAACCGCTCGTCGAGTGCCTGCTCGGTCTCCTCGGCCAGAAACGCAAGCGCTTCGTCGAACGCTTCGTCGCGAAGCTCGGCATAGACTTCGGCCACCAGGCGGTCGGTCTCGGACTGGCTTGCGCCGCCATCGAGCGTCGCTGCGAATGGCGTGAGATTCTCGCTCCACGGAGCGAAGCCGATCGCCGCGCCGTTTTCGGTTTCGGCGAAGGCTTCAGCGAACGGGTTTTCCTGCCCGGCGAAGAGATGGGATGACTCTTGTTGATTCAGCATCGCGCGACTCCGGCCTCCTGAACATCTGCGGTGCAGTTGAGCATGACCGCCGTCCGCCGCTGTGTGTGCCGCCGTCGCCTTGCCGTCTTGTTCGCGCGCTCAGTGCGTATTGCTGCCGTGGCCGCGGCGCTTTCCGAGGCGTCCACGCAGCGTCGCAGGATCGCCCACGGGCAGACGACGGCCGTCCTGCAGACTCCGGAAAAGGAAGAGACAAAAAGGGAAGGGGAAGCTAGTGCGCGGTGCGTGAGGCGGGACAAATGCCGGCCACGCGCTTCGCCAACGCCTCATCCGGGGCCACGCCCAGCTCGCAGGCAAGGCGCTTTGCCAGCGAACGGTAGCACTGGACCGCCTGGTAGCGATTGCGCTGGGCGAGATATGCATCGATCAGCGCTTCGGCCGCCGATTCGCGCAGCGGCTCGGCGGCGAGCGCGGCGACCCCCGCCTGTGCTGCCAGCGCGAGATCGCCACACGTCGTCATCATCCGGCAGGCCGCCTCGAGCGCCTCCACCCGCAGCAGGCGAAACGCCTCCTGCCCGGCGATCAGCCACTCCTCATGCCAGCCGGGCAGAACGTCGTTCGATAGCAATACGATGTCCTCGAAGGTAAGCGCTTCGCCCTTGAGGGCACGGGCCGCGATGGCCTGCGCGCGCGAGAAATCGACGTCCGCCGACAGCACCAGCTCGTCGCCCATGGTCTCGATCCAGCCGCGCGGAACGTGCCACAGCGCGCGGCGGAGGTTGGCTCGGCCCGCGTCTTCGGCGAGATCCAGCCAGAGATTGCTGGCGGCTGCGGTGCGCGAGACCGGCCGGCCTTGAAGCGCGAGAAAGGCGAGAAGCCGGCGCGCCGGGAGCGAGAGGCGAACCATCGGGTAGACGCCAAGCCGCCCGAGAATGGCGACCTTGCGCTCCACTATCCTCTCACTGATGCCCCCCGTCATGAAGAGCCTACCTGGTCGCGAGATTATGAACAGTTCGACCGAGCTCTGGCCGGCCGAGTAAAATCTTCTGTTGGGCAGTTCGTATTCCGGCCGGTCCTTAAACTCTCGACACTAGGCTGACAACCGGCGTGGAATGGTACGCCCGCCGCCCATCGTGGGCAACAAATCGGGTTGGAGCCCGAGGCCGGGACTTAGCGACAGATTTAGTCGCGTTTTACTGTTCAATAGCGCGGGTGCGTGCGTATGCCGAAAACCGTGGTCGAACACTGTGGCTAACACGAGGCCTGGTGGCAGTTCGCCGCGAGCGCAGAATTTGCCGCAGATATCGCACATGGGCGTGCCCAGTCCTGTGCACATGTGAACCTCACCACAACTCCGACACGCGTTGATCAAAATCAGGCTCGACGGATTTGCCGCCAGAGCATCCTGTGCTCGCGTGAGGGATGCGCGAGGCGGACGAAGAACCCAGAGCAAATTCCGACCCGGACAGTCGCCCGATGCAGATGCTTTATCTCTCGATCAGTTCGTACCGTAGCGGTGTTTTCTATCCCGATAGTATGAACTAGTTCATTCTTGAGCCGCAACCAGAAGCTTCACGTCGAGCATGGCGGGTTCTATGCAAGGATAGGTTGCAAAAATGAAGCGGCGCACGCATCTGACAAGAGTACTGCCTTGACCGTCTGAGGAGGACGCGGCTGTTCACGCAAGCTATCTGTGTAGTCGACCTGTACGAAACTTCGCGCGGCCTTCGCCTCAAGGTTAACTTCGGCCAAAGTGTCCGGGACAAAGACATTCCAAAATTGATGGCGCTGCATGACCTGCGGAAGGCAGCTCCTACGGACTTCGAGTGGTAAGGAAAAACGCGTCCGAGGCCGCGCGTGAGAATCCGCTGCTCTAGCATAATCTGCCAGGCATCGTACCCGGTCGAATTGAGGAGAGGAACCACTTGGTCGTTCCCGTCTTTGCGTCGAGGATCTTTGCGGTCGCGAATAGTGACGGTTCGCTTCGACATGTCGACATCAGACCACTCGATGCGGCAGATCTCAGCTTGGCGCATCGCTGTCGCCACAGCAAAGCGAACAATTCTACCGAGTGGTAGATACTGTTGGGCGTTAGATTCGGTGTATCCGATCAGTCGATCGAGTTCGTCTTGACTAGGGCGCCGATCTCGTTCGTTTGACTTTCCGATGAACGCCGTGATCTCGCAGCGCCGTGCTGGACATGGCCCACCCAACCCTGCGATCGCGGCACCGAATATTGCGCTCGCTTTCGATTTTCCGCGACAGAAGTCGGTTTCGCTCGACCTGTAGCACGAGGTCTTTCAGCATCCCACGTACGAGCGTAAAGCTCCGCTCGCCCAAGGCTCACGAACTGCCTAAGCGTAAGATTGGATCAGATATCGTAGGTTTGGTCGGTGTGGGGAAAGGCAGTAGCGCTCCACTGACTCGAACCCCCGACTTTGGGCGAGACCATTTGAGCCTCGGAGTTCGCATCATGCGGAATGACGCCATAGCTATTGGGATCTAGTTGGACCTAGGTTGCCGGTGCTAGCTTAAACTTGCCCATGATGGATCGGAGCGAGAGTTGAAGTTTTTCAATTGGTTAGAAGGCGGCGTGTGCACGATGTGTGCACCGCGAGATCAAAAATCTAGAAACATGCTGCGCCCATCCGCGCCGGCAGGTGGGCGGCAGGGCGAGACTAGTTCTGAGAGGTGAATTGTAGGCGCTTGTATGGTCCACGAGTGTGGTCCAAGATCGCGTTTGGCGGCCATCGTCTGCGGCGAAAAGCCCCTTCGGACCAAGCGATTGGTCAGATCAGCGAGACTGGCTGGGGAACTGGAGGCTTCGCTACGATCTGTTACCTCCGGAGTTCCTAAATTCTAAAAAGACAATCGCCGAGAAGCAGCTTGGCCTGGACGCATTGCTCTTAGTGGCCCGGTATGCCTTTGACGTCCAGCTCGTCCAGGAGCATCTTGGCATCGCTGAGATCGGGGGTATCGAATCCCTCCGTGAACTGACCATAGATCTGCCGGAGAAGGTCGCGCGCCTCACCGCGCCGCTCCTTGTCTTGCCACAGACGGGCAAGATCTGTAGCGGCGCGGAGCTTGAACGCCAGCGCCCCTTGCCGATCGGCAGTTTGGATGGCCTGCAATAACCGTTGTGCGGCCTCCGCGGTTGCTTCGCCGCCGCGAGCCGCGAGGCATGCACCCGCCAGACGATGCGCTTCCGCCTCGAACAGGCGGTTGCGGCTGGTCGTGATGACGTCGAGTGCCTCCTGGACAACTTGCTGCGCGCGGTCGACTTCGCCGGCCTTCAGCAGGGCTTCCGCGAACACCAGGAGCTCATACTCGTAATAGAAGCGTCGCACCGACTGCCGTGTGGCCTCGACGGCATCCTCCATGCGCTCCAGACCCTCCGACACCTGCCCGGATTGAAACACGGTCCAGCCCAGAAGGAGCGGGCACACCACGAACATGTTGCTCCCTTGGTCGCGGCCGATGCGTATCGTCAGCTCGGCATATTCGCGGCACGGCTCCGGGGCACGAAGCATTTGTCGAAGCGCCGCTGACCACCATGCCGCATGGGCCAGGCTCGGAGGATGGCCGAGCCGCTTCCCGAGTTCGAGCGCAGCAACCGACATTTGCATCGCCTTGCCCGCAAACCCGGTGACCCAGAGCGTGATGGCGTTGTGCGCATAGGCGCACACACCCGTATCGTGACCACCATAATCGTAAGCATGCGCGTGATGACGCTCGGGATTGTACAGCGCGATGCCACGCTCGGTGTCGGCAAGGGTGATCGAATTGAGGCCGAGCACGTGGGAGTTCGCCCAGCGCGAATGATAGGCCTCAAGCATCAGATCGGGATCAGCGAGCCGTTCGGCCACCTCGACGACCTCGTTGGCCATTCCAAGCGCCTGCTCGGTCCGCCCGGTAATCAGGTTCGTGTACCAGTTCCCCCACATCGCTCGGAAGAGCTTCTTGTCATCGCCCAGTCCGCGACCGAGCGTAACGGCTCGGGCATAGTGATCGACGATCTCGTGCCCCGCCGAACGAAAACCGCGCGCGATAATCAGGGCGGTCCCGAGCCCAAGCCGGATGTCGAGCTCCTGCTGCCAGCGCTCCGCCGAATCAGACATCTCCTCCAGAAGCCGCAATGCGTTGGAAAAGTGCTTCAGCGCCTCGCTGCCGGCCGAACGGCGCAAAGCCAGCTCGCCGGCGCGCTGCCAATAGATCGCGGCCTGCTTCCTCAAGCCAGCTTCGGTGCGGTGGCGCGCCACTACTTCCGGCTGGCTCTCGACAATCTCCGGAAAGATATCCTCGATCGCTTCTGCAATGCGGGCATGCAGGCTTCGGCGGCGGTCGCGCAACAGCGTGCTGTAAGCTGCATCCTGCAGCAGGCCGTGCTTGAACAGAAAGTTCGACCGCGGCAGCTCGCCGCGCTGGAAAATGAGGCCGGCCTCGACCAGCCGGCCGAGCGTCTCCTTGATCTCCACCTCAGGCCGCTCGGCAACTTTGGCCGCAAGCTCGTAGGAAAATTCTCGGCCAATCGTTGCGCCAATCTGCGCGATCTCCTTGGCCGCGGGACCGATCCGGTCAAGCCTCGCCATCAAGGAGGCGTGCAGGGTCGGCGGGACGGAGAGCGGCATGTGCGACGTCGACGATCCGGCCCGCCGAGCCGGGCCGGCTTCCACCACGGTCTTGGTTACCTCCTCCAGGAACAATGGCACGCCGTCACCGCGTTCGACGATTTCTCCGATCAGGTCGCTCGGCAATGACTTCGCCTTCGCAGCGAGCTGTCGAACCAAGGCTTCGCTGTCGTATCGGTTCAGACGATTGAGCGTCAGCATGGTAACGTGCGGCTGATCTGCCCATGGCGCGACAAAGTCGGGGCGAAAAGTTGCGATCAGCATGACGCGCATGCGCTCGATCCGACGGATGAAGAGATCGAGCAGCTCCTGGGTGGTCGGATCAATCCAGTGCAGGTCTTCAAAGATCATCAACACTGGTTTTTTCTGCGGCAACGCGGTGAGCTGCCGCTGTAGCGCTTCAAAAGTTTCCTCCCTCCTACGTCGCGGGTTGTGCTCCACAGCGGCATAGCGTTCGGTGGGCAATAGCAAGAGTTCAGCCAGGAGCGCCACGTCCCGCTCGGCCGCAGAAGTTTCAGCCATTAGCGCTTCCAGCTTGTCCAGCTTTACCGCGGGCGTGTCTTCCCGACCGAACCCGGCTGCCCGCTCAAGCAGATTGATGACCGGGAACAAAGCGCTGTCCTGATGGTGAGGCGAGCAGAAATAGTGCAATTCGATGTATTGCTCCACATCAAGCGAATCCCTGAGTGCCACCGTCAGGCGTGATTTGCCGATGCCGGCTTCGCCGGAGAACAGGATGACGCGTCCTTCGCCGGCTCTTGCCTGTGCCCAGCGGCGGAGCAAAAGCTCGGTCTCCTCTTGGCGATCGACGAACGGTGTCTCGGCGGAACGCAGCGCCTCGAAACGACTCTTGAAGCGGTTCTCGCCCAGCACCCGCCAAGCGCGTTGAGGCTCTCTAAAGCCCTTGAGGTCATTGAATCCAATATCCTCCAGCGCAAAGACCGACCCGACTTGTCGGCGCGTGCCATCGGCAATTATAATTGTGTTTGGCTCCGCCAAAGCAAGCAGCCGGGCGGCGAGATTTGGCACCTCGCCCAGAACATCCTTGTCGTTTCCTGGTCCGATCAGGTCGCCTACGACCACGAGTCCGGTGGCGATGCCGAGCCGGATCTGAAGCGGCTCGGAGCCCTCCAATCGTCCGATGCCTTCGATCAAAGCCAGGCCGGCCCGCACGGCCTGCTCGGGGTCGTCTTCGTGGGCGTCCGGGTAACCGAAATAGATGAGAACACCGTCACCCACGCGGCGGGCGACAAAGCCGCCGAACCTGGGCACGATCTCTGCAACGCGCTTCTGGTACGCGCCGATTACTTCATGAAAGTCTTCGACGTCGAGATGGACAGACAACGCTGTCGAGCCGACAAGATCGCAGAACATGACAGTGAGGTGGCTGCGCTCGGCAAGCGCGGCACGGGGCATCGCCGGCGTTCGTTCGGGACTTCGAATGACCCCGCCCGAGCCCGTGAGGCTCGTGCCGCATTTGCCACAAAACTTCGCGCCGGGCGCTTCGCTGTTGCCGCAGGAAGGACAGCTGAGCACCAATGCCGATCCACACTGACTGCAGAACCTGGCGAGTTCTGAGACGTCTGCGCGGCAGTTAGGGCACTCCATACCACACCTTACTCTAGCGGATTAAGATAGCACAGCCGTCGTTCTGCGCCCACCCGCAGCAAGATCGGCTCTGTGGTGCGACTTTCCCCTGTCGCAGATAAACTCGAAAGCATTATTGTCATAATAAAATACGTCGCTGGACGAAAATGAGGGCTGGCACGGGCTTGGTTACCCACGCAACCTTTCACTCAGTTACAGAACGTAACCGCGCTTTATGGCGCGAGGGTGGTGTGAATTGCAAGCCGGAGCGGCCGGTTATGCCGGCAGGCGACGAGCCGAGCGGCCAGCACGAGCAAATTAGACTTGTACTCCCGCTCGGCGTGGTTGTTGAATAGGCGTTAGGGCAGGGCGGCTTATTCCACGAATGCGTGGCCATCGGCTGTCCCCAGAACATATCCGAGCGTTAGGCCGGCAATGTCACCGGTCCCGCCGAGGAGGATTGGAGGCGTAGCGATGAAGTCGAGCGCGTTGTTTCCTTTCGTCGTTCTGATGATGGCCGCCTGTTCGGTGCAGGCCGCCGAAAAGCGTAAGCTGACCGACCCCCCGGTCAGTTTTTTCCAAGGGACGTGTGAGAGCGACCCCGACGGCAAGAAGTTTGCAGCGAAGGCCTGCTACACCTCGTATTATCCGGGGAGGGCGATTACCCGTAGCCGGTACCGGCCCCCGACCTGCGAGGGCACGGTGAGCGATCAGCAACGGGACATGCTGGCAAGGGCGTATAGCCGGGCGCCAGACTACATGAAGGGTAAGCTGTGTCGATTGACGCAGATGTTTGTGACCGATTTCAGCATGGAAGGCCCGATGGGTTGGGGCTTCTGGGAAGGTCCGGACCGCCCGCCGGGTAAAGGCGTTTACCTGGCCGTCTCTAAGTCCGAGCTTGAGATGAAACAGTCGGTCGCCGAGGGCGAGAACGCGACCGTTGCCATGCTTCTGGGCCTGCAACCCGGAGGCGAAGGGATGGGAGCGGGGCTGGTGGGCTTGCGATCGGCCGCTCCTGCTGATCCGGAACTGACGGTTCTCGCCGGAATTGCTCACGAACTCGGTCACGCCTTGGTCGCCGACACGAATGCGGATGGGGTGAGGAGGGCCCACCCGCGACGTAAGGTGAGTGGTCCACCGCAAAGTGCATGCTTCGAGGATGCTTTTATCAATGCATCCTGGGATTCGGGGCGATTTGAGAAGAGTATGCGGCGATGGGTAGACTTCGGCAGGCAATACAACAACAGACAAAAAAATCCCGACATCCGAGTTAGCCTGCGCCGACTGAGGACTCTGGCTAAGGCAGGCAATTTCAACGCAGTAAATGATGCGATCAGGAAAGTGTACCGCAGCAGGGAATTCGTCATTTTCAGTGGGTCGACTAACCCATGGGAAGACATGGTCACGACGTTCACGTACAAGGTGCTGGCGGATACCATGCCGAGCCTGTCAATTGAACTCCAGCTCGATGGTCAAGACATTAACGTGCTCGGCCTGCTCAAGTCCGAGGTTGTCGCAAAGAAGGTAGATTGCTTGAGCGCCCTCGGGTTCTTGACAGGGCAGCCGTGACCGGAACGGCTTGGAGGGTGTAAAGCCCAGCTCAGGGCCGCGTGTGCAATGTGCGACCGGTTGCCCGCTCGATCAGTTGGCGGGCTTCCTCCCAAGCGAACGTGTGGGCGACCTGGTAGCATACCTCAAGGGGGGGCACGCCGCGTTCGAGATGGGCCATCATGGCGTGAAGCATCTCTTCCGCGTCGATCCGTTTTTGATCGAGTTGTCCGCGAGGAAGCCAGGCAGCGAAGCGATCGAGCGCGTCCGACGCAAGCCTGCGCGCGGTTGCAGCCTTCACGATCGCCTCATAGGTCCTGTCCTTGTAGAACAGCGACTTGGCGACCTCGACCAGCGCGGATGCGACGTCCGGCTCCACGATACCTGACTGGAGCGCATGCTCGAGGGTGGCGCGCACATTCACCATAGCCTCGGTGACCTGGACATAGTCGACCTCGGCGGGCCCGTGCAGAACCGCGACTTCGTCGTCATCGGTCAATTCGCCGGTGCGGTACTGCCGATAGATGTGGCCGACGCCCTTCATGCCGAAATCGGCGAGCTCCGCGGCCCGCAGCGCGCCAATGCTGGCGGCGCCGTACACATGGATGCCCTGCGACATGGCCCACAGGATTTCCTTGTGCCAGACAGTCGGGACGGTTTCGAAATAGCCATCTATGACGCCGATTAGCGCCGGTTGGTCCAGCGCGGCCAAATACAGGTCGCCGCGCTGCAGGGGGGGCCGCCATTCAAAGCCAGCGATGTCTGGGCGCGTGTATGGCGGAAATGACGGGCCGGCAAAAACGATGGCGGTCATTCGACGTCACCGCCAGCGCGTCGCGCCCGAAAGCCCGGGACATAGCGGGGATGGGTGCAATCCCATTCGAGGCCGGGGATCACCATCCTCACGACGGGGATGCCGAAGTCTGGGCGCGTCAAATCGACCGCGATCGCCCGCTCCACACCGACGGTGCGCAATCGCTCTAGCGCCCATCGCAGATCGGCCGTTACGTCATCGCTATCGAAATTCGGCAGGTCGGCAAACGCGCGCGCCTCGGCAGCCCGCGACAGGGCGTCCAGCAAGGCTGCACCCAATTTATCCTTTGCCGATTCCGTGTAGTCTAAAAGATCGTCCCGAATGCCGGCGATATAGGTGAGCCGGGTCTGTGCGGCCTCGGTCATTGCCCGGGCGAGCGCAATGGCGCGGTTGGGGTGGCAGCCAGCTCCTCGAAATCGTCTCAAGTCTTCGGATGGTTCGTCGATCGCAGCAGGAATGTCACAAATGAATGCGGGAATTCCGATATCGGACGTGACGTCCCAAAGCCGCGGCGCAATGCGCGCGCGTTCGTATTGATCGAGCAGCCTCCGGCAATCTTCATCGGCGATGGAGCCGACATCCAATCGGCAGCGCGAGCGCGCGCGGATGTCCTGCGCGTGCCAGCCCGCAACGGCGTCGCGCTCGACGAGTTCGCAAATAGCGGAGCAGATCGCTTCGGCAAGATGATTGCCGGCAGCTAGTCCATTGGTGCCGGAAAGAAAATGCTCGCCGCTGTGACTGGTCGGCAGCGTGTAGTCGGTATGCACCACTTCCCAAGGCACCCAGCAGGGTTCGCGAAGAAGCAGATCGTAGCCCCCTATCCAGGCGATCTCGGTTCGATCGGGAAAGGGGACGCCGGTGCCGCAAAGCGAGGCGGGGGATATCACGCGGGCCTCCTCTGAGAGCTGACGGAAGCTCGCGACGACCGTGCGCTCCGTGAGGTCCTCTCCGTGAAACAGCTCGATCGCTTCCATCATGGCGGAGGCGAGCGCCTGGGAAAGATCGAGACCCTTGCCTTGCGAGACCGAAAATGACCGCGAGTTCGGGCGAACGGCAACGGTGACCGGAATTCCAATTCGATCCAGTCCCGTCACATTGCCTACACGGGTGATCCCGATCCGCCGCGCTGCGGGCGCAACGCGGGCCAGGGTCTCTTCCGGCGTGGTTGTCCGATGCGTTCCGCGCTTAAACGATTTGAGAACAGGGCCCTGGAGGCTACTAGCCAAGCCGTTGAGATGCGGCTGCTGCACGGCGACCGCGATCCTAGCGACCAAGGTCGCATTGCCGTGGCAATGGGATCATTTGCCGTTTCCTGTACTGCTCGTTGCCCGGGAGTTCTTGGGCTTCGCGCCTTTGCCGCTTCCGCCGCCGCTCGCGACGATCATGGAGCCGACGGGAACGGATACCGACCGTCCGTCAGCCTCATCCCGCAAAAGCTTCTTCAAATGTGCAGCCTCGGGGGTGTCGCCCAAGTGCAATTCTTCGAATGTGCGGCCGTCTTGCGAGATGAAAATCTTCTCGCTGTCGATCATGATGGCGACTTCGTCTGACCTTGAAGCGGACCGGCTCGACGGTTCTGCCGCTGCCCCGGACGACCGGAGCTCCGGCCTGTCCGCCCGAGCATCGCCAACGACTGCTCCGAAACCCAGCAACAGTGCGCCCCAAGCCGGCAGGTATGACCAGATCTTCCTCAGCTTCGGGTGCGGCATGTGACCCCCCTCACACGGGCAGATTGTACGTACCCAATAGAACACAACCCGGTACCGGGAAGTCAAGTGAGACCGGCCAAGAACCCCAATTCGGTCCCGTCACCGGTCCTTGAAGATCGGGGGGCTGCGGCACCAACTTGCATCCAGTGCATAGGCGCGTGTTGCTTCTGCTATCGAGGTGGAGTTTCCTCAACACTTGGTTTTTGGATAGGGTCTGGACAAATGCGATTGGATATCTGGCTTCGGAACGCGGTACCGGCCGTCTGCATGGCACTCGCCACGGTCGCCCCGGCGTTTGCGCAGAAATCGGCTGACACGCTGCGCATCACATGGCGCGATGCCGTTCCTGACATCGACCCATACTACAATTCGCAGCGCACCGGGATGGTCGTAGCGTTCCAGGCTTTCGACTGCCTGGTCTATCGCGACCCCGTGACTATGGAGATCAAACCTGCTCTGGCCACCTCGTGGCAGCAGATCGATCCGACCACGATCGACTTCACCCTCCGCCAAGGCGTCACGTTCCAGAACGGCGACCCGTTTACCGCCGATGACGTGGTGTACACGATCAATACCATCATCCGCGACAAGCGGGTGGCTATCCCCGCGTACTACTCATCCCTCGCCGGCGCCGAGAAGCTCGACGGCTTTCGGGTGCGCATCAAGCTGACCGGCGTGTCGCCGGCCGTGTTGGAATACCTGGCCATGGTGACGCCGATCTGGCCGAAGGCCTATCGCGAGAAGCTCGGCCCCGACGGCTTCTCCCGCGCTCCGATCGGCACCGGCCCCTACAAGATCACCAAGGTCGACGGCACCACTCAAATCGACATGGAGCGGTATGACGGTCATTACGCCGGCAGCCCCAAGGGGCGGCCCGCCATTCGCTTCATCAAGATCCACCAGGTGCCGGACGCCACGACCGAAATGACCGAACTCCTCGGCGGCAAGGCCGATTGGATCTGGGGCTACAATGCGGACCAGTTCGCCAACATCGCCAAGATGCCAAATCTGGAAGCGCTCCGGTTCGGGACCATGCGGGTCCATTTCATGACCATCGACGCGGCCGGCCGCACCGGCGCTGGCAATCCGCTGACCAAGCTGAAGGTCCGGCAGGCGATCATCTCGGCCATCGACCGCCAAACCATGGCCAAGCAGCTGATCCAGGGCGATTCCCAGGTCATCGACTCGCCGTGCTTTCCGAGCCAGTTCGGCTGCGACGTCTCGGCGGCCGTCAAATATCCCTACGATCCGGCCAGGGCGAAGCAGCTTCTGGCCGAGGCGGGCTATCCGAACGGCTTCGACACCGAGCTGATCTCCTATAACACGCCGCAGATCAACGCTGCATTGCAAAACTATCTCAAGGCCGTCGGCATCAACCTGCGGATCCAGCAGCTCCAGATCGGCGCTGCGATCCAGAAAGCAGAGGCCGGCGAGGCGCCGCTCTACTGTGGCAGTTGGGGCAGCAATTCCATCAACGACATTTCCGCCTTCATGCCCTATTTCCTCGGCGGAGGACTGGACGACTACGCGCGCGATCCCGAGGTGCAGGAGCTCCTGAAAAAGGCCGGAGCCACCCTCGATCCGGAAGTGCGCCGCCAAGCCTATAGCGAGGCGATCAGGCTCGCCACCGAGCGTGCCGATTTCGTGCCCCTGTTCAGCGCCGTCCGCTACGTCGCCTTTTCAAAGCACCTGGTCTTCGAGAGCTCTAAGGACGATCTGCCGCGCTTCTATCTGTCGAGCTGGAAATAGGCCATCGGACCGTCTCGCCGGATAGGTCCGCAACCGCCAGCAGACATTCGACGAGACGTCCGTCCTTGCGGATGTTGTCCGGAGCCGTTCCCGGGCATTCCGAAAATGCCTTCGGGCAGCGCGGGTGGAAACGACAGCCCGAGGGTATGTTGGTCGGATCCGGGTAGGCGTCGCCGAGCCCCACCTCCGGGACGCCCAGCGCCGGATCGGGCGTCAGCACCGAGGCCAGCAGTGCCCGGGTATAGGGGTGCATCGGCCGGCGGAATAGGTCTTGCGTCGGTGCGTGCTCGACGATCCGGCCGAGATACATCACCGCCACCTCGGTCGCAATATGCTCGACCACCGCGAGATTGTGGCTGATGAAGAGATAGGTCAGCCCAAGCTCGCGCCGCAGCTTCGCGAGCAGGTTGAGGATCTGCGCCTGTACCGACATATCGAGCGCGCTGGTCGGCTCGTCGCACACCACGATGCGCGGAAGCAGCACCAGCGCGCGCGCGATGGCGACGCGCTGCCGCTGGCCGCCGGAGAGTTGCCCGGGCAGTCGTTCGGCCATCTCGCTGGAGATGCCGACGCGCGCAAGCATCTCCATGACGCGGTCGGTCCGCCGCGGCTTCGGCAGGTCGCCTTGCGAGGCCAGCGGCAGGTCGACAATGTCGCGAACGCGCTGGCGCGGGTTGAGCGAGGAGAACGGGTCCTGGAACACGGGCTGGATCAGGCGGGCGCGTTCGCGCCGATCCATGGCGCCGAGGCTGCGCCCATCGATCAGGACCTCGCCTGCGGTTGGCGGCAACAGGCCCATGATCAGGCGGGCAAGCGTCGACTTGCCGCAACCGGATTCACCAACCACGCCCAGCACGTCGCCTGTGGCAAGCGAGAAGGTCACTCCGTCCACGGCGCGCACCGCGCTACGCGCACGCCCGAGGCCGCCCCTCTGCTGGAATTCCTTATAGACATTGCGGACTTCAATCGCGAAGGTCATGCCACGGCGTTCCGCTTCCAGTTCGGCGGCAGTCGGCAGCGATAGAAGTGATCGGCGCCTACATCGCGCAAGCGTAAGGTCTGGGCGCATTCGGCCGTAGCCAGCGTGCAGCGGTCGCGAAAGCCGCAACCCGAAAAGCCCGGCGCTATGCGAGGGACCACGCCTGGAATGCTGCCCAAGGGCTCGCCAGCCTTGGTCATGCCGGGCACGGGGATGCAGTCCAACAGACCTCGTGTGTAGGGGTGCGTCGGCGCCTTGAAAATCTCTCGGACGGGACCGCTCTCGACCATTTCGCCTGCATACATCACCGAGACGCGCTGTGCCATCCGCGCCACGATCCCGAGATCATGGGTGATCAGCAGCAGAGCCAGGCCCAATTCCTCCTGCAGCTGTTGCAGCAAGCGCAGGATCTGTGCCTGCACCGTGACGTCGAGCGCGGTGGTGGGCTCGTCGGCGATCAGCAATTCCGGGCCGCACATCAGGGCCATCGCGATCATCATGCGCTGGCGCAGACCACCGGAGAGCTGATGCGGATATTGGGCGAGACGCATTCCCGGCGCCGTGATGCCGACGCGCGCCAGCAATTCGGCCGCCCGATCCAGGGCTTGGCGCCGCGTCGCTCGCCGATGGCGCTCGAAGACCTCGGCCATTTGCGAACCGATGGTATAGGCCGGGTTCAGGCTCGTCATCGGCTCCTGGAAGATCATCGCAATCTTGTCGCCGCGCAGGCGTGCCATCTGCCGTTCCGACATCCCGAGCAGGTCGTGCTCGCGAAAGCGGATGTGATCGGCGCTGCGGATGGCGCCACGTGGCAACAGGTTCATCACCGACAAGGCCGAAATGGATTTGCCGCAACCCGACTCGCCGACGACGCAGTGCGTTTCGCCGCGCCTAAGCGTCAGCGATACACCCCGCACTGCCTCCATCCGCGGAAACGACACGCGCAGATTGGCGATGCTGAGCACTGCGTCTCGCATCACGAGCGCCATTGTCGCAGGTCCGCACGCAGCATGTCGCGCAGTCCGTCGCCCAGCAGGTTGATGCCGAGCACCAGAACGAACAGCGCAACGCCGGGGGTCACGATCACCCATGGGCTGAAGAACATGTACTCCTTGGCTTCGGCGATCATCAGCCCCCAGCTAGGCAACGGCTGGGGAACGCCGAGCCCGAGGAATGACAAGGCCGCTTCGAGCAAGATCGCGAGCGCCATTTCCAGCGTCGCCACCACCACCAGGTGGTTGGCGATGTTGGGAAGCACCTCACGCAACAGGATGTGTGCGCGCGACGCGCCGGCAGCCTGGGCGGCGGCAATGTAGTCGAGGTTGCGCACCTGCATGGTGGTGGTGCGCGCCACCACCGCAAACCGTTCCCACAGCAGCAGCCCGAGCGTTAAAATAACCACCGCAAGCGAGCTGCCGACCAACGCCACTACCGTCAACGCCACCAGGATCAGAGGGATGGAAAGGCGGCAGGTGATCAGGAACATCATGACGGCATCGGTCCGCCCGCCATAGAACCCGCCGAGGATGCCAAGCGTGGTGCCGATGATGCCTGACGTGACCACGGTCAGTACCCCGATCAGAAGCGAGATGCGCGCGCCGTAGATCAGCCGCGACAGGTAGTCGCGGCCGATCTGGTCGGTGCCCAGGAGATGCGTCGGTTGGCTGCCCTCCATCCATATCGGAGGAATGAGGCGCATGTTCAGATCCTGCGCGAAGGGATCATGCGGTGTCAAATAGGGCGCAAAGATCGCGACCACGAAGGCGGTGGCGACGATCGCCGCCCCGAGCACCGTGGCGAGATCGCCAAATGCGGGCAGCCGCCACCGGCTCGACAAGGCTTGTGAGTCGTGAGCCGTTTTCACGCCCGTAACCTCGGGTCGAGCAGCGCATTCATCATGTCCGCCAACAGGGTGAGTGCGATATAGATGATGGCAAGGAACAGCACGACGGCCTGAACCACCGGAAAGTCGTTCTTGGTGATCGATTCCCAGGCGAGGTAGCCGACTCCCGGCAGCGCGAACACCGACTCCGTCACGACGGAGCCGCCCAGCATGAAACCGAGCTGCACCGCTGCGATCGAGACCACCGGCATCGCTGCATTGCGCAGGGCATGCTTGAGAACAATCGTCGACCAGCTCAGGCCCTTGGCGCGCGCGGCGCGGATGTAATCCGCGGAGAGCGCCTCGATCATTCCGGACCGGGTGAGGCGCATCACTGCAGGGATTGCGGAGAAGGCCAGCACGAACCCCGGCATGATGTAGCCCTGCCACGTCTCGACGCCCGATATCGGCAACCATTGCAGGTTCAGACCGAACACGACGATCAGTATCAGTCCCAGCCAGAAGCCCGGCATCGCCTGCCCGAGAAGCGCCACCAACATGATCCCGCGGTCGATCACCGAGCCCTCCCATACCGCGGCCAGTATCCCCAACGGCAGAGCGATCAGCAGCGCGATGGTCAGTCCGGTTAGGCCAAGGGTCAGCGTCACCGGAAGCCGGTCGCGGATCAGTTCCGAGACTGGGGCGTGGAAGAGGTAGGACCGGCCGAGGTCGCCCTCGGCGGCGTGGCCGGCCCAATCGAGAAACTGCACCACCAGCGGCCGGTCGAGGCCATAGTTTTTCGTAATGATCGCAATATCCGCGGCCGTGGCGTTTGGTCCTGCGATCGACGCGGCGAGATCGCCGGACAGGCGTGTCAGCATGAAGCTGACGACCAGGACGGTGAGGCACACCAGCGCGGCTAGCCACAGCCTGCGGAGGATAAACGACAGCATTGCCGACAACTACGGCAGGCGATGGATAACGGCAAGTTCGGGATGCAGGACAATGGAGCGGTCACGTCTAAATTTGAGTGCTGCGTAGAAAATGTTCGCAGAATGCCTGTTGCCCCACCAGCCCGACCACGATTGCAAGTAGAGGCGGACACGGCACGAAACCGAGCTGAGAGCACGTCGGCGCGCCCGCGCCTATCTCCGCGCTCGATCAGCAGTTGATAAGTTCTCGAACTGTCCGGGCACCGGAGAGCGAGGTGTCAGCCCCCTAGTGCAGACGGCCGCGCGGCGCCCTCCGACGGACAGGCCGCGCCGTAAGGGCCTTTTTCTGAGAGCCGAAACAGCAGCCTACTTGCATGGTCCACGAGCGTGGTCCAAAATTAGTCTGATGGTCCATCGTCTGCGACGAAAAGCCAGCTCGAATCAAGCGGTTGATTAGGTCGCCGAGTCTGGCTGGCGAACCTGGATTCCATAGTGCGATCGCCGAGGCCCGGGATACGGAGCGGTCCGAGGGCATGACCGAAGCTGAGTTCTGGGTCAGGCTGGACCAGAGATCGCATGAGGCCGTATGTCCGCTGATGGTCCGCGCATCGAGCGGCATTACATCGAGACTGTGCGAGGGCGGATTCGTATCGCGACTGCCGGAGGCCTCCTCGGTATTGTGGGTGAGTCCGCCGCACCGGGGCGTGCGACCCTTGTCCGGATAGGCTCAGAAATTGGGTTCAATTCGTCGGATTTGCGATCCCTAAACCATTGATTTTGCTGGGCAAGGAGCTGACTGGCCGGTCTTGCTTTGACGAGATGCGTGCCGGCCTTCAACGTCGCTCTCGTCTTTCATCCGGAGACGGTCAGTCTGACGTTGGCCTGTGAATAGGCCGAGTAGAAGCAGTCGCCGATCAACTGGCGCCCTATCGTATCGGCGGCAGCGACGAGTGCCATGAACTCTGGCATGGTGACCTGAACAATGCGTCCCGGCGGTGTTTCGAACTCCATATCGAGCCGCGGATTCGGTGACAGCCGCCAGTGGGTGCTTTCCGTGCCCCATGTCCACGCCGCAGACAGCGTCGCAATGACGGCCCTTGCCATGTGTGCACCGCGCCGGCGGACCATGTACTCATGCAATGCCCGGAACTCCGCCCTGCCGATCGCTGCTGGTGGCATCGAGGCGACATCCGCGCGCGAATGCTCGATGCGAAGACCCGCGCGCTCGGCGTTCTTATGTGCCTGGTTGCCGCGATGATCCGTGAGCAGCGGCTGGAAGGAATCCTGGAAGGCTTGCGACTTTGCCCGTTTGTTAAACGAAGTGCCAAATCGCCGTCGTGCCGGCTCGGAGACCGAAGGGTCGCATTAGGTCTTAATTCGAAGCGGCTGCAGGCGCCAATACAGCTTTCGTCAATGAAGCAGCGGGGCTTGCCTTGCACACGGGTGCGGTCGGGAGTGCGCATGTGAATGACTTAGAGAAGTCGGACCGTTATCTTGGCCTTGCCTCCATTGTTAGGATAGAAGCTGTCGTAGACCCACGGTAGGCCGATAACCGCGTCGTTCACGTAGAGGAAGAGTTCGCCGCTTCGGGCCGCCTTGAATGTTGCCTTGTATGCTTGCGGCGTCGTGTTCGGGAGCGGAATGGGATCGAGGAAATATTCGTCGACGCCGGTTTCGCCAACCCGTGCGATGATACGATACCAAGGCCTGAACAGAATGCGGCGCAGGAGGATGGCGCCACGAAACTTCCATCGATTTGAGAGGTCGATGGTCGACGTGCGGAAACCTGCGGGCGTTGTCGGCCGTCCGGCGTCTTCCCAAGGTTCGGCGACCGTAATCTTGATTTCGTATGAACGGCCTGCAAAGACCTTCAACCCCGTGGGTGCACAAAGCGCTGATGTTGCGAAGTCCCTGCCGTCCTGATCGATTCCCTTGTTGACAGGGGTTAGCTTGTCTTCGGACGTGCCCTTGCAGAAAGCCCCCATGGAATCGGCGGCGTTAAAGAGGAAATGGCTAAGGATGGTGGCGCCAACCCACACCATCGCGAGCGCCAAAAGGAGCGGCAAGACGTGTCTCTTCCCTGTGTGTACCGAAAACCTCATCCGAGTGTGATGCCGCGTTGGAATCACCTAAGCTGGCGGGATGATCGGGCTGTTCTGCTTCGCCCTCGCCGTCCTGGCCTCGCCATTCAGGTCGAAGTTACGGCTTGAAGCCGAGAACGCGGTGCTGCGACATCAGTTGATTGTCTTGAGGCGCAGGCCGCGTGGTCGCGTTCGCCTCACGAACCATGATCGCTGGTTCTTTATCCAGCTGTATCGTTGGTTTCCAGCAATCCTGCAGGTTCTCACGATCATCCGGCCCGAAACGCTGGTGCGTTGGCACAGAGCCGGATTCCGCTGCTACTGGCGTTGGAAGTCGCGCCCACGGGGAGGGCGACCGCAGATCGAAACGGAGCTGCGCGTCTTGATCCGGCGGATGAGCGTCGAAAATCCGCTTTGGGGCGCACCTCGCATCCACGGCGAACTGCTCAAGCTCGGGTTTCAGGTCGCGGAGTCGAGCGTCGCCAGGTACATGGTCAAAGGGCGAGGGCGGCCCAGCCATGGATGGCGGATCTTCTTGCACAATCACGCGCCAGACATTGCTGCCATGGACTTATTCGTTGTCCCAACAATTGGCTTCAAACTGCTCTATGCCTTCGTCATCGTTCGGCTGGACCGCAGAGATCTTGTCTGGATCAACGTCACAGCACATCCAACCGCCGAATGGGTCGCGCGTCAACTAACGGAGGCATTCCCCTGGAACGAGGCTCCGCGCTACATGATCCGGGACCGGGATTGCATCTACGGTGCCGTCGTCACACGCCGACTGTGCCATGGGTATCCGGGACAAGCCCATTGCACCTGCCTCACCCTGGCAGAATGGCTTTGTCGAACGGCTGATCGGATCGATCCGGCGTGAATGTGTGGACCACATCATTGTCCTGGGCGAGGCACATCTGCACCGGATTCTGAAATCCTACGCTCGCTACTATAATGCGACGCGCACACACTTGGCTTTGGGCAAGGATGCGCCCGTTTCTCGCCCAGTTCAGCGAACCGGTGAAGTCAGGGCACTTGCTATCCTGGGCGGACTTCATCACCACTACCGCAGGGGTTAGGTTTTCGGTACACAGAGGTGTTTCAACCCGCAAGAGCGCCGCGGGCTTCGCTCTACGCAGATTTTTAGCGCGGGTGGGAAGCTAACTTTTCTTAGCGATGTTTTCTGTCAACAAATGTTGCCGCAGCGGCTCCGAATGAGACCCATGTGAAACCTTCGCCGGCTACTTCGTCCCCGTACCTATATCGACGGAGCGATTGCCATGAGACCCAGACGTACCGAGTTCGCCAACTTCGTCCTCGATCTGCTCGACTTCATGGAGGAAAAGCTGCGGGAAGCCCTTGCCGACGAAAACTCAAGGATCGCTGCGGTCGGCGAGGCCGCCGGCGCCATGCCGCTGTTGCGCGACCGCCTTCGCGAGGATGAGGTGGTGCAGACGCAGTTCACGCTGGTCTTCGACAACGAGCTCTATGAGCCGCATGCTTCTGAGCGCTGGCGCAGCCTGGCGCGGATGCCGCGCACCGACTTCGAGGGCGAGGTCGAGGCCCTGGTCAAGCCGGGCGGCGCGTTCGCGGCGCTGCGGGCGATCGCAGGCGCGACCCAAGGACTCGACTGATTTCGGCGGGCCCCGACTCGGATAGCCTGGCGCCGCTGGTGCCGAGAGGCGGGTCCAACCGATGGTTGCCGATCCGAAGCCAACGAAGAAAAAGCGAAGGCGCAAGCCGGACGTCTACTACGTTGTGGCGGTCGAGGACTGGAGCTGGGGCTATTCGCTAAGCCTCAACACGGATCGGCAACCGGTCGATCCCTACCACGAATTCCGCCACCTCCAGGTCCGGGGCAGGTTGCTGCATCCGAAGGGCCCGAGGACCGGGATCGAGCTGACGTTCCTTCCTTCGAGGGATCTGGATCCGGAGGAGCGCAAAGCGCTGCGGCCGCTCGGCGTCGGATCGCTCGACGGCTACGGCGATCCATCGCTGGGTTGCTCCCGCTGCCCATGGACGCGCTGCCTCCGATCCTGCAGATGATGATCGGGGCGCGCTTCAAGTTCGTCGCGATGCACGGCACGAAGTTCCGGGCGACGCTCGACGGCTTCCGGTTGGAGATGAAGCTTGATCCGGACGATCTGCCGGAAGGGGTTGAGCTGCCGCGCTGATCCGTCGGCAAATCGTTTACCAAACTCCTTGCGAAAATTTCCCGTCACCCCTTGAAACTTTTTCGCGGCTTCCAAATTTGTTTGTCGCCGCAGATGCGGTCAGGGTGCCTTCGGGGCCCTGCAAGGCGGGCGCCGGTCAGGTGTCCGGTGCCGGCTCGTACCCAACTTGCTCTTTGGAGGATTTGGCTATGAGGTATGATTGGACTCCCCTGTGGAGGTCGACCATCGGTTTCGACCGCCTTTTTGACGTTCTCGACGAGGTCCAGCGGACCGCCGAAGAGACCTATCCCCCTACAACATCGAACGGCTCGACGAAAACCACTTCCAGATCTCGGTGGCGCTCGCCGGCTTCTCGCCCGACGAGGTCGCGCTCACGGTCGAGCAGAACGTGCTGACCTTGGAAGGCCACAAGGCCGAGAAGGAGGAGAAGACCTTCCTGCATCGCGGCATCTCGGCGCGCAATTTCAAGCGGCAGTTCACGCTCGCCGACCACGTCGAGGTCAAGGGCGCCCGCTTCGAGAACGGCCTGCTCATCATCGACCTGCAGCGGGAGATCCCCGAGGCGATGAAGCCGCGCCGCATCGACATCAACGGCGCGAGCCCGAGCAACGTCAAGCAGATCGAAGGAAAGGCGGCCTGATCAGCCTGCGACGTCCATGATCCGCGCCGCCGCGCGGACCCGCGCGGCGGACACCGGCAACTCGTCCAAGTCAGGAGGCGACCATGCGGCCGACGACCGCAATCCACGACAACGTATTCGATTTCGACTACCTGCTTCATCCCGGCACCAAATTCGAACGCCCCCGGGATGTAGTCTTCCACTCGGGCCTCAGCCTCGGCGAGAAGCGCGCGATACTGGCCTCATGGGCCTCGGATGCATCGGCGATCGCATCTTGCCCGTCGCTGCGCGCTCCCGAAGGGCTGAAGGCGCCCGTCACCATCGACGAAATTCTCGAGGCGCTGTGCGATCTCGATGGCGGCCCGCGCCATCCGCCAGGCGGCAAACCGATGCGCCTTCGGTCGGCCGAGCGTTGTGCGGCGGCATGAAGGGCGGCGGCATCGGGCTCAAGGCAAAGGGAAACGCTTGTACCCGCATTGCGAGCGGCAGTAGGCTGCCTCGGCAGGGAAATCCAATGGCGGTGATCCATCCGATCCGGAAGGCGTGCCCGGCGTGCGGGCGGCCGATGAAGCTTGCGCCTGATGATCCGGGCAGGGGCGGCGAGCGCTATGTCTGTCCATACTGCGACGGTGACCCCTGGCACGATCCCGCCGCCCAGAAGTGGATCGACAGTCCGCTGAAACCGCCAAGCTAATCCTAGACTCCGGACGGGAATCGGCCTCGGCTGGCAGGGGCTCGCCGGGCCGATTTTATATCCAAGGGCTGCAGCCGTTCGACCCGCAACGCCGACGATCGTTCTGGCGGAGCCGCTGTGGAAACCAACTCCGGGTTCGCGTTCGCAAGAATGAGCGGCGGCCGGAGCGCGCTCATGCCGCTCGGTAATGCTTCGCTTCTGCAGCTGGTTCGCTTTGAGCCACCTCAAGGCGCGTGGTCCACGTGCCGGGCTTCCGGTGCAGACCGGGGTGACACGATCCCGAATATCAGAGCGGACCCTCTGAACGATCTCTTGCCCGCTGCCCGCAGGAATCTTGGACCTGGGGCGATCCTTCAGCCGGGAACGGAGCCATGGTCGTCCGGTTGACTCCGGAAGACACATCCAGGAGGTCAACATGACCATGGAAGATCGCGAGACGTTCAGTCTCATCGGACGCGATAAGGTCGAGGGCACGAACGTGTACGGGGCCGACGGCGAAAAGGTCGGCTACATCGAGCGCGTCATGATCGACAAGGTCAGTGGCAAGGTGTCCTACGCAGTGCTCAGCTTCGGCGGCCTGCTCGGCATCGGCGACGATCACTATCCGCTGCCCTGGCAGGCGCTGAAATACGACACCAACCTCGGCGGCTACGTCACCGGCATCACCCAAGACCAGCTCCGCGGCGCCCCCAAATACGCCGACGAGAGCAGTTGGAATTGGAGTGATCCGGCGACAACGCGCGCCGTGAACGCCTACTACGGTGTGCCGGTGGCTTGAGGCGGCACGGCACTCGCGGGCCAACGCACCCGCCGTCATGCGAGACGACCGGCCTCTGTCGTCGAGGAGACTTGAAAAGTGAGTAATGCCGTTCGTGTGCTGGTCGTGGAGGATGAAGCCCTGATCTGCAGCTTCATCGAGGACGCCTTGTCGGACGGCGGTTTCGAGGCCTGCTCGGTCCACTCGGGGGAGGCAGCCCTGTCCACCTTTCGCGACGGCCGTGAGCGGTGTCGCGCGCTGCTGACCGACGTCAACCTCGGCGATGGCATCAGCGGATGGGAGTTGGCGCGGCAGATCAGGGAGATTACGCCGGCGTTTCCGGTGGTCTACATGACGGGCGCCAGCGCGGGAGACTGGAAATCGCAGGGCGTCGTTGGCAGCGTCCTGATCGAGAAACCTTTTGCGCCGGCGCAATTGGCGACCGCCGTCTCGCAGCTACTCGACGCCGGTGCCTCGCCGGGTTGAGGCGGGATGCGGCTACTGGCTCAGGACATTGCACTCGACATCACGGCGGCCCTTCCCATCAGTGCAGCCCGGCTTTTGACCCCAAGGCGTCATTCCGGGTAGTCGCCTACTCGTCTTCTCACCAAGAGAAGTCAGACCGCGCCGTAGAAGTGCCGATATTGCCAGGCGGCTTCCCTCTCCAATTGCGGTTCAGACCACGATTGGTTTTTGAGGCGCATGACAGACATTGGCGATAGATCGACAGGCGGCTTGCCATCGAAAATCCAAGCCGCAAGCGCCTCTCCGACCGCTGGCGAGATTGAAAGTCCGGCGACATTGCACCCGCTGGCAAAATGGAAGCCGGTCGCTCCGGGGCCGGGCCGAGAATATGGTGGCCGTCGGCGGTCATTGTCGGAATGCCACCGCGAAATTCCCGCACCTTGGCGGTTTGCAGGACTGGAGCTGATCCTTGACGTCCGCAGCGGCTGAACGAAGCACCTCGATATCGAGTGGCATGTCCTTGATATCGAAACTGGGTCCGAGCGATTGCATATCGAAAAATCGCGGCGTTTCCTCGTAGACACCCCATAGAAAGCCGCCCTGGCAGGGCCGCGCGTACACCGCGGCATCCATGATCCGAACCATCGGCAGGTCAGCACGCGCGCCATCCAAAGGCTCCGTGACGATCAGTTGCTGGCGGGTCGGTACCAACGGCACGCGAATTCCACTCGCCTCCGCGACCTGTCGCGTCCATGCACCGGCTGCATCGACAACGACCGGGCCTTCAATTCTGCCTTTCGCGGTAGTTACGCCGGTCACCTTGCCAGCGCTGATGTTCACGGTGAGCACGTCTGTTTTCGGCAGCACGGTTGCGCCCCGGTTCGCCGCTGCTCGGGCGAAGCCGATAGCAACCTGCGCTGGATCGAAATACCTGTCGTCACCGATCCTCATCGCCGCTACGACGCCTGTCGGCTTTAAAAATGGATTGAGACGATTTGCCTGCGCCGGAGAGATCAGCTCGACATCAAGGCCCATACGGCGGCCGCGTTCAAAGTCCGCCTCGATAATCTCCGCGTCTTGCGGCCGACGCGCGATCTTCAGGCTGCCCGAATCCACCCAATCCAGAGGTTGCCCGGTTTCTTCCGTGAACGCTTCAATCTTGCGACATGCGTCCTTGATGAGGCCAATCATCAAGTCGCTTTTGCGAACGCAGCTCACCATGCCTGCAGCGCGGGGCGAGGTTTGCGATCCGAGATCATGCTTGTCGAGAAGGGCGACGCTGAGGCCCTTGCGCTTGCTCAAGTAGTATGCGGTTGCGGCGCCCAAGGCGCCGGAACCAATGACAATAACATCGGCCTTGCTGATCATGACGCAATGCCTCCAGAAATCCGTCAGCAGCAAACGTACCACTTGGTGGAGGTCGATGACCATTCCCCTTCTCTGGACGATAGCCGTAGCGAGGGCCGCTTGTGGCCCATCGCATCATTTCGCTGAGTTGCGGAATTCAGCCGCTATCCGGGGTAAGCGGACTCTGCCGAGCCGTCCGCCCCGAAGGTTTGTGGGTTTACACCTAATGTGGTGACTATTCCTTTGCCGCACAGGCTGCTGCGGCGCGAGCGGCCGACCGCCATCCAGTCCCGCAGCAGGCCTCGGTCCTCTTTCGAAAAGGACGCGCGCCGCTTGAGATCCGCCAGCGTCTCGCCAGGATGGCATCGCTCGAAATCCTCGCGGATCAGCGACTCGAGGTGGGCCGTCTCCTGACAGGTCATTGTGGTGGCAGGAGCTCTCTGCTGCCGATCCAGCGCAGCGCATCGGACTGCATCGGATCGGCGTCAACCTGCGCTGCCTGGATGGTGCCGCATTTGGCGCACCGCAATGTCCAATGCTCGAAGCCGCACGGGCCGGGGCCACATACTGCACGGTCATATGGGCTTGGCACCTGGGACAGCGCCGGTGCTGCGTCGCGCGCGGCGGCAGGACGGTGGCGGATGTCTGCGTAACGGACATGGCAATGCACGTCTCAGAGCAGGATCTACTTAGGTAAATTTAAGGCGGGCAAGTTTCGCTGCAATGGAGTTGGCGGTCGAAATTCGTGACGGAGCCCTCGTTTCGCGGGCGCGAAAGACTGAACGAGGGCGGATCTGGCACGATCGTGCGGCGATCTCATACGCCTAGCCATGGAGCTCTAACAGTCTACCCAGGATCGGCGGGCGGTTTCAATCGCGATCGGAACGCAGGTGTCCCGGACGAATTGGTCCGGCGGGCCGTGCGAAAATGCTGGCCTGCGTGGCCTCGCCTCCCCAGCCCCCATAGTCCCCAAAGGCGGGGCCGCGCTCAGAGCGGTGGCTCGCTGGCGAGTGCAGGCTCAGGCGCGGACAGAAAACTGATGGGACGGCTGTGGCAGATATTGAAGGCGGCGTTCTCAGGCTTCCTGACGAACGATGCTCTGAGCCGCGGGGCGTCCATCGCGTTCTACGCTGCGACCTCGCTGGCGCCGGTGCTTCTGATTGTCGTGGCAATCGCTGGCCTGGTCTTCGGGCAGGATGCCGCTCGCGGGGCGATCAGCGAGGAGCTCGGCCAGCTTCTGGGTCCGGCCGGCGGCGAGTTCATCAAATCCATCCTTGAACGCTCCAGCGATCCTGGCTCTGGGACCATCGCGACAGTTCTCGGCGTCGTCACCGTTCTGATCAGCGCCTCGGGCGTGTTCGGCGAGATGCACACGGGGCTGAACAACACGTTCAAGGCCAAGCCGAGCGAGGAGCCGATCTCCGCCTTGATCCGGACCCGCGCCGCCAGCCTGGGCCTGGTCGCTGCGCTCGGCTTCATGCTGGTGGTGTCGCTGGCTGCCAGCACTGCTTTATCCGCCCTCGGCGACGTTTTTGCGGGGCTGCTCGCCGGCAAGGTGCTGCTGGCCGTCCTCAACACCGTCGTGTCGCTGGCCATCTTCACGCTGCTGTTCGCCGCGATTTACAAGGTGCTTCCCGACACCCCGATACCCTGGCGCGACCTGATGCTGGGAGCATTTGTCACGGCCGTGCTCTTCGCCATCGGCAAGTCCCTGATCGGAATCTACCTAGGCCGCGCCGCGCCCAGTTCACCCTATGGCGCGGCCGGCGCGCTGATCGTCCTCATGTTCTGGACGTACTATTCGGCGCAGATCTTCCTCTTCGGCGCCGAGCTCACCAAGGCCATCGCCGATGAGCGCGCGCCCGCCGATCGCCGGGCTTGAAACGAGAAACCTAACAGCGGGCGGGCCTGAAGGTTTGGAGCCCTTCAAATTGCCGCTTCCGTAACAAACCACCGCGCCGCGCATTGGCCCGTGGGACAGAGCATCGAAGCAAGATGACGCCATGGCCAGAAGCAAGGAGTTCCTGCTGGAGCAGATCGCCCGGGCGCAGCGCTTCGCGCAGGCCATGAACACCGTCGCCGACCGGGAACGATTTGAGAAGATGGCGGCGGATCTGCGAACCGAATTGGACGCCGCCGAAGCGGCGGAGGGCCAAAAATCTGCCGCAGCGACCGCATGACGCCGTCGGACGGGATTTTGATGGGTCTGCCGGCCATTCCACTTCTCCATTCGGTTGCCGGAGCAACTCCCGCTTTTTGAAATCCGACTGAGAAAGCGCGGCCGGGCCTGCAGGTGGTACCTGTGCACGACCGATGGCCGCGCCGTCATGCAGGGATCGGAAGGAAGCCGGACCGCCGCCAGGTACCGCGCTGTTTCTGATGCTGCTGGTTTCGGCCTGTCGACCGCCCGGACCAGGTTCATCAAGGGCGTTGCCGCCGGCGCCGGCCCTGCTGCGGCGGCCGGCGTGCCTCTGACAGTTCTCGACACAGGCGCAGCGGAGTCGCCCGACGTCTATCGGCACTCTCTGTTGCTGGCTCGTCCAGATCAGCATGTCGCGTGGCGTGGCGACCGGCTGCCGGACAATCCCGTAGCGCTGATGAACATTCTTCGTGGCAGCCAAGGCGTCTAGCACAGACAAACAGGACCATTGACCAACGCCCGGCGGGCGGCTCGTCTGCGGGCACGGCGGATGCGCCGATCGAATGGGGGGCCATTCGCCTCTGTGATTCGACATACAGACGAGGTTTTCGGCAGCCCGGTGTCGGCTGCGAAGGCCGCCGGTCGCTCAAGGACGCGCAATGAGCAACGGCTGGACGTGTTGGCCGCCTGCCATGAGCGGATTCGACGGCTCGAAGTGCTCGCGCAGTTCCCGCTTCTTGACGAGCGAGCGCGCCACAACAAAGGCGTCCTCCAGGTGTCTAGCTTGCCGAAGCGCGACATTGAAAAAGGCGTTGCCGAAATACGTCCACTTGGCTTTGTCCCGGCAGCCGAACGATGGATGGTCTGCATCGGCCGCGGTGATGACCATCGTATCGGGGTTCGCGAGACGAGGGATAAAGACCCCGGAATAACAGGCCAAGATGACCACCACCTTGTATCGCATACCACTTCGCGCCAGCATGGCAGCGAGATTGGACGGCGTGAGCGTTTGCGTAAGCCGTCCCGCTTTGATTGCGAGCCCGTTGGGGGAGCCGTGCGAGGTGAGAATCAGGAACAAAACATCGTTCCCGGTGTCCATCCCCTTGGCCGCCGCCTGTAAGGACCTAGCCAAGCCTTCAATCGTTGCATCTCCGCCTTTCTTCGAATTGTATTGCACGTTGATCGGGCCGCTCCCGAAACGGCCCGCTATGACCTGTGCTGCGCCGAATGCCTCGTTTCTAAATACGGTCTGATCCCCGAAAAGGCCGAAGGACACCACGCTCACCTTGCGAGCATCCTCAAAGGCGTGCGCCGGCGAAACCGACAGCGCAATTGTCAAAACAAAGGAGATGAGCAGCGCGCCGAACCAGCTGATCCAACGTGGAAGCACAGCTTCACCAGGCCATTTCGTTCAACAGGTCACGTGAAAGAGCCCGATCCTCCTGGCATGCGACCGGTTGAACATCCGGATCGCCTCGGGTGTCGGCCTCAACAGCACCTCGCAGCCCTTCCTTTCGAAATAGGCTTCAGCTTCCCGTGACAGGTGCACGTTGCCCATTTGACCAGAACCAATGACGACCTGGTCGCACCCCTTCTCGAAGAGAAACTTTGCCTCGTCTTTTGAAAGCACGTGCGAGGTACCATAGAGCTTCTTTGATAGCTTCTTTTTCCGCTTCACAACTTCGCTGGAAAGACGAATGACCACGTCATGCTGATACGTCGTCCCGTCAATCGTAATCGCGCCGAATGTAGTGCTGTCAATCTTCATCGTGACCTCCTGATCAGAGTTCAGCTCCAATATGCAGCAGTGAGGCGCCTCGACCTCGGCATCATCTCCCTCAAGAGCGTTCCAATACGACACGTCGATCTTATAGCCGCATACAGCGCCTCGAAAAAATCCCGTCTCGTAGGGGCTACTGCGTAAGGGGCCTTGACCAAAAGCACGCCGTTCGAGCAGCCAGCCCTCGCCAAAACACAAAAGCAAACAAGGCGCTTGTGAATCATATTCGGTCGCGTTTTGTGTTAAGCTTCCAGGTGTCCATACCTTGAACAAAGCGAAACTATTAAAACAGGAGGATGGGCGCGACACACACAATCATCAGATCCTACGGTGCAGTCTGCGGTTTCTCAGCGAGGTCAGTTTTGCCTGAGACCGTGCAAGGGATCTCCTAAGAAAGGTTTTCTTGCTCGCCTCGAAGACACGCTCATGACGGCTCCTGTAGGAACAGGGAGAGACGATCATGATCAAGGTGAAGATTAATGGCCAGGAACAAAATTGGGATGGCGATCCCGATCTTCCGCTACTCTGGTTTATCCGTGATGAAGTGGGCCTGACCGGCACCAAGTTCGGCTGTGGCCAGGCGCTGTGCGGCTCATGCACCGTCATCGTCGACAAGCAGGCGGTGCGCGCCTGCATCACCTCCGTGTCCGACGTCGGTGGCCGCGAGGTCACCACCATAGAGGGCCTGCATCCGACCGGCGACCACCCGGTGCAGAAGGCCTGGCGACAGCTCAACGTGCCGCAATGCGGCTTTTGTCAGACCGGCCAGATCATGCAGGCGGCGGCGCTGTTGATGGACAATCCAAAGCCGTCGCACGACCAGATCCGCGAATCCCTATCCGGGAATATCTGTCGCTGCGGTTGCTACCAGCGGATCGAAAATGCAGTCCATCTCGCATCGACGGGGGTGTGACATGAATATCCTCATCAATCCCACCAAGCGTCGCGGCTTCGAGAAGCACATCAAGGTCGAGAACGTTTCGCGGCGCAGCATCCTCAAGGGCCTAGGCCTCGCCGGCGGCTTCGTGCTCGCCGCACCCGTGATGACGCGTACGGCCTTTGCATATGAGACCGGCGCCAGCCTGATGCCGCACGGTACTGTGGTCGATCCGCGCGTCTTCGTCTCGATCGCGTCAGATGGAATGGTCACCATCGTTGCGCACCGCTCCGAGATGGGAACCGGCGTGCGCACCAGCCTGCCCCTGATCGTCGCCGAAGAACTGGAGGCCGACTGGAAGCGCGTTCGCGTCCAGCAGGCGCATGGCGACGAGGTCAAGTTCGGCAACCAGGATACCGACGGCTCGCGTAGCACGCGGCATCATCTGATCCCGATGCGCCAGATCGGTGCTTCGGCCCGCACCATGCTCGAGCAGGCCGCCGCAAAACGTTGGGGCGTGCCGGCAGCCGAGGTAAAGGCCGTCAATCACGAAGTCGTCCACGGCGCGAGCGGACGCAAGCTCGGCTTTGGCGAATTGGCCGCAGATGCGGCCAAGGAGTCGGTGCCGAGCGTTGAAGGCCTGAAGCTCAAGAATCCCAAGGATTTTCGTTACCTGGGCAAGGGCGAGATCGGCATTGTCGATCTCCACGACATCACCACGGGTAAGGCTCAATACGGCGCCGACGTGCGGTTGCCCGGCATGAAATATGCCGTGATCGCCCGCCCGCCGGTGACTGGCGGCAAGGTGGCGTCGTTCGATGGCGCGGAGGCGATGAAGGTTTCCGGCGTCGAGAAGGTGATGGAAGTCAAAGGCTGGCCGTGGCCCTCGAAATTCCAGCCGCTCGGCGGGGTCGCCGTAATCGCACGCAACACGGGCGCCGCGATCAAAGGCCGCGACGCCCTGAAGATCACTTGGGAAGATGGCGCCAACGCCAAATACGATTCGGTCGCCTATCGGGCCGAGCTCGAGGACGCCGCGCGCAAGCCCGGCCTCGTCGTACGCAAGGAAGGTGACGCCGAAGCCGCGCTGAAAGGTGCCGACAAGGTGATCGTGGGCGAATACTATTTGCCCCACCTTGCCCATGTCGCCATGGAGACGCCGGTCGCGGTCGCCGACGTCAAGGGCGACAAGGCGGAGATCTGGGCTCCCGTGCAAAGCCCGGGCGGCACCCGCGAGGACATCGCCAAGACGCTCGACATCCCCCAAGAGAACGTGACCGTCAACGTCACGCTGCTCGGCGGGGGATTCGGGCGCAAGTCGAAGTGCGACTTCGCGCTCGAAGCCGTGCTGCTCTCGAAAGAGCTCGGCGCACCGGTCAAGGTGCAGTGGACCCGGGAGGACGATATCCGCAACGGTTTCCTGCACACCGCCTCGGTCGAGCGCATCGAGGCGGCCCTCGACAAGAGTGGTAAGGTGATCGCCTGGCGGCATCGCAGCGTCGCCCCAAGCATCGCCTCGACCTTTGCAGCCGGCACGGTGCACCAGGCGCCGTTCGAGCTCGGCATGGGGTTGGTCGACATGCCCTTCGAGATCGCCAACATCCAGTGCGAGAACCCGGAAGCGGCCGCGCACACCCGCATCGGCTGGTTCCGTTCGGTGTCCAACATCCCGCGCGCGTTCGCGGTTCAGTCGATGGTCGCCGAGATCGCGCAGGCCACCAACCGCGACCCGAAGGATATGCTGCTGGAGCTGATCGGTGCGCCGCGGACCCTCAACCTCACCTCGGTGAAAGACTTATGGAACTATGGCGAACCCTATGACAGCTATCCGATCGACACCGGACGGCTGCGCAAGGTGGTCGAGCTGGTCGCCGATAGGGGCGGCTGGGGACGCTCGATGCCCAAGGGCCACGGCCTTGGTATTGCGGCGCACCGCAGCTTCGTCAGCTATATCGCGACCATCGTTGAGGTTGCCATCGACGACAAGGGCAAGTTGACGGTGCCACGGGTCGACACCGCCATTGACTGCGGCACCTACGTCAATCCCGAGCGCATCCAGTCGCAGATCGAGGGCGCGGCGATCATGGGGATGAGCCTCGCCAAACATGGCGAGATCACCTTCACGAATGGCAGGGTGCAGCAGGGCAATTACGACGACTTCCCGGTGATCCGGATCGACGAATCCCCTGCAGTGACCAATGTCTATATCGTTCCGCCGGCCAGCCCCGATACGCCGCCGAGCGGTGTCGGCGAACCCGGCGTACCGCCCTTCGCGCCGGCCCTGATCAACGCGATCTTCGCCGCGACCGGCAAGCGCATCCGGGCGTTGCCGATCGGTAAGCAATTGGAGGCGTGAGGCGGAACGTAACTTCGCAACAGCCGTTTCATCGGTCTGAACAGGAGACGGACCGATGAAACAGATCTCAGCGGCGCTCGCGGTATCGCTACTGTCGGGCGCTTTTCTTTTGAGCGCGCAAGCTGCGAGCGCTCAGACGAACCCGCCGCCGGCCACTGCTACACGGCCGGCAAAGACGCCGAAGGATCAGACCTCTGTACCAAGCAATGCACCGAAAGCCACGCGAACCCAAACCACCGGCGAAGGCAGCCGCGATCCGACGGTGAAGGAAATGAACGTGAAGGAGAAAGGCAAGGTCGAACGGATGGGCAAGTAGTTTGGCCCATGACATTTGACCTTTTCGAGTGCAGTTCGGTTCCACTTTGCTCGAAACGCTTGAGCGCTTTGATCTGGAAAGGCGGGAGCCGATGAGAGCGGATGATGATTCGAAGAAAAGGCATCGCGCTGAAACAGCAGCGGCGGACCTTTCGGTCCGCCGCTTTTTTCCCTCCGTTCTCGCGCGGCTATTTCTTGACCGCGAACACCCAGACGACGCCGCCCTGGGGAACGTTGTTCTCCACGCCGATATTCTGGGTGGCCAAGGCATCCTGGATGCGTTGCGCATCGACGCCCCAGCCGGACTGGATCGCAATGTACTGCGTGCCGTCAACCTCATAGGAGACCGGCATGCCCATGATGCCGGAATTGGTCTTCTGCTCCCACAACAGTTCGCCGCTCTTGGCGTCGAAGGCGCGGAGGTAGCGGTCGTTGGTCCCGCCGACAAAGACGAGATCGCCAGCGGTCGCCAGCACCGAACCGAAAAGTTGCGATTTCGGGAAGGTGTGCGACCAGACCTTCTTGCCGGTGGCGGGGTCCCAGGCCTGCAATTCACCTATGTGTTTGGCGCCGGGACGGATCGTCAGACCGATGTCCTCCGGCTTGGTGCCAAGCCAGAGCTGGCCTGGAACCAGCGCCATCTTCTCGCCAGAGAAGCCGCCGCAGGTGTTCTCGAGGGCCGGCACATAGACATATTTCGTTTTCTGGCTGTAGGCCGCCGACGGCCAGTCCTTGCCGCCCCACAGTGACGGGCAGAACTCGACCCGCTTGCCAACCACCGGCTTGTGCGCGGGGTCGACAATCGGCTTACCGCTCTCGGGCTCAATGCCTTTCCAGACATCCGTGTAAACGTAGGGCCAGCCGGCTACGTAGCTGATCTTGTCCGGCTTGCGCTCCAGGATCCAGAAGATCGCGTTGCGTCCCGGATGGATCAGACTCTTGATAGATCGGCCATCCCTTTGCAGGTCGACCAGCATCGGCGCCTCGACCTCGTCCCAGTCCCAGGAGTCGTTCTGATGGTACTGGAAATGTGCCTTGATCTTGCCAGTCTCAGGATCGAGGCCGAGCACGGAGGTCGTATAGAGATTGTCACCGGGATGAGCGTCCCCGGGCCACGGCGCAGCATTACCAACACCCCAATAAATGGTCTTGGTGTCCTTGTCGTAGTTGCCGGTCATCCAGGCAGATCCACCGCCTGTCTTCCAATCGTCGCCCGTCCAAGTATCATGACCGGGTTCGCCGAGCCCAGGGATAGTGAAGGTCCGCCACAGCTCCTTACCGCTATTGGCGTCGTAAGCGGCGATATAGCCGCGGACGCCGAATTCACCGCCGGATCCGCCGACGATGACCTTGCCGTCGACAACCAGCGGCATCAGGGTCAAATACTGCCCCTTCTTGTAGTCCTGGACCTTGGTGTCCCAGACCACCTTGCCGGTCTTCGCATCGAGCGCGACCAGGTGATCGTCCGTCGTGGCGAGATAGAGCTTGTCCTGCCACAGGCCGACGCCGCGGTTGGTCGGATGCAACTGGAACAAATCTTCCGGAAGTTGCCGCTTATGGCGCCAATATTCTTCGCCGGTCTTGGCATCAAGCGCGATCACCTGGCCCATCGGCGTCGTGACAAACATCACGCCGTTGTTGACGATCGGCGGAGCCTCATGGCCTTCGATGACGCCGGTGGAGAAGGTCCATACCGGCGTCAGGCTCTTCACGTTCTGCGTGTTGATCTGCTCGAGCGGGCTGTAGCCCTGCCCATCATAAGTCCGCCGATACAGCATCCAGTTGCCGGGTTCGGGATTTTCAAGGCGGGCTTGCGTCACCGGACTGTAATTTTCGATCGGACCGGCGACAGCAGCGGTTGAGATAAGGGTTGTGAACGCAACACAACCCCACAATAGCCATTGCTTTCTGGTCATGGACGCGATCTCCCTGTGCTCTTGTCTTCCATCCCTACAGTGGGTGGTGCGATTATCTGGGGCACCGGAATCGAATGCGACCGCGCCCCATCACCCTGGCTGTTGAGCACCTATCTTTCCAACGAAGGTTGCAGCTATGGTGAGCGAGCCGTCGGCTATCGCCAACGGCAGTGCGGGCAAACGCCGGGGCGCAGGCCCGAACACGACTTGGGCGCGTTCCCGGGGATCGAACTCTGAGTTGTGACAAAAACATTTAAGAACGTCTTTGTCGCCCGTCTCGGACTTCAGCCAGCCCGTGACAGAACATCCCGCGTGAGTACAGATCGCCGAATAGGCAACGATGCCTTCAGCAGAGCGTGATCGGGTCTCCTCATCCATTTCGGCGAGATCAAGCCTCATGACGAGAATCTCGTTCAGGCGCGAGCCGTTGCGGATTACCGAAGTCTTGGGGTCCTTTGGCCAGGCGTGCAGCGGAGGGTCACCGAGCTTCAAATCATCGATCTTGATGACATCGCCGGCACGCTCGCCTTCGGAGACAACAAGGAGATCCCCTTTCTCCGGCCGGTCGCTGCTGCCGGGCTGATCTTCCTGCGCCACAGCGAACCTATTCGCCGCCAAGCACGCTCCGGTGGCGAGCGTCGTCAAGAGAAGCGAGCGTCGCGCTTGGTTCGGACACCGCATTGTCTTCTCCAGCTCCGCCTGAATTTCAGCCGCGCGCAACCTCCGCGCCCAACGGCAAAACGCTTGAACCAGCACGTGAGTGGACGCGGTCACATGCAGCCTTGCTAGCCTCTACGAGGCTCAGCGCGGCCTTTCACCGCTGCCAGCCGCTCCCGGCGAGGTGCCGGTGGCTGAGCCCGTTGTCGGTGGAGCAGTGTCAGTCTTCCCGGGAGCGTGGGGGGAAGCGCCCGGCTTTTCCTGCTCGCCGACATAGCCTGACTCGCCGGACTGTCGGGTCTTGGCACCCTTGTCGGCCTCCTCTTGCATCTGCGGGTTGGGTGCCGTCTGCTGCTGCGCCAGCGCCGGCAGGGCGATCATGGTTCCGCTCGCGACAAGCATCGCAACGATTGTGGTTCGCATGGAAGGTCCTCCCCATCGTAGCGTCACTTTGTACGAATACGAACGCGCCGGTTCGCGAAGGTTCCTAGTTCAACCTCATATTTTCAAGACAAGGGATGCGGCGCAGCCGCGCAGCTGTGAAATGCGGGACATGGAAGCAAACTCGCCGACTCGGCTTAATGTGATCCCAGCGCGTCGGAGACCTTAAGCCATTTGGCCGCGCCACTGTTTCGTTCCTCTCGCCGGGAGCGCCTGACGTCCTGCGCGACGCCAATTCACCGTTGAGCTGTTGCCACGGCGCGCCGACCCATCGCGGACGCCAGCATCCTCTCTTCGAGCCAAGCAATGGCGCAACCGGATCATCGGTGCCATGGAGGCTCTGCGAATACGGAACGCATTGCGAGCGTCGCCGCCGCCGACGGAGATGGCCCGGCGGCCGCGTTCAGATCAACCGAAGATGGCACAGAGGCTTGGGCGCAGCGGGCGCACGGGTGCACCAATTGCTGTAGCCGGAATCGTAGGTTCCTACGTTCTTAAATGAAAGACAGCTTGTACATCAATGGGAGTTGACTGACCCTCTCTTGCAGCACTACTTCTTGTTTGTATTCGGCTGTTCGAAGCGGCAGTAAATCAATGAACAGTGCGACAATGGTTGTTGCAGCTAGTTCTACCCCTAGTCAGCCCGCAAATTGTAGCTTCAGAACTTGCGGAAGGAAGTATTTTGACGAAGAAAATTAGCGCGCAACCCGGAGTCGCTGGTTGTCGGCGCGAAACAGAGACGAAAACCTCGGTTAGATCGCCACCTCCACTGAATGTCGGTATCGGTGCTTGCGCCTCCACGATTGGACCTGCGGCGATGTCATCGGTCGCGGGGCAGGGAGGAAAGGGCGGTCTTCTGTTTAGTCGTTGGTGGGATGACACTGTCTCTGATCGGTTCTAATTGGATATCGGTTGTTGGAGCTAGCTCAAACTTGCCCATGATGGATTGGAGCGAGAGTTCAATTTTTTCAATTAGTTAGAGGGCGGTATGTGCACGATGTGTGCACCGAGACATAAAAGAAAATCTAAAGACCGCCAACGAGAGCAGGCGTTCTAAACGCTCATTAGTGTCGGCGTGGGCTGTGAATGCCTCCGAGAGTGTTTGATCATGTTCCAAGGCGGACGAGATTAATCCGACTCCCAGTCGGAGGAATGAGCGCGTATCGAACGGCCGCTCTTGGGCGCAAAGCGGACATTCGTGGATCATTGCGCTTCCACATCGTTCGGCGTCATTATCCGTCCCCTGATAGAGTTTCGGGAATGACGCCCGCAGCGTATCCAGTGAGGACAGATATGACAGTTTCGACGGAACGCGCAGTCCTGGCCGGCGGCTGCTTCTGGGGTGTGCAGGATCTGCTACGCCGCTATCCCGGCGTGATTTCAACCAGGGTCGGCTACACGGGCGGCGAGGTGCCAAACGCGACCTATCGCAACCACGGCAATCACGCTGAGGCCATTGAGGTTACCTTCGATCCGCAGACCATCAGCTATCGCAGGGTGCTGGAGTTCTTTTTCCAGATCCATGATCCCTCGACGCTGAACCGCCAGGGCAACGACCTGGGCACCAGCTACCGGTCGGCCATCTTCTATACCAGCGACGCGCAGAAGCAGATCGCGGAAGACACCATCGCCGATGTCGATGCTTCCGGCCTTTGGCCGGGCAAGGTTGTCACCGAGGTGGCCCCTGCCGGACCGTTCTGGGAGGCCGAGCCCGAGCATCAAGATTATCTGGAGAAATATCCTGACGGCTACACCTGTCACTTCATTCGGCCAGAATGGACGTTGCCGCATCGGGCGGAGAAGGCTGCAACAGGCGCGAGCGGAGTTTCGGCCGCATGACAAAGGCCTCCGATTTGCTGGTGGCCGCTCTTGAGAACGAGGGCGTTCGGTACATCTTCGCCATTCCTGGCGAGGAGAATCTCGACGTGCTGGAATCGCTGCGCCGCTCGAAGATCAAGCTGGTGCTGACGCGGCACGAACAAGCTGCCGGCTTCATGGCGGCCACCTGCGGGCGTCTCACCGGGCGCGCGGGCGTCTGCCTGACGACGCTGGGTCCCGGTGCGCTCAATTTGACGACGGCTGCGGCCTACGCGCATTTGGGCGCGATGCCGATGGTCATGATCACAGGACAGAAGGCGATCCGGAGCAGCCGCCAGGCGCGCTTCCAAATCGTGGACATCGTCGCGACCATGCGGCCGCTTACCAAGATGGCGACGCAGATCGTCTCCGCGCAGAGTATTCCGACCCTGGTTCGCGACGCGTTCCGGGTCGCGCAGCAAGAGCGGCCGGGCCCCGTGCATCTCGAACTGCCCGAGGATATCGCGGCCGACGAAGCCGCGCCCGACATCATTCCCCCGCATGTCATCGAGCTTCCGGTCGCGCCTACGGCCGCCATCGATCGCGCCGCAGCGATGATCATGGGCGCCAGCAGGCCGCTCGTCATGCTCGGCGCCGCAGCGAGCCGCCCGCATCTCGCCGAGCCGCTGTCGGCGTTCGTGCGACGATGCGGAATTCCGTTCTTCAACACCCAGATGGGGAAGGCGCGGTCAATGCCGGCTCCAATCTCTATATGGGCACGGCCGCGCTGTCGGAGCGGGATTGGGTTCACGAGGCCGTCGACCAGGCCGACCTGATTATTTCGATCGGCCACGACACCGTCGAGAAGCCGCCCTTCCTGATGGGCCATGGCGGACCGCAGGTTATCCATGTCGGCGCCACGCCGCCGACGGTGGAACAGGTATACTTCCCGCAGGCGGAGATCGTCGGCGACGTCGGCGCGAGCCTCACGAGCCTGGCCGATCGCCTCGAAGGCAAGCTCCCCAATGGTCAGGCATTGCTGGGTTTGCGGGAAGGGATCCTTACCCGCCTCGCCGAGCGGGCGACGGAGGATCGGTTTCCTTTGACGCCGCAGCGCATCGTGCATGACGTCCGCCAGGTCATCCCGCCGGACGGCATCGTGGCCCTCGACAACGGCATGTACAAGATCTGGTTCGCCCGCAACTATCGCACCAGCGTCGCCAACACGCTGTTGCTCGACAACGCGCTTGCGACCATGGGGGCGGGTCTTCCTTCGGCGATCGCAGCGTCACTGATTTATCCGGACCGGCGCGTGCTCGCCGTCTGTGGCGATGGCGGCTTTATGATGAATTCGCAGGAGCTTGAGACGGCCGTGCGGTTCAAGTTGAATCTCGTCGTACTCGTGCTCGAGGATCGTGCCTACGGTATGATCCGATGGAAACAGGAAGCCGACGGATTTTCCGACTTCGGCCTCGACTTCGGCAATCCCGATTTCGTGGCCTATGCCAAGTCATATGGCGCCAAGGGCTCCCGCGTAAGCAAAGTCTCGGAGCTCTCGACGATGCTGGAAGCTGCTTTCAGCGAAGGCGGCGTGCATCTCGTCGTAGTGCCCCTCGATTACACCGAGAACATGCGCGTACTTGTCAACGAGTTACCCCCGCTAGTCGAGGCCAAGTGAAAAGCCCCCGCGTCGGTCTCGTGCGCGAAAGTTCACTCGCGCGCTTGTTGAAAATGCCGGTCGCCTAGCCACATTCAAACAGCGCGAGGACATCGACATCTTCAAGCCGCCAGACCTGGGTCCCGAGCGTCTGATACCAGACCGCCTCATCGCTCATGATGGCGGTCTCTTCCTGAATGTTGGCGCGTATAGTTGGTAGCAGTTGCGCCATTGATGCTTGGCCTGTGTGTACCGAAAACCTCATGCGAGTTGATGAGGTGACGAATCACCTAAGCTGGCGGAATGATCGGGCTTCTGTATTTCGTCCTGGCCGTCTTGGCCTCGCCATCAAGTCGAAGGTGAGGCTTGAGGCTGAGAACGCGGTGCTTCGACATCAGTTGATTGTTTTGCGGCGCAGGCTACCCGGCCGTGTCCAATTCGCGAACAGCGATCGCCGGTTCTTGATCCGGCTGTATCGCTGGTTCCCGGCTATCCTTCAGGTTCTTACCATCATCCGGCCCGAGACGGTCATCTGCTGGCACCGGTCTGGCTTTCGTTACTATTGGCGTTGGAAGTCACGATCTTTGGGAGGCCGGCCGCAGATCGCGGTGGGGCTGCGCGTTGATCCGGCAGATGAGCGTCGAGAACCCACTTTGGGGCGCGCCGCGCATCTATGGCGAACTTCTCAAGCTCGGGTTCGAGGTCGCTCAATCGACATCAGAACGCATCGGTCATTAAGGGCAGAAATCGAGCTGCGCATTGCGATTTCGAGCCCTCTCAAGGCCAAGATAGGGGTTCGATCCCCTACGGAGCGCCACCCGCATCTGTCGTGACTGGCGAACTTGGTCGTGAATTCGACTTTGCCGTTTGTCGGCCGAGTTCTGGCGGAGATATCGCGCAATCCAGACAGAAAGCGCGCCTAGATCGGTACAAGCGGTGTGCGGTGGCTCCGCGCGCCAGGCTGCAGCATGTCGTTGAGCGCCAGAACCTCCGCAAGGCGGTCGATCCCGGCACGGATCTGGTCTTCAGTGAGTGACGCGTAGCCGAGCAGAAGCCAGTTCGTCTCGAAGTGGTCCCCGTCGTATTCGTGGCCGCCGCCTGATTGCACGGTATAAACCCCGATATTGCGGGTACGGGCGACGGCCTTTATGCTGTGAGCCGGTACCAGTGAGGCCGGTAGGCGCCAAGCCACGTGTGTGCCAGCATCCGTGCCCATCAAATCGACATCGCCGAACCGTTCGCGCATCCGCGCGATCAGCGCATTGCGTCGCGCATAGTAATGCTGCTGGCAACGCCGCAGATGCCGCACGAACCCGCCGCCTTGCATGAAGCGCGCCAGGGCGGCCTGTTCCAGCCAGACCTGACCGTTGTCGAGCAGCGCCTTGGCGGTCGCGGCAGCGTGGACGAGATGTTCCGGAAATATCGCAAAGCCCGTGCGCAACCCGGCGCCGAGCGACTTCGAGAACGTACCGAGATAGATCACGTGATCCGGTGCGAGGGCCTTTGTTGCCGGGAGCGGAGCGCCGTCGTAGCGGAACTCGCTGTCGTAATCGTCCTCGATCACATGAGCACCGGTCTGCTGCGCCCAGCGAGCGATTGCGCGTCGACGCTCCAGCGACAGAGTCGCGCCCATTGGAAACTGGTGTGACGGCGTCAGGTAAGCGAGCTTTGCATTGGATGCAGCCACCTTTTGTGCATCTATGCCCGCGTGATCGATCGCGATCGGTAGCAGCCGCATGCGATAGCTTTCGAACAGATAGGCCGCGCCCTGATTGCACGGGTTCTCGACGGCGATCTCGTCGTCGGGAGACGCCAAAAGGCGCAACACCAAATTGAGCGCGAGCTGTGCGCCGGCGACGATCACGACCTGTTCGGGGCGCACGCGAATCCCGCGTGTCGCTCCGACGTGCTCGGCGATCTCGATGCGTAGAGGCATCAGTCCGCATGGATCGCCGTATTCGGTCAGGTTGTGTCCGGCCGCGGCGAGCGACTGCATCACCAGGCGCCGCCAGGTCTTCAGGGGAAAGGCGCGTGGGTCCGTTCGCTGGGTCCAGAAATCGATCGGAATATTCGAATTGTTGAGGATCGCGTGCTGCCGTCCGATGAAGACGGGAGCGGTGCGGGCGTCGGAACCTTCGGAGGAGAGATCGCTGGTCTTCTCCGCCGAGACCGAGCGATCCGGCAGGACATCGGTGACGAAAGTGCCGACCATCGGCTTGGCGACGAGGTAACCTTCGTTGATCAGGCGCTCGTAGCCGAAGATCACGGAGTTACGCGAGACCTTGAGCTGAGTGGCGAGCAGTCTCGACGACGGCACGGATGCGCCAGCGCGGAGCGTACCAGCCACGATCTGCTCGCGGATCCGCTGATAGATCTGTTCCTGCAAGCTCTCCGCGCCGTTGCGGTCGAGCGTGATCAGCACCTTAGTCCCCATTCATTGCGCCCGGCACAGCAAAGACCATAATCGGCCTTGCAGCAAGTTCAAGTTACGCAGCGCAGGTCCAGTTCGTGATGATCTTCTGGGACCACCCGCCGCCAGTCGTTGACTTCAAAGGCCACCGGCATTCATCGTTGGAAAAACCAACTACATGTGAGCCTGCAATGCCGATGAACCAGCAGTTTTTGAACGAGGGTCAGACGATTTTTCCTGCGGCGCTGCTCGACGCAGCGGCTGCGGCACTCGATGCCGCCAAACGAAAGGGCGTTCGCCTTGCCGCCGCTGAAACGGTCACTGCGGGTCTCGTCAGCTCCTGTCTGACGTCGGTCTCGGGCGCGTCGCAAATATTCGATCGGGGCTATGTCCTGTATCACGAGACTGCGAAGGCGACCGGCCTTGGGGTCGCGGAGGAGGTTTCGGCTCAGCACGGCGCTGTAAGCGCCGAGGTGACGCAGGGACTGGCCGAAGGCCTGTTGTCAAACTCTGGCGCGGCCGTCACTGTTGCCATCACCGGTTACGCGGGCCCTGGCGGAGGCAACGCGAGGAATCCGGTGGGTACAATCTACATCGCAGCGGCCCGCAAGGATGCGCCGATCATGGCGGAACGCCACGTATTTTCAGGAAGCCGTGACAACGTGCGGCTGTCGGCGGTCGCCGCCGCCATTTGCCTGCTCCAAAAGCAAATCGAGGCGTGAACCGCATCCCGCTGGTCCTGCTGACGGGCTTTCTCGGCTCGGGCAAGACGACGATGCTGAATGCGCTGCTCGCGAGCGAGGACTTCCGCGACACTGCGGTCGTGATCAACGAGGTCGGTGATGTCGGTCTCGACCATCTGCTGGTGGAGCAGGGCGCGGATACGGTCATGGTGCTCGAGGGCGGCTGCCTGTGCTGTCGCGCCAAGGGCAGGCTGGCGCCGACGCTGGAAGGCCTGCTACGGCGCAGCCGTGATGGGAGCCTCCCACCGTTCAAACGCATCGTCGTCGAGACCAGCGGGCTGTCGGATCCAGCAGCCGTGCTGGAGGGTTTGATTTCGGATGCCTTCTTCAACCATCGTATCTCGCTGGCCGGAATCGTCACCGTCGTTGACGGCCGTGCGTTTCTGCCTACGGTCGACAAGCACATCGAAGCGCGGATGCAGGTGGCGCTGGCGGACCGGCTATTGATTTCGAAGGCAGATATCGCGGATACCGACGATGTGACCGCCGTCCTGCAGGCGCTGACCTCAATCAATCCGCATGCAAGACAGTCGGTGATACACCCGCAGACAGTAACGATGGACATGTTCTGGCCGAATTCGCTGGATCTGCCGCGGTCGCTGATGAAGCCGTTGCGCCTGATGTGTTCGGCCGAGCCTGCGCCACTCGCGACTGCCTCGCTCGCGTTCGACGGCGCGATTGCGCCCGACGTGCTGGAGGCTTGGCTCGATCACACGATTGGTCTGTTGGGGTCGATGTTGTTGCGCATGAAGGCGATGCTGGATATCGAAGGCGCGCCCGGTCCGACGGTTCTGCACGTCGTGCAGGGATTGCTGCACCAGCCGACCGATCTTGAGGAATGGCCGGTCTTGGAGCAACGCAACAGGATCGTGCTGATCGGACGTGACGTCGAGGAGCAGATTCTCGTCGATGCCCTGGCGCGACTACAAGTGACGGTCAGGCAAACAGCGAGGATACCGAGCGTTCTTCACTGATCCGGAGTATCGCCTCGCCGATCAGCGGGGCGACCGAGACGTGGCGAAGCTTCGGGCGGTGTCGATTCGTTTCCTCGATGCTGTCTGTCACCGTCAACGACGTGAGACGCGAAGCCTCGATTCTATCCAGCGCGGCGCCAGACAGCACGCCGTGAGACGCATAGGCGCAGACGTTAGTCGCGCCGCGATCGAGCAGCGCATCGGCCGCATTGCACAGCGTGCCGCCGGAATCGACGATGTCGTCGATCAGGATGCAGGCCTTTCCTTCGACCTCGCCGATCACATTCATCACTTCGGAAACGCCGGCCTGTGGCCGGCGTTTGTCGATGATGGCGAGGGGGGCGCCAATCCGTTGCGCGAGCAGCCGGGCGCGCACGACGCCGCCGATGTCGGGTGAGACCACCACGGTATTGCCGGGGACGAAACGGTCGGCGATATCTCGCGCAAACAGAGGTGCGCCGAACAGATTGTCGGTCGGAATATCGAAGAAACCCTGAATCTGGCCGGCATGAAGATCAAGCGTCAGGATTCGATTGGCGCCAGCGATGGTGAGCAGATTCGCGATGAGTTTGGCCGAAATCGGGGTCCGCGGGCCGCTCTTCCGATCCTGCCTGGCATATCCGAAATACGGAATTACCGCGGTGATACGCCGCGCCGATCCGCGGCGCAATGCGTCGATGCAGATTAGCAGTTCCATCAGGTGATCGTTCGTCGGCGACGCGGTCGGCTGGACGACGAAAACGTCGGCGCCACGAACGTTCTCAAGCACCTCGACATAGATCTCAGCATCGGCGAAGCGCCGCACATCGGCCTTGACGGGAGATAGTTTGAGATAGTCGCAGATCCTAGTAGCAAGGGTTCGGTTGGCGTTGCAGGCGAGGATCATCATGAGATGTTGTCGTCTCCCGATCACCTTCACCCTATGTGTTCGAGACCGGCGATCTCAGCGCCAGTGGCTCCTCAACTCATGGAGCCAGCCTGCGCCCTGGTACCAAAAACAAGTCATGCGGCGGACCTTGGGGTCGGCGAGGCGGCGGCCTAGCGTCCTCCGACACGTCATCGAGAGGACCACATGGCAAAAATGTTGAAGGGCGAGATGGGCATCGTGCCCGCGCTCGACATCGATTCCCACGACCAACTCGAGCAGGTGGTGCGCGAAACCTCGAATCGCGAGGGTGTCGCCGGCTACAAGCTCGGCCTGACCTCCGTGATGCGTTTTGGACTGAAGGAATCGATGCGCCGGCTGCGCGATCTCACCGATCTGCCGATCCTCTACGACCATCAAAAGGCCGGTCCGGACATGCCGGACATGGCGACCAAGTACACCGCGATGTGCAAGGACGCCGATGTCGACGGGTTGATTCTGTTTCCCGTTGCCGGGCCGACCGCGGTCGATGGCTTCGTCGGCGCAGCGATCCGCGCAGGCATCGTGCCGGTGGTCGGCGGTGAAATCCCGGTGCCGGACTATGGCGTATCCGGCGGCGGCTACATGCTGGACGACGCGCTCGATCGCATCCTGGCGCGTGCTGTGACCAACAAGGCGAACCATTTTGTGTTGCCGGCGCACGACGTCATCAAGATCAAGCGCTGGTCGGAGTGGATCGCTGCGAACGTCCAGTCGCCCGTCGTGCTGCTGACCGGCTTCGGTGCGCTCGGTGGCAGCATCGAGACCTCTTTCGCAGCCGCGGCGGCTTGCCCGCGGCGTTTCGCCATCGTCGGCCGTCTGATCACCGGCGCCAAGGCGCCGGGCGACGCAGCTGCACGGATGTTCGAGCAGATGCAGGCCACGAAGGCGCTGGCCTGAAAATGACGATTGCACTCCCGCCAGTTCGGCTGACGCCATTCATCGGCGGCATTTTCCAGGAGCCCGGCGAGCGCGAAGAGGCGATCCTGGATCCAGCGACAGGCGAACTCGTCGCCCGCGTCGCCCCGGCAAGTTCAGGGCAGGTCGTCGAGGCGATCGCTGCAGCCCGCCGCGCGTTCGATGAAGGCGGCTGGCCGCGGATGCCGGTGTTCGAGCGTGGGCAAATGTTGCGCGCGATCGCCGACCACATCATGGCGAGAGCCCAGGATTTTGCACTGCTGGAAGCCGTGAACGGCGGCAAGCCGATCTCCGGAGCCCGGCGCGAGGTCGCCGGCGCGGCGCGCGTGTTCAGTTACTACGCCGGTGCGATGGACAAGTTCTTCGGTGACACCATCCCAGTCGCCGACAATTTGCTGAACTTCACTCTGCGCGAACCGCTCGGTGTCGTCGCGCAGATCACGCCATGGAACTTTCCGTTACTGGCGGCGGCATGGAAGCTGGCGCCTGCTCTCGCCGCGGGCTGCGCCTGCCTGCTGAAGCCGTCGCCGCTGACGCCACTATCGACACTGCTGCTGGCGGAGGTCATCGCCGATTGCGGCGTGCCGCCCGGCGTCGTCAACATTCTCCCCGGCGGCGCAGAAATCGGGCAGTTGCTCGCTGAATATGACGCCATCGACGGCATTTCCTTCACCGGATCGACGGCCGTCGGCACCGCCGTGATGCGAGCAGCTGCCGGCACCATCAAGAGCGTTGCGCTGGAGCTCGGCGGCAAGAACGCATGCATTGTGTTTGCCGACGCGGATATCGGAAAGGCCGCCAAGAGTGCGATCGGCGCCGTGTTTGGCAATGCCGGCCAGTCCTGTTCAGCCCGCTCCCGTTTGCTCATCCAGCGGTCGGCCGTTGAAGCGTTCACAGAGGCGCTGGTCGAGGAGGTCGCAGGCCTGAAGCTCGGTTCGCCGCTCGATGCCGCGACCACGCTGGGACCTTTGATCTCCGCGGCTCATTGGGACCGTGTCAACCAGAGCGTCCGCAAGGCGGAGCAGGATGGTGCCCGGCTGGTGACCGGTGGTCACCGGCCCGCTGGTCTGCCGAACGGCAATTTCTACCTTCCCACGATCTTCGCGGACGTCGCGCCGGAACTCGGGCTCTATCGCGACGAGGTCTTCGGTCCGGTCTGCAGCATCACACCATTCGACACCGAAGCCGACGCGATTGGCATGGCAAATGCTTCCGCCTATGGCCTGAACGGTTCGGTCTGGTCGCGTGACATCGGTCAGGCCCTGCGCGTCGCGAAGGCCGTACGGACCGGAATGATTGCCGTCAATGGATTGCCGAGTGCCAGCTCCACCAGCGTATTCGCGCCGTTCGGCGGCTACAAGCGCTCCGGACTCGGCCGCGAACTGGGGATGAATGCGCTGTCGTTCTACACCGAGACGAAGACCGTTACCGTGGACCTGACATGACGGGACAATCTGTCGCACAGGACCAGTCCGGTGGACCCATGGATTGAACGGCACTTGGTACTTCGCCCCGGTTTCGGCCCTGTTAGCCTTTCCCTTGAAACAAAGGACGTTTCTGAATGCTGTCTGCGATTGTCGGGGGCACCTTGATCGATGGACTCGGAGGCGATCCGGTCAAGTCCAGCGTCGTGGTGATCGAGAGCGGGAGAATAATCGCTGCGGGCTCCGAGGCAAATATAGCAATTCCTTCCGGCGCACTGCGGCTGGACGCATCAGGACGCACTATTCTTCCCGGCTTCATTGACTGTCACGTGCACGGCACTTATCGGGCACGCGATATGCGCCAGCATCTGCTAAACACGCCGACCTACAACGTCCTGCGCTCGATCGACATCCTTCGCGAGACGTTGGCCTGCGGAATCACGACGGCCCGTGACATGGGCGGAGCCGATGCCGGGTTCCGCGCCGCGATTGAAGAAGGGCTGATCGATGGTCCTCGGCTGCTGATCTCGCTCGGCATGATCTCGCAAACCGGTGGTCACGGCGACTATTGGGTGCCGGCGGACATGCGCATCAAGAAGCGAGCCTGGCTACCCGATACGGTTGCCGACGGCGTCGAGGACATCCGCCGCCTGGTTCGCGAACTGCTGATGCGCGGCGCGGACTTCATCAAGATCTGCGCGACCGGAGGCATCACCTCGGTCACCGATAGCTGGGACGAGCCGCAGTTCACCATCGACGAAATCCGCACGGCCGTCGAGGAGGCTGCCGCCAAGCGGCGACGCGTTGCGGTGCATGCCGAAGGCATAGATGGCATCCGAAACGCGGTGAAGGCCGGCATCCATACCCTCGAACACGGCTGGTTTCTCGACGAGGAAGCTGCCGACGAGATGATCAAGATGAACACCTGGTGGGTGCCGACCCTCGCGCTGGTGCCGCTATCGGTAAAGAAGCGGGCCGACGACAAGTCCTGGGCCGGGCACCAGATGGGTCAGGAAGACGTCAAGGACAAGCAGATCTACAACCTGATGCAGGATCAGATTCCGATCTGGAAGGAAGCGGTCCGGCGCGGCGTCAAGGTGGCCATGGGCACCGATCAGTCGCATCGCCTTCTGGTCGGCGAGAATATGGTCGAGCTGAAGTTCATGGTGGAATGGCTCGGCATGACGCCGATGGAAGTGATCGTCGCATCCACCAGCAAGGCCGCGGAATGCATCGAACGGCCCGAGCTTGGAGCGCTTGCGCCCGGCAAGGTGGCCGACGTCCTGGTGGTCGACGGCGATCCGCTCGCGGACATTGGCGTAATGGCAGATCGCTCGCGGCTGCACCTCGTCATGAAGGCCGGAAAGGCTTTTACCAACAAGCTTTCTTCCTGATCAAAGGATCAATCCGATGAAACTGAATCGCTTTATGATCCGGCCGCTTGTCGAGCAGGCTCTGCGCGAAGAACTTGGGCCCGGCGACACTACCGGCGGCTTCCTGGTCGGGGAGGATCCGGTCCAGGCCGCGCAGATCTACGCCAAAGGCCACGGTATCGTTTGCGGCCTGCTGCTGGCCGACGAGACGATCAAGCAGATCGATCCCGATGCGCGGGTCGAACACGCCGTCCAGGACGGTGACAGCGTGAGCCCAGGCACCGTGCTCATGCGCGTCCAGGCACGCGCCTCAACGTTCTTCATCATCGAGCGCAATTCTCTCGACTGGCTGCAGCAGATGTCGGGCATCGCGACCAAGACCCGCCGCTATTTCGATCTGGTCAAGCACACCAAGGTCCGGCTGACCGATACGCGCAAGGGCTGGCCGGGACTTCGGATGATCATGAAGTACGCCGTACGCGTCGGGGGTGCTCACAACCACATCTTCAGCCTGGCCAACTGCATCCTGGTCAAGGACAATCACATCAAGATCGCCGGCTCGATCACCAATGCGATCGAGACGCTGCGGGCGACCGCTCAGCACACGTTCAAGATCGAAGTCGAATGTGAAACTCTGGAGATGGTCGAGGAAGCACTGTCGTGCGGCGTCGAGATCATCATGTTCGACAACATGGACATCGGCGAAATGCGCGACGGGCTGAAGCTCGTCAACGGCCGCGCCATGACTGAAGCATCGGGCGGCATCAACGAACAGACCATCGTCCCCATCGCCGAGACCGGCGTCGATATCATCTCGGTCGGCGATCTGACCCACTCGATTCGAGCGCTCGATATCAGCCTCGACGTCAAGGACATCAAGCCGAGCGCCCATCGCGCGATTAAACGGATGAAAGAGGCTGTGGCCTGAGGAGGAGCAAACGACCCATCTCGACTTCCAGCCATTGAGCGACGTCATGATCGTCTCGGCAAGTGCAGGGGAAGTTCAACGAGACGGCGACGTGCGCGAAGCCTTTGCGCATGTCGAGAACTGGATTTTCGATCTCGACGACACGCTCTATGCGCGCTCGATTGGTCTGCACGAACAGCTCAGGCGGCGCGTGGTGGCGTTCATCGCCGACCACATGAAAATACATCTTGCTGCTGCGGAGGCGATGCATCTCGACTATTACGAGCGATTTGGCTCGACGCTGCAGGGAATGGTCGAACTGCACGGCGTGGCGCCGGACGAATTTCTCGATTTCGTGCACGACATCGATCTGTCGGCGCTGAGTCCGAATCTGCGCTTGATCGCAAGCATCACGGCACTGCCGGGCAAACGCGTGGTTTTCACGAACGCATCACGCGGCCACGCATTGGCTGCGCTCGCTGCGATCGGCCTATCCGACGTCTTTGACGTCGTGGCCAGCATCGAGGACAGCGGCTACGTCGGAAAGCCGCATCGGAGCGCCTTCGAAAATCTGTTTGTCAGGCACGGGATCGATCCAACGGCGACCGCGATGTTCGAAGATCGCGCGGGGAATCTCGTCGCCCCTCGCGAGCTCGGCATGAAGACCGCGCTTGTCGTCGATCCGATCCTTCATGTCGATCGGTTAAACGGTGTGCAAGAGCCTGATCACGTCGACGTCGTCGTGACGAATCTCGCGGTGTTTCTCGATGAACTGCAATTCAAGCGTGAGTGCGGAAAGAACGGCGCGTAGCGCGCACGAGGCGTAGAAAATTGGTTTAATAAGTAAGCAGAGAATGTCTGATCTTTGCTCTCGCGTGTGAACAAAAGTGATGTAGCTTTATTTTCGGTCGATCGCGCGAGTAGTTACCGCGAGAGACAATACTCGAAGGGACTTCTCGATGAAGAGATCGGTGTTTGCGTTGTTGCTTTCTGCAGCCGGTGCGATGGCATTTTCCAGCGCGGCTCTGTCGGAAACGCCGGTCAATATCGGCATCGTGCAGGCGACATCGGGTGGGTCGGCCGCCCTGTACGGTCTAATGCAGAAGAACGGCGCGGAACTTGCGATCGACGAGATCAATACGTCGGGCAAGCTCGGTGACTACAAGCTCGTCGGGATTCATCAAGATGACGCCGGTGACCGTGGTCAGTCGGTGAATATCTTTCAGCGCCTGATCAATCAGGAAAAGGTCGCGGTGATCCTGGGGCCGACGCTGGCGACCTCCGCATTCGCTGCCGACCCGCTGGCGCAAAAGGCCGGCGTTCCCGTCATCGCGAGCTCGAACACCGCGCCTGGCATCACGGACATGGGTGACTACATCTTCCGCACCAGCCCGCCGGAATCGATGGTGTTCCCGGGCGTGCTGGCTTACGTGAAGAAAAAATACTCGCCGAAGACAGCCGCGCAGATCTACGGCATCGACGACACCCTGATGAAGTCGGCCTATGCGGTCCACAAGAAGGCGCTGGAGTCCGAAGACATTAAGATCGTCGCGACCGAGACGTTTCAGAAGGGCGACGTCGACTATTCGGCTCAGCTCACCAAGATCAAGGCAGCCAACCCCGACATTCTGGTAATTGGCGGCCTCGCCGAGGAAACCGCGAACATCGTCCGCCAGGCCCGACAGCTCGGTATTCCGCCGTCAACGGTCATTCTCGGTGCCAACGCGGCGATCTCCAACAAGCTCGCCGAGCTTGCCGGTGCCGCGGCGGACGGTTTCACCGTCGGCTCAGGCTGGTTCATTCAGTACGACAGCCCCAAGAACAAGGCGTTCGTCGAGGCCTATCGCAAGAGGTACAGCTCCGACCCCGACAACTTCGCAGCTCAGGCCTATACATCGGTCTACGTCGTTGCCGATGCGGTCAAGCGCGCTGGCGGGGTGTCGGACCTCAAGAAGCTGCGCGACGCCATCGCGGCGACCAAAGACCTGGAAGCGAACAACGGCAGCTTCTCGTTCGATGCGCACCGCGAGCCGGCAGTGACGCCGAAGGTCTTGGTTATGAAAGGCGGCAAGTTCATCTTGGCCGCCGACTGATCCGTAGGGATCTGCGATGTCGACCTTCTTGCAGCAGCTCGTCAATGGCATCTCGCTCGGATCAACCTATGCCGTGTTCGCGATGGGATGCACGCTGATCTTCGGCGTGTTGAACATCGTCAATATGGCGCAAGGTGCGTTCTTCATGGGCGGGGCGTATTTTGGTCTCGAAGCTGCGCGGCTGGGGTTGCCGGCGCCGCTGGCGCTCGCGGTGGCGCTAGCCGGTGGTGGTTTGCTCGGGATGCTGAGCGAACTGGTGATCTTCCGCACGTTGCGGGCACGCGGCGGGCATCGCTGGATGGGATTGGTGGCCAGTCTCGCCCTGGCGCGCATGATGGTCGGATTGGCGCAGGAGATTTTCGGCACCCAGGTTCAACGCTATCCGGCAAGCGATCTCATGCAGATCTCCTGGGAAATCGCGGACGTCAGGATCCAGTTGTTGCAGGTCGTGCTTCTGGTTGTTTCGCTGCTGCTGATGGCGTTGCTGGCCTTCGTATTGCAGCGAAGCTCGATCGGCCGGGCGATCAGAACCGTGGCGTTCAGTGAGGATGTCGCGCGCATCGTCGGCGTTCCAGTGGGCCGAACAATTCTGGCGACCTTCTTCCTGGCGGGTGCGCTGGCCGGTGCGGCGGGCATGCTGCTCGGCAATCTGTTCAACGTGGTTTCGCCGTTCATGGGCGAGCAGATGCTCGTGAAGGGGCTCACCGTCATCATTCTCGGCGGTCTCGGCAATGTGCCGGGTGCCGTCGCCGGCGGCTTCCTGCTGGGATTGATCGAGGTCTTCAGCGTCGCCTACGTGTCGTCGTCCTTTCGGGATGCGATCGGTTTCGGGTTGATCTTCGTCATCCTGCTGGTCAAGCCGAACGGATTGTTCTCCGGCTTTGAAGAGCGCCGCGCATGAGCGCCTGGATCAGCCAGTTTTTCGCGAGCTATTCGAACATCATCGATTTATGCCTGCTCAATTCGCTAGTCGGCTACGGCCTTTTCCTGGCGCTGAGCGCCAACATGTTCTCGCTGGCGACCGGTGGCTTTATGGCGTTGGGGGCTTATTGCAGCGTGTACTGCACGATGGAGCTCGGCTTTCCGTTCGCGCCGGCGGTCTTCGCGGGCGCGCTGCTGGCGGCCCTTGGGGCTGCAGCGATTGGAGCGCCGGTGCTCCGTTTGCGGGGCGACTACTTCATGCTCGCGACGTTCGCGTTCACCGAAGTGATTAGAGTGATCGCATTGAACTGGGATAGCGTCACCGGAGGCGCCATCGGCATCTTCAGCATTCCCCGTCACACCGAGACGTGGCACCTCGCGCTCGCCGTCGCCGTCGTCATCTACGTCGCTTACACCCTGCGACGTTCCTATTTCGGCCGCGCGATCGCCGCCATCAAGCAGGACGACGTGGTCGCCCAGTCAATGGGCGTCAATGTGTTCATGCATCGCCTGTCGCTGTTCATTGCCAGCGGATTCATCTGCGGCGCAGCGGGCGCGCTGGCCGCGCATCTCAACTATTTCATCGGGCCGGGCGATTTCGGACTGGTGCGCAGCGTCGATGCGCTGACCTATCCGATCCTGGGTGGCGTCAATGCACTCGCCGGTCCGCTGATCGGCGCGATCTTCACGACGCTGCTGCCGGAGGCGCTGCGCTTCTCGAATCAATTGCGCGAGATCCTGATGGGCGCGCTGGTCGTGGCGATCGTGCTCTATCTGCCGGGCGGTGCGATGTCGGTCTTCAAGCTGCGCTGGTTCGGAGTGCGGGCTGGTGAGACAAAGCTCGCGGCGGCTACCGAGCAGGCGCAGTCATGATCGGCGTCCAACTCGAAGTATGGAAAATCGCCAAGCGCTTCCAGGGCATCGTGGCGGTCGACAGCATTTCGTTCGTGGCCGCAGCCGGGCAGGTCACCGGCCTGATCGGACCGAACGGCTCCGGCAAGACCACCACAATGAACATGATCACCGGGCTATATCCGGCCGATGCGGGCCGGATTACGCTCGATGGTGTTCCGCTGACCGGCTCGCCGCCGCATCAGGTGGCCGCGCGCGGCGTGGCGCGCACGTTCCAAAACATCCGGCTGCTCGCCGACCAGTCGGTGCTCGCCAACGTGACGCTCGGAACGCATCTCGGTCATCGTCGGAGCATTCTGGCGGTGCTGGCGCGTCTGCCGGGCGTCGCTCGCGAGGAGAGGGAGGCGGAGGGGCGCTGCCGCTCGCTTCTCGACGAACTCCGTATTGGACATCTTGCCGAGGTGTTGGCCGGGAATCTTTCCTATGGCGACCGGCGTCGTGTCGAGATCGCTCGCGCCCTGGCAACACGACCGCGGCTGCTGCTGCTCGACGAGCCGGCGGCCGGAATGAATCATTCCGAGAAGGAGCAACTCGCCGATCTGATCCGGCAGATCAAGGCGTCCGGCATTACGGTTCTGCTGATCGAGCACGATATCGACCTCGTCTCCAAGGTAACCGACCACATCGTCTGCTTGAACTTCGGCCGTGAGATCGCTGAGGGTACGCCTGCGGAGATCCGGAACAGCCCGGCTGTCATCGAAGCTTATCTGGGGCGCGACGAGGCTGCTTGAGATCCGCAAGCTCAGTGCCGGCTATGGCCCGGTCGATGTGCTGGAAGGCATTTCGCTTTCCGTCCCTACGGGATCGTGCGTCTGCCTGATCGGTGCGAACGGCGCGGGCAAGACCACGACCTTATCGGCTATCTGTGGGCTGGTCGCAGCATCATCGGGTGACATCCTGCTCGAAGGGCAGTCGATCCGCCGCGCATCTGCCGACGTGATCGTCCGACGGGGCGTGAGTCTGGTGCCGGAAGGCCGCCGGGTGGTATCGAACATGAGCGTCGAGGACAATCTGCTGGTTGGCGCCTATACGCGACGCGACGACCAAGTCGGCGCCGATCTGGAGAGCGTGTATCGTCGTTTCGGCCGCCTGCGTGAGCGGCGCAAGCAATTCGCCGGCCAGATGTCCGGCGGTGAGCAGCAGATGTTGGCGATCGGCCGCGCGTTGATGGCGCGGCCGAAGCTGCTCTTGCTGGACGAGCCGTCGATGGGCCTCGCGCCGCAGATCGTCAACGACATCTTCCGCACCATTCGCGAGATCAACGCCGCCGGCACGACGGTGTTGCTGGTGGAGCAGAATGCGCGCAAGGCGCTCTCGATCGCCAGCTACGGCTACGTGCTCGAATCCGGCGGGATCAAATTGGAAGGTCAGGCGGGTGACTTGCTGAAGTCGCCACAGATCGTCGCCGCGTATCTCGGCAGTGCGTAGGACCGATCCATGAGTTGCTCGACCATCTCGTGCGACAATTTGACTGCCAAGGCCAGGTTCTGCTGCATTTTCGATCGGAGCTGCCGCAATTCGAAGCAATCGGGCTGCCGCGGTCGAAGCAAGCATACGAGCCGTGCCAAATCGCGCGGGGGCGATGGAACGCGTGTGATCACCCGTTGAGCACCGATCCCGGCAATCCCTCCTGTCTGTACCGAAAACCTGAGCTCGGGCGTAGTGGTGGTGAAGTCCGCCAAGGATGGCGTGTGATTTAATGCTTCCGGTTCGCTGAACCGGGCGAGCAACCGGCGCGTCTTTGTCCAACGACCGGCGCGTTCGGATGTCGTTGTAATAGCGTGCGTAGGATCGCAAAATCCGTCGTAGATGCGTCTCACCAAAGACGAGGATGTGATCTAAGCACTCGCGGCGGATCGATCCGCTCAACCGTTCGGCAACTCCATTCTGCCACGGCGAGGCCGGTGCAGTAGGCTTGTCGCGGATGCCCATGGAGCGCATTCGGCGCGACGACGCTGCCATAGATCCGGTCGAGATCTCGGATGAGGTAGCGCGGAGCCTGGTCCCAGGGAAATGCCTCCGTGAGTTGACGTGCAACCCATTCGGCCGTCGGATGTGCTGTGACGTTGATCCAAACGAGGGCTCTGCGATCGAGCCGGACGATGACGAGAGCATAGAGCGGTTCGAAACCGATCGTTGGAACGACGAACAAGTCCATGGCGGCAATGTCCGGCGCGTGGCTGCGCAAGAACGTCCGCCATCCCTGGCTGGGCGGCCCGCGTCGCCTGACCATGTACTTAGCGACGCTCGACTGCGCGACCTCAAACCCGAGCTTCAGCAGTTCGCCGTGGATGCGCGGCGCGCCCCAAAGCGGATTTTCGATGCTGATCCGCCGGATCAACACGCGCAGCTCGGTGTCGATCTGCGGTCGGCCTCCCGAAGATCGTGACTTCCAACGCCAGTAGCAGCGAAAACCAGTCCTGTGCCAACGCACGAGGGTCTCGGGCCGGACGATCGTGAGGACGGACGAGATTGATGGAAACCAACGATACAGCTGGACAAAGAACCAGCGATCATGGTTCGTGAGCCGGACGCGACCCTGCAGCCTCCGCCGCAAGACCATCAACTGATGTCGAAGCGCCGCGTTCTCAGCTTCAAGCTGCAACCTCGACCTGAACGGCGAGGTCACGACGGCCAGCACGAAATAGAGAAGCCCGATCATCCCGCCACCTTAGCCGAATCCGTCACATCATCAACTCGGACAAGGTTTTCGGTACACGCGGCGACCATCAAGGGCCGCCGCCAAACAGGCGAGCCCGATGATGTAAGGCATGTCACGTTTCTCACGCGGCGTCATCGCATCCTGTCTCAGGAGAGGGGCGCTAACTTTCGTGGGGGGAGCGCCGGGGCTGCGCTTTCATCTGCGGTCGATCATTGGGCTCAAGGCGGCTAATGAATCAACGCTCTTTCCGGGAAGAAAGAACGACCCGCCGAAGCGGGTCGTCCGGCGCTATCGCCTTTGTGCAGTGTAAAGCTCACGCTCCCTGCGCACGTCTTCGGCTCCGTAGGGTTTGGCCGACGGATCGAAACTCTTCCAACCCGACTTTCGCCAAGCGGAGCTGCGGTCGTGGAGATTCACAGCGGACTGATCGAGGATTGATTCCAGCCGTCCTCGATCGGCGTCAGCAACCCGCGCTGATACCAGCGTACCACCGCGACGAACGCCCTCGGCGTATAGCGGAGCCTCTTCCTCCGAGACCCCTGCTTGGGTCAAGGCGCCAACAACACCGCCAGTGGCAGCACCAGCAGCCGCGCCCGCCGCCGTGGAGACGAGCCACCCGGCAGCCACCACAGGTCCTAAACCCGGAATGGCGAGCAACCCGAGCCCCGTTAACAATCCAGCCGCAGCCCCAACTCCGGCACCGATCCCGGCGCCTTTACCGGCACCTTCGGCGCGATCATCCACGCCGTCGGCATCACGATCCACCTTTCTATCGGCGCTGTACCAGTTGTCCGAATTATTGGCGACAATGCTGATGTCAGAGTGAGGCACGCCTGCCGCCTCCAGGCCGGTAACGGCCCGTTGCGCATCGGCGTAGTTGTCATAAAGGCGTGAAATTGTAACGGTCATGTCGAGGTGCCCTCTTACTTAGCCGAGTTTACGTTGCCTTGAAAATCCAAGCTGACATCGGTCGGCGAGCCGCCTTTGTTGGCCTTGGCGCGCCACACGCCGTCGTCGTCCTTTTTCAGAGACGTGACATTCGAGTAGCCCGCCTGCTCGATCCTCGACTTTGCCTGGCTCTCGGTGAAGCTGTTGCGGCCAGCCACGGGGGCGCTCGAATTGTTTTGTCCCGAACTGTTAACAGCACTGTTGTTCGGGCCAGATTGGGCGGGGGGATTTTGCCCTATCGCCGGGCTCGCTGAGAGCACCGCAGTCGCCAACACTGCCAGTAAGGTACGCTTCATTTGTTATGATCCTCGTTGGAAGATGCAGAGGTCCAACAACTGAGCGCTGAATGATGTGTTCCTATTTTTCCCAGTCGACGCTGTCGCATCCGCGCACCGAGTCATGTCTCATAAAAGAGAGCCCCCGTTCCGTCGGGGGCTTCTGCATTGTCGCAACTGAAGGCCAAAGGACATCTATCCCCAACAGCCGGAGCCAACCTGCCATGCCGACCGGGAGTTCAATCACGTGCATTAAGGAAGGCGGAGTTCGACCGCCCCGGCGCCCGACGAATCAGGAGGGGTTGCGCTGGGGCGTCGCGTGCTCTCGGCTGACCCTTTCGGAGCACCCTAGTGATCAGCGGGAGAGAGCGCTTACCGAAACAAGGCACACTCGATGCCGCGCGTCTGTGCACTTGTGACCAAATGGCTAAGAAAAAAAATGACCGTGCAGAGTGGCGCGATCATTTAGCTGGTTAGGTCGGGCTGCATTCACCTTGCTCTACGACGAGCTCTCGGCAAATCGGGCAGGTGATGACTTCCCCCTCGGCCTGGTAAGCCGTGTCGGCCGGGACATCCTTCCCGCAAAGCGTCCAGAGCACCCTGACGCCGGGATGTATGTCGGCGCCCTCACAGGCATGCACAACGCCGCGACCATCGCGCCAATAGATCGGCTTGCCGTCGATGGTGCGAAAGTCGCCGGCTCCGGCTCCGACCACTCGCGTGGTTCGATCGAGCTTTCGATCTCCTCGCCAGGAATCCGCCGCATGTGGCTCCCGGTCATCGAGACCGCTTCGAAACCCTCGGGCAGGTCGGGCGGTGTCTTCTCATCGCTCGGATTGCAGGCCGGGCAGGGCATGCCGGCGCCGCCGCAGGTGCAGGCGTGCTCGCCCAGCCACGGCTTGGCTGGATGGTTCTCGCAGACCCAGCGGCAATTGTCGCAGCGTGCGCACCACTTCATTTCAGAGGTGCCTTTGAGGCGCCGCACCTTGCATTCGGCCGATTTCGGTCGCTGGTTGCGGGCACGCGGATTCTCAGCCTGCATGCCTCCGGCCAGCCGCGCGCAAACATCGCCGGAACAGATCCGCGGCTGCTCACTTACTCTCTGCTGCTGCCACTGTACATTGCCTGGTGACGCTATGAGAGAAGGCGATCGCAACATTCTGCTGCTTCGTATTACCAAGAATCTATCAGACCGTCTTACGCAGGGGGTACGCTTGAGTCGTACTGCCGAGGATCTGTCAGCCCGCCTTCAGCAGGTGGCGCGCTTGAGAGCAGAACTGGAAGGACGCCTCGGCCACCTCATCGCCTGAGCTTAGGAACTCGCTTTCCAGCTGACTACCGGAACGACGACGCGCGGCTGATCGTTGTCGATGTTCCCGCGGGCCGTCATTAGGTCCTCTGGCTAGCCAATCTCGACCTCCAGCAGCACCATCGCGACTGCGACAGGCCTTGGTCGCTGCAGAAAAACGATAAGTCTTCTTCGTTTTTGCACCGCCGGCAGATAAGGAACAAAGGGTCCGCGCGCGAAGTTGGATGGGTGCGCACAGACGATCACCAACCGGGTGTGCGCTGCCCCCTCGCCGCTCGGTCTTACCCCCGGCCGGGCTGCGTTTTATCCCCGCAATGGCCGGCGGTCGGGATTCAATCGCTCGGATCTACCGAGGAGGCCGCGATCGCTTGCTCTACATCCCTGACCAACGCTCGGTGGTGTTCGGCAAGCTTGGCAAAGAGTGCTTTCTTCGTCGCGTTGGTCGCGAGCTTGCTGATTAGATCGCACTCGTCGGCTTCATTCCGAAGCTTTTCCAAGTGCGCTTGCATGTCTTTCATTTCGCCTGACCAAACTTAGGGCTTCGTCCAGCTCAGCTGCCCGTTCGGCTTGCCTCGCTTGCCGGAGCAGCTTATCCTGCTCGGCGCCCGGTGCAAGATTTCTGGCGCGCGTGCGAGCCTGCTGGGCTGGGCTGAGGTGACGAGCCGCTCCCGCAGCGAGCCGATCGGCGTGGATCGATTCTCGCTTTCGTTTGCATCCCATGCAGAATTTTCATCGCCGGTCTGCCCAGATACATTAAACTATGTAAATGCCCTGCGCACGAGGCCTTGATGAGGCGCGGCGGCATGCGTCCCGCGTCCAAGAGGAAAATTCATCAGGTCTCGACGCTGACCAGCTCGAACGTGTTACGCAGGTCGATGCGCTTCAGCACCGCGTGGACGTCTCGATTGTCCAGCAGTCCCAGCAGCCGATGAACGGTGACGGTGGCGTTGCGCGGCTGTCCCGGCTCTATGTTCTCCCCGAGCACACGACGGGCAGCTTGAACGGCGTCGACAATGATCTCGTAATCGGTGCGCGCGAATAAGCTCAATCGGTACCGTCTTCCTTTGTGATCGTGTCAGCCTTAAAGCCCTCCGGCAGGTCTGGCGGCGTTTCCTCGTCGCTGCGGTTGCAGAACGGGCAGGGGATGCCCGCTCCACCGCAGGTGCAGGCGTGCGCCTAACCACGGCTTCAGCGGGTGATTCTCGCAGACCCAGCGGCAATTGTCGCAACGGGGGCACCATTTCACCTCAGAGGTCCTCCCGCAGGCCTTTGAAGAACGGATGCCGCACCTTGCCCTCCGCCGATTTGGCGCGGTACTCGACCTCGGCGAGCAGCTTCGGCTCAACCCAGATGCCTTTGTGCGCGATCCGCTTCGTGTAGGGCTGCGTCTTGCGGATCAGCGGCGTTAGGCGCTTCTGCAAATCGGCGGCCGACACCTTGTCGAAGCCGTGGTCGACCTTGCCAGCGTAGATCAGCTCGGCGCCCTTGCGCCGGCCGAGATAGACGCCGTCCCATTTTCCTTCGTCCAGGGCGAAGCCGGCGATCGTCAGCGTCTCCCGCTGCGCATACGGTGTCTTCACCCAGTTGCGGCCGCGGCCTGAGACATAGGGGCTGTCGGCGACCTTCGAGACTACGCCCTCGTAGCCGACCCTGCAGGCGTGCTCGAACATCTCACGGCCGCCAATCTCGAAACTCTCGCTGAACTGGATGTCGGTGCTGGCGATAAGTTTCTTCAATGCGGCCTTCCGCGTGGAGAGCGGCAGCTTCCGCAAGTCGTGGCCATCGAGATAGAGCAGGTCGAAGGCGACAACGACGATTTTTTTCGATCGGCCCTTGAGCTCGTTCTGCAGCACCGAGAAATCCGTCGTGCCGTCTTTGGCCGGCGCGACCACCTCGCCGTCGATGACGTCGCTGCCGGCGGAGATGTGCCAGGCGTCGTCGGCGATTTTGCGGAAGCGACGTGTCCAGTCATGGCCGCGCCGAGTGAAGATCTTGACGGCCTCATTGGCGATGTGAGTTTGGACGCGGTAGCCGTCGAACTTGATCCCGTGAATCCATCTGGCGCCGGTCGGCACCCGCTCAATCTCCGTCGCCAGCGCCGGCTCGATGAAGCCCGGGTATGGCGCCTTGGTACCGAGCGCTGCCGGCCTTCTGCGCTGAAACGCCACTCGAAACCTCCACGCAAAGAAGGCGGATTCAAACTGGTATAGGTCAAATCGTTCCGACGATCGCGGCAGACCGGAACCGCGAAACCCTATCCTGCGTTGCGTCATGACGACAAGGGAGGCCAGAATGGCAAAAGCGAAGAAGCAGACGACGCGAGGCCGCAAGCAGGACCGAGCGCGGGTCGCCGGCGGACAGCGGCACGAGGTCAGCTACGAGTCGAAAAAGACAGGCCGATCGGCATCCGCCGTGAAGAAGGCAGTGAAGAAGGTTGGCAATAGCCGCAAGCGGGTGGAGAAGCGGCTCGCGCGCAAGAGATAGAAACGGCTCGGCCCAGAGTGCATTACTAGCGCGGCCAAGCCGTGCCAACGCGAGCGGCCCAGCCAGCCGCCGACCTCGGGACCTCAGCATCCACTTTGCCGAAGCCCTTCTTACATGAGGCACGAGCGCCCCAAGGTCCAACCCGATTGCATCTTTTTCCCAACCTGCGGAACGGAGGCGTTGCTGATTTCGTTCTACAGTCGGGCGATTCCGGTGCGATGGCGATGGAAGATTTGCTTCAACTTGTCTTGGTTGTTGTCTTTGCTGCGGTGTTGATGGCGACTAGCCAAGCGTTTACGCATTATCGATCGTCAAGAAACGCCGACGTGCCTGCTGCTGCAGTGATTTTGCGTGCGGAGAGACCGGCGTTCCCTCCTATTTGAGCACGCCTTGGTATCAAGGGAAAATGTCAGCTCTGCTTCCTGCGGCGCCTGATCAGCCAATAGACGCCGTAGCCAACGGCAAGGATCGGAAGACTTGCACCAGCGATCGGCCCGGGGGCTGCGCTGACGTTTTTGTTCTGACCGGGCGCGTTCTCGCAATTTCCCCTGTCATTGCAGGCTTGCGCAGGCGGGGGCATCGTCGTCAGAGCGAGGGCCAAAATCGCGGCGGCTATGCCAAAACCGACCTTCATTGCCTTCTCCTTTGTTGCCGACCGACATTTAATGTGAAATTAAATGACATATTAAAAAGTTAAAGCTGCAATAAATTAATTACCGAACTTTCCCGATCATATCAGGTTACTTCCTTTCCAAAGAAGGAGGGCGGCTGGTATGCGCGCTTCAGCACGCAGTGCCAAAGAACTTTGCGAGCAACTCGCGTCAGATACCGATGTGCTCGCACAAAAGATGTCGGATTTGCTTTCGCTTCGAAAATTCGTTGCTGACGCTGAAATCGTCGCCGCTTCGCATGGTAGCATACCGAGCGCGCCGCTAATGGGCCTTGATGGCCCTGCTGCTGGCGGAAGGAGCGGGCGTTTGCCGTATCGAACTGTTCAATAGATCGCGCAATGCAATCAAGTTTTCCAACGTCATCACAATGCGCGCACGAACGCGCTTTCATGTTCATGCTCAGAGAAAAAATGTCGGATCTCATTTCGCTTCGAAAGATCGTTGCAAACGGAAGGGGAGCGCGAAGCAGAAGATTGAGAGCATCTGCTAAGGAGAGAGAGGGGATCGCGTCACACGTCTGACGTGGGCTGGCCTTCCACGACTCGTCAAGTCAGTGGTGACGTCACACAAACTGGCCACGTTTTATTTCGCCAGGGGTCACCGGTCGCGAGCTTAAAGTCTGCGCCCGCGACCGGTTTACGTTCTGTTCGCCGTCGGCCAAATGCCCGTATTTGCAGGTGCCGAAAACGAGACGGCTCTAGTAGGGGGCCGAGGGGCCGTTTCGGAGGGCTCCAGTTTAAAGAACGGAAGCGACCCCGCTTCGTGGAGACGGAGCGAGGTCCACTCCCGCTATTTCCCGGCGTCCCAACAGACGCGCTTTGCTAAGAGCAGGCAAATTTTTGGGGCAGGTGTCCTAACTCGGAGAGCACTTGGTGCTCGTCAACGGGCTGGCTTTATCGTGGCTCCGTAGCGGGCGCGCTGTTCATCCTTCTTCGCTAGTGATGCCGATTCGGTAAAGCAAACGATCACCAGCCTTGACATCGAGGCTCCAACTCTGCCCCGGCTGAAAGGATGTTTCGATGTCGCGGGTCAGCAACAGAGCTTCCTTCCAGGCGGCGCGATCGTCTCGAAGCTCCGTTCCGACTTCGTCCCGAAATGGGAACTTTCCGCTGATGTGAAAGGAGTAACGGGGCATTGACGGCAAATCACGACTTTCCGTTCGCAAACGCGACCTTCCGCAAACCGTTCCTAGACGGCTGGGCTAGGAACGTTAAACCGGTCGGGTGAATTGAAGTTGATGCGGGGCCAATCGGCGCCCGGGAAGCGAGCGCGGACCAGTGTACCGGTCATGGCTGAGCACGGAGATATTTGCCGCACGCGAGCCGAGCACTGCCGGCAACAAGCCGCGAAGGCCGCCTCTTCGATAGACAAGCAGCAACTGCTGCGGCTTTCCGAAGAATGGCTGAGGCTCGCACAGCGACCCTCATTCGGGGACGAGTGGGCTGCCGACGGCAGTCAGGCTATCGGCCCCGCTCTCAGGCATCCACCGGTTCACTGAGCGCCCGCAGTCAGATGAGTGAGAAGGAAAGAACCATGAAGACGATCTATTTCGCTTCGGTTTGTGGCGCCATCCTTTTGGCAGTCACCAGCTTCGCAAATGCACAAGGAACGGGCGTTAGTGCAAACCGCGATCAGGGCGTCACGCCCAAGCAATGCTGGGACGTCAGCAATAACATCATTCGCGAAAAGAACCCGACCTCCGCTGCATCGTCGGAAAAGGCACCTGAAACGACTGTGGGCTCAACCGCGCCGGGCGCAACCGGTTCTGGCGCTTCTGGCTCAACCGGCTCCGCTGGAAATGCGTCAGCACGTTCGGCGGGAATGCCGGATTGCTGACACGCCAAAGAGCTTTGCTTCGTCTAGGCCGCGGTGGGCACCTTCCGTTCGGGGATGTAGGTCACTTTCTCCCCCTTTCGCGCAACCGGCCGGAGGTTGCCGGAGGGGTGCCTGGCTCGGGCTTTTAATGCCGGAGGCGGGGATTCGACTCTTGGCCGACCTCATAGATCCTTCTGCTTCAGAAACTGCGTACCGAGGCTGTGTGCACTTTTAGACCGAAGCCAGCACTGATTGGGCGTAGGCTGGCTTCATCGCCGTACCGTCCCAAGGCTATTTAGCGGTGACTGAGAGTGTTGTGCTCCCGCCTGCATTAAGGATGGAGCGCGTCATGAAGAGACGCCGTTTCAAACAAGTTTTGTCCCTCCGTGATCGCTTGATCGAGCACGCTAAGCTGGCCCGCCAGCAAGCCAACAAACTGCCGCCCGGCAAAGAGCGCGAAAACCTACTGCGAAGGGCGCGGCAAAGTGAGACAGCCTCCCACATCGATGAGTGGCTTAGTTCGCCCGGCCTGCGGGCACCGCAATAGACCATGCCGGAGTACCGAGCCTATACCGTCGGGCTGGACGGCCATATCATCAGCTCAGAACCCATGATCTGCGCTGATGACGAAGAAGCGATCGAAAGGGCTCGGCGGCTGGTCGAGGGCCATGGCATCGAGCTTTGGAGCGGGGCGCGCCTCGTGGCCCGGCTTCCCGGACGAACAAGCCGAAGATGAACAATTTTGCCCCCGCCGATTTATTTCTGGCGGAGGTGACCATGAGCCATAGCATCGATCGCCAAGAGTTAGAGCGCCAACTCGAACAGGCGAAGCGGCTGGCTTCTGAGATAACCGACCAAACGACCTATCAGCGGCTCAAGGCGTTCGTCGAGGATCTGAGGGAGAGCCTGCAACGGCGCCTAGCCGCGCGGCGGTCCAAGCAAGCAATCAGGGCTCGCGCCCACGAACTCTGGGAACAGCACGGGCGGCCTACGGGCCGAGACCTCGAGTTCTGGTTCCTGGCAGAGCGGGAACTTAGCGAGGATGAAAACGAGTGAGCACGCGTCCCGAAGGGGACGCACCCAGCCAAGCGAGAGTTCGGGGCGGCCCCGGTACTTAGAGCGTGCTATCATGGCGCCTCACAGGAGGGAGTCGCGATGTCAGCTTCAAAGAAACCGCTAAAACCCGATGATTTTCCAGTGCATGCCGAAGGCAAAAAGATCAAGAAACAGGACGGCACGCCGATCGCGACCACTGAAGATTTACCGATCGCCGATGACGTGGCGGAGCGCCTCAATGAGGACGAAGCCCGCCGCGAAGAAGATAAGTGGGCCTGATCGTCGATGGACATGGGGGTGGTGTCCGTATTTAACCACTTGGTGTCCTAAGTTGAATTTGGCAGTGTCCTAGTTACATGCGAATGCCGTCGGCATCGCGTATGGAATCTGGATGGTACACGCTATTTGAGCGAGCAAATGTCACCATCGTCGAATCGCGACTTCTGCGATTGGAGCTTCAGCGACGCCGCTTCGAATATGAACAGATGCGCCAGCGGCTGCGGAAACGGACGCTGGAGCTAGCGAGATTAAATGCTCAAGTCAGAAATAGCGTAGCCCGCAGTTCTCCGGCCGTGAACATGTTCCGGCGGGACACTTGAGCTAGATCAATGGTCGGCGACCAGATCGCCCCAGGCTCAAACATGGACCGCGATGTTCTCTATTTCAGATTATCCTTGGTCGGCGCGAAGAAGACAAGTTGTCAGCCTGACTGTCTGACCTAGTCAGCGCATTAATTCCGTCCTTTGAAACTCGTATCTCGCTTTAGCGTTTGGGGTCAGGTGGCTGGGGCAATAACAAGAGGAGGAAATCAAATGGCCGATCAGAACTTAGACGTCCGCGGCATAGTCAAAGAACAAGAGAGTCGCGCGGCTGCCAGTGCCTCCCTCGGCTTCAACGCTGTAAAGCCACTCGTTGAGTTCCAAGCGTCGATGATGCGGCTGTTTGCCGAGAATGTTGATCAGGCGGCGAGCAACTATGAAAAGAGCTTCGAAGCCGTCAGCAAGCTCGTTGAGCGTTCGAGACGCGAGGCAGCGTAGAGTTTGATGGAAAAGAAAACGCCCGGCACCTCTCCGGAGAAGCTGCCCTAGGCGCGGCGTAGCTCGCCTGATTGGGGCATTAATTGCATAGCTTTCCTGGTCCGGGTTCGTTCAAGGGGCGCCGTACCGCGCTCAAAGCGAAACGCCTTGAGCCAGCCGCGCCCGATTGCGAGCTTGAGCTGGCGCCATATTCGGACGGCTTGGCCTTCTCGTGATCCATGAATGGGTAGTTGATCTTGTCGATGTGGATGCGGCCGTCCTGCAAGGGGTTCGACGGCGCGAGCGAGTTCCAGTAGCCGGCGAGCGGCGTATTTCATGCGCGTTACTTTCCGGGGAAGAGCTTGTCTCGAATGTAGCGGGAGGTGGGCGTCAACCGAATGCCCCGGGGCTTGCGCCAGACGGCGCGGTCGATTTCATTCTTGTCTCCGATGACCAAGGGACCCTTCGCTTTCTCCGCGATGAAGATGGCGCCGCTCACCTTACGGCCCGAGCGCTTGTTCTTTGCTTTGATCTCCTTCCAGAGTCGCACCCTGCCCAACCTGAGCCGGGGAAGTTCTTCCTCGATCTCCCGCCGAAGGCATTCCGTTTCCGTTTCTCGCGGCCGCTTACGTCCGCCAGGAAACATCCATAAGCCATCGCGCCGGCGACGCACCAAGAGTACTTTGCCGCGCCTAGCGGCAACGAGCTTGGCAGATTTCGACAAGTAGAAAAATCTCCGCGCATGAAGTAAGCGCTAGAATCGCGCAAGAATACCGTTTGGCCGCTATAGCGACAATGAGGGCGCTGGTCGGACATTCTGTCGCTCAACAAAAATGGTGCGCAGCGTCGCATCACAGGCCATCTTCGCTCGTCGGGCCTGTTCCCGGGGCCCGGCACTGCGAGAGCGCCGCAGGGGCCCCAGCACTATCCGCTTGAGCTGGGGCCTTTCTCGCGCTGCTGCCATTCGGCTTCGACCTTGTTGGCGGCTTCAAGCTTGCGACCGATAAACTCCGCCAGGTTGCCGATCTCGGCATTGATGTCCTGTTCCGAGATGCCCTGGTCTTCTGCCATCTCGAGACAGCGCCGCGTGAGTTCCGTGACGTCTTGCGAAGCGCCGTGCGCACCATCGCCGGCGTGAACGCTGTTCTCGATCCAGAATTCGATAAACTCCCGCGCCTTAGTCATGCGGCTTGTCTATCCTCTTTATCGGGGCCGCGCAGCACGATCTTCAGGGCGTCGTCGGAGCGGCCGCTGGAGCGCCTTGGCTTCATCCCACGGCGCGCGCAGCCACACGTCGCGCTCCTCGTCCGTCGTCAGGATCACCGGCATCGCCTTGTCATGGATCGGTTCTACGACCGCGTTCGCTTCGGTGGTCAGGAAGCCGTAGACCAGGTGAGGTCCGGGGATCGGCTTCGACTTGGTGCCGCGGTCGCCCTTGAACTCCGTCCAGATCCCGGCAAAGGCCGTGAGCGGCCGGTCATCACCGAGCGCGAACCAGACCACGTCCTTTTTCTTCGTGGCCGGGTTCGGCTCTGGTGCGTATTCGGCGAAGCTGTTGAAAGGGACCAGGCAACGGTTTTCCGGATTGAGCCAGGCGCGCCAGTATTTCGAAGGGGTATTGCGGATGTTCGTTACTGGTCCTCCGGGTTTTTGCGGTGGCGGCGGCATGCCCCAGCGCATCAGCACCAGCTCGCGGCCGTCGCCGGCGTTGCGCACCACGGGGGCCGGATAATCAGGAAACACGCCCGGCATCGGCGGCAGGTTGCCGACGTAGCGGTTGATCACGCGAAAAAGCGCGCGGATCGCTTCCTGGTTGGTGGTGATGCTGTAGAGGTTGCACATTACGAACTTGCTGCGCTGATCATGGTGATAGGCGGTAATGCCATCAGCGCCATACCCGAAAATAGAAGCATCCCACTATCCCAAGCAGGCCAAGGAAAAGCATCCCGAGATACGTCCCAAATTCCCATACAAATCGCCCCGGTTCAGCAGTGTAAGACAATGGACGATGTAAGCCCGCATGCATCGCGAGTTGGCCCGTCTGATGCCAGCCATACAGTTCGTAGCCTCCTACACAGATAAGAGCCGCGCAAAATATCAACAGACCAATGGTCCGGAACATTTCCTTCGTCACGCGCTTGCTCCGCCCCGCAGCTAGAAACCAAAACCTTCAGCGTTCGCCCGGCCACCACGTCGAGGGCGGATCACTTGCAGATATCTTCCTCGGCCGCAACGCGACCAGGTGGCTTCGCTTGTAGGGATAGCCGCGCTCCTCCGAGCACAGCTTGCAGCGCATGTAGCGTTCGAGTTCGTGGATGGGAGTGGTCTTTCGCCGCCGGACGATATCCAGCGCCACCGTCTGGTGCGTGTTGCAGCCCAGGCATTTGACCTCGAGGTACAGGTAGCCGGCATTGATCGCGTCCCCGAGCGTCGGGGAGGGCTGGGCAGGGCCCTGGAAGGCGAGCATGCGCTTATTCCAGGCCTCACAGGCGAGCTTGTCGGCCTGCCTGCGGGCTTCTGCCGCGCGCTCCGCTGAGGCGCGTACAGAGGCGCCGTAGATGCTCTCTCGGGACTTCGTACCCATGCCTCAGCATTGCGCCCGCGCGGCGCCAGAGCAAGCCGCTAGGGCCTGTGGATTGACGCGGAAATGGGCTACGGGCCCGAACTCCCAAAGAAGCAGCTCGGCCCCCGGGGGTAGAGGCCACCCAGACAAGTGACGCAACAAAGCTTGGCACCCTTAACATGTGTGATTGTACCAGCAGATCGCGACGACAAGTCGCTACTAGGTTTGGCGCTAGCGTCGATTTGGGAAGAAGCGATGATCAGCGAGGAGTTTAACAAGAAGACTCTAGGCGCGACGGATTTGGCGCTAGAGCGGGCAATGAGCGCCCCGCAATGAGGTGGAGTGCAAGCGCTTCAAGGCCCGGCCGAGCCTAAACTTCCCAGGGTTCTTCCCGGACAGGTGCTGATCCTCTGCCTCATCGCCTCGTCGGGCGTCAGCCTCTCGGCAGATTGCGCTGAGTATCGGCATGTCCGTCCAGGAACCGCGGACGCCGAGCTACGTTTCGTCCCCATCAACATAGGGAGAACGTTATGCGTTCGGCTGTCCTGGTTCTGGCCATTTTGCTGGCCGAGACTGCACTATCTTTTGCACAGGGCCACATGGGCACCCCACAAGAACAACAGGCCTGCCGGCGAGATGCGCAGCGCTTTTGCAGAAAGCAATTGGACAATGATTTTGCGGTACAACAATGCTTGCAGCAGAACAGGACCAGGCTGAGCAAAAGCTGCCAAAAGGTATTTGCCAGCCACGGGATGTGATATCTTCTTGCTCGGCTGGTCGCGCGATGATGCAGCTCGCTGCGTCGCGAAGAACGACCGGGCGCCGACTCTGGAGATGCCATCGACGCGTCGAGCCTTAAGGTACGCCGCAGTTTTCCTGAAGCCAGCCAGCGGTTTTAAAAGTAAAATGAAGCGGCAAGGGCGGGAATTGTCGGAACAAGCCTTCCTTGATCGTCTTGAATCCAGTCGCATCGAAACCGGAATACTGCGTACATGGCTCCCCGCGCCAACTGGAAAGGCTTCCTGCGTCTGTCACTCGTGACTTGTCCGGTGGCGCTGTACCCGGCCACATCCGAGAGCGAGAAGATCTCGTTCAACCAGCTCAATCGAAAGACCGGCCACCGCATCAGGTATCTGAAGGTCGACGCCGACACCGGCGAGGAGGTCGCCAACGAGGACATCGTCAAGGGCTACATGCTTGATAAGGACACTTTCATCGAAGTGTCGAAGGAAGAGCTCGAAGAAGTGGCGCTGGAATCGACCCGCACGATTGATATCGACGAGTTCGTCGATCGTGAGCAGATTGACCCGCGATATCTGATCCGCCCTTACTATCTTCGGCCAGACGGCAAGGTCGGTCACGACGCATTTGCGGTGATCCGCGAGACCATCCGGGAAATGAACAAGGTTGCGATCGGGCGGGTGGTGCTAACGAACCGCGAGCACATCATCGCGCTCGAGCCCGTCGACAAAGGCCTGGTCGGGACGCTGCTGCGTTACCCGTACGAAGTCCGCTCCGAGGACGAATATTTCGACGAGATCCAGGACGTCAAGGTCACGAAAGACATGCTCGATCTAGCCAAGCATATCGTGAACCAGAAGTCGGGGCGATTCGAGCCCGACAAGTTCGAGGACCAGTACGAGACGGCCTTGATCGACCTTATCAACCAGAAGCGAGCCGGCAAGCCGATCACCCCCAAGGAGCGACCGCGCGGAGAGAACGTTGTCGATCTGATGGAGGCGCTGCGGCGGAGCGTCGGCAAAGAAGTGGAGCCGGCGAAGGTCGCCAAGCCGGCCAAGAAGCCGCGAAAGGCGACGGCCGGCCAGAAGGAAATGCTGATGCCAATCCAAGGCAAGAAACAGGCGAAGGAGACGGCTGCGAAGAAGCCGGCGAGCAGGCAACAGCGACAGTCGGCCTGACGCCAGAGGAGGAGAGCCTTATGGACATGAAAGATGCCTCGGCAATGACGGAAGCTTCCGGACTGATCAACGAGGACGGCGTCGAGCAGATTTCGGAAGCGCACCGGCGACCGCCTCAGTCGCCTTCACAGGATGCCGCGATGCGCTGGGCCGATCGGCTGCGCGAGATCACCGTGAAGGCTCCGTTGCAGTCGCTCTTCGCTGCCTTTCTGCTTGGGGTCTGGGTCGCTCGCCGGCGCTAGGAGCTCCGCGAACGGCGCGAAAAGGCGACGGCAAAAGCGCAGGCGGCGCTGGACAAGGCCGAGCGCGAGCATGCGAAAAAGGCCGCGGCTATTCAGGTTGAGGTCGAGGCTATCGGGAAGCGAGCGCGGGCCGAGGACGACCGGTGGGAAAAGGAAAGAGAACGGCTGCAAGCCGCCCTGCGGCGCGCGCAGGATTAGCCGGCAAGAGCCATTCGCTTCTCCGGAACGGAGTTCGACCGGATCGCGTTGACTGCTCGATCTTCATGACCGGAGGAACGCACATGAGATGGATTTCGGCGGCAGCTTGCGTGGCCGCAATTTCGCTTGCTTTCGCGCCCGCGGCGGACGCGAAGGGCTGCATCAAGGGTGCTATCGTCGGCGGCGTCGCCGGCCATATGGTGGGACACGGCAAGCTGGGCGCCGCGGCCGGGTGTGTCGTCGGCCATCACGAGGCGAACAAGAAAAACCCGAACAACGCGAACGCTCAGCAGCAGGCGCCTTCGGGGCAAAGGTGAGAACGGCGACGATGGCGGAGGGCTAAGGTTTCGCCGGAGGGCATCAGGCCTCGGGCGGGCACCCCGGGCAGGTGTCGCCGATCGAGTCCAGCACTTCGGCGAGCGCGACGGCGGCCGCCTGAGACGAGACGCCAAGCGGCGGGTACTGGCGGGCGATGTCGAAGGCGCGATCGCGGGCATGCGGTCGGCGCGGTCCTGCATCCACCCGTGCTCTTCGCATTCGCGGATCGCGCCCGCTTCTTGCAGCACGGAGATGGCCCATCCTCGCAGCGTCCGGATCGTCGCGCGCCGTTCCCTGGTCATCAGCATTTGGAAGGCTCCTGGTGCGCGAAACGAATCCGCCAGCTCAACTTGCGTTCCGGCGAGCTAGCACAGGGCAGGGATTCGCAAACGCGGGAGCAGTTGCTTTTCCACCGCGAGATCGGTGCGGAACGGCGGCCGCTGACGGGAGGGCAGGCTATTTCCCCAACCCAACCTTCTTCCGCAGCTTCTCGATCAGCTCGGACGCCTCTGCCTTCGTGAGTTCCTTCTCTCCAGGGACGGGCTCGTGCGCCTGCTCCGCAAGGGTTTTGAGGTACGACGCTTGGGCGCCCGTCATCGGATCATGTCCTGAAACCCACTCATTCGGGTCCTTTTCCGTGTTGTCGGCCATGATGAACCTCCAAAAAATCTGGCTCCGGTCCCAACTTGTAACTTGAAAGAATGTTCCCGTTTCGTTCTAGTAATGAGCTCCACGAAGAGGGGCCTCCATGCCGGATCTCGAGTTCGTCCGTCGGCAAATCGAATACATGCGCGTCCAGGTCGGGCGTCAGCGAAACGACATTTTGAAGCTACAACGGGCAGGGATCTGTACCGCGTCTGCCGAAATCCTCCTGCAGCGGATGCTCGCGAAGATCGAAGGGCTTTGCGCCGAGCGCGACAGGCTCAGGAAGGAGTTGCCAGGGCCGACCGCCGGCAAGGTGTTAGGAGGCCGGAAGTGGTGAACTACTTCTCTGACAGTCCGGAGCAACCTCCCTTCTTCAAGGCCCTTGCGGAGGTGCGTCAGTTGGCGACGCGGGAAGGGTGGTGCTTTCACCACGTCCAGGCAATCATTGTTGCTATCGACCAATATGCCGAAGCGGCCACGGGCAATCGGTTGTTCTTTTTGAACCGGCGGCATTCAATCGGTGGCGGCCGGACGCGCGGAGATGATGTTCCCTAGAGGCGCCGGCTACGACAGCATGAATTCAGTGAGCGAACTGCTTCGGCAGGACCATCACGATGTTGACCTCGCGCTTCAAGATCTTAGAAGCCGTGATCTGGATGTGAAGTGAGAAGTTGTCCTCCACCTCGGTCGCGATCTCCTCATCCTTCGCGTAGACGAATAGGATGTCGCCGTCGAGCTCATCGAAGTGAATGCCCGCGAACAGCCGGTCAAACGTGTTCGCGCCTACGATCAGCGCCATGCGGGCTTGTATTGCCTGGTCTTGGACTTCTGTCAGGTTCATGCACTGAAGATAGAGTCCATCGGGTCGATTACAAGGACGAGTGAGCGCGCGGTGCGCTAAAGGCTCGCGCAGTTCGCCTGATCGCTTTAGCGGTCTGGCGAGCGCTCTCGATCCTGATCACACGGTTGGTGACAATCGGCAACAATGTCTTCGGGGGTGATTTGCGGGGGAGGGCGATGCGCGGGCCGATTTCCGATAACCGTCAGCCCTACGACGATGATTAGGATGTCGGTTGTTAACCAGTCCGGTATTCGCTTCGCAGGTTCAGCCATGGCTTGACCCTCCGCTACCGGCACTCTCCGACATGCCCGAGCGAGGCGATGTGAGCTGCCTCACGAAGGGTGGGAAAAAGTGGCAATTAGCTTTGAAGCATAGGGAGCGGAGCGGCTGCTTTCCCGCCGCTCTCTCAACGATGCGCCGCCGGGCTCGGGATGCGCTCTCCAGCGCGAGGGCCAGCAGCCCGGCACGGAGAGCCGGTCGACCTGCTTGGGGTAGTGCGCGCACGGTTGGTGCTGGTTCCTACTTCGCCTCCCGTAGTTATCCCGTGGTGACTCAGGTTGATTCTAGGATTGTCATGTGTGCTGGTTCGGTGGCGCGGGCGCAGATACTTTGCTCCGCAAATCACCGACCAGGGGAGGAGGCCGCCATGCTTGCGGAGAAGTTCTTTCTGGTTTTGGAGACCCTCAAAAGTCGGGCTTCAGACGGAAGCGTGCGCGTTGTCAGCACGACGCCACGAGTCCCTATAAGGCTTCCAACCAAGACAACCGATAAGCAGGTCGCCTCGCGCTGAAGATCTTTGGTTCTCTCGTCTCCGTCGGGTCGCTCGCGCTGCCCTCGATGGGTTCAAAATTGCGCCGCCGGGCTAGAAATAGCGTCCCGGCGGCGTTCATCTCACTGGTGCCCTGAAATACCAATACCGTCATCCATTGGGGTTTGTGTATGAAATGGCACACACTCGATGGCCAAAAGGAAGCAGCCCGGCCCAGGGGACAAATCCGGACCGAGCTGCCTGGGGCGCTACGCACGTGGATCCTGCGTGCGACCATTCAACGTTTCCACAAATGGACTGTTCCGCGTGGCCTCGCTTGCCGTGCCGACGGGCAAGAAGAACTTCGTTCTCGGACGAAGAGACTACGGGGCCCAGAGCCGGAGAAAACCAGCTCGCCCCGGGCATGGACCGAGCTGTCAGGGGGCAGGGTGCAGGCGGCTTTTTCTTGCCCTGAACCGTCGGGCCGCACTAAATTACCGCCATTGGTTCAAAAATGGAGTGCCGGCGTGGCAACGGGTATTGTGAAGTGGTTCAATGCAACCAAAGGTTATGGATTTATTCAACCTGACAAGGGCGGCAAGGATGTCTTCGTCCACATCTCGGCCGTTGAAAAAGCGGGGCTGAGCGGTCTCAATGAGGGGACCAGGGTCAGCTACGAAGAGATGACCAACAGGGGCAAGACGTCCGCTGAAAATCTAAGAGTCGGATGAATTCAAAACCGCCAGTTCACGCTGGCGGGCCCCTTTCAGAGTGTGTTGGCGAACCTCAGCCGGCGCTAGTTGCAGGGCGTATTTATCCACGCGCCATCGTATGGCCTGTATCCACACCCAGGCGGACCGGGAAGCCGCCCAGAAGGGCCATTAGGGCGCGGACCGCGCGGAGGCGGAAGCTTGGTCGTTGCGCATGGAAGGCTACGGCGGGACCAGCCATCCCTGATGCCCGTCGGCTCCTAGCTGTTGGCTTGCGCTCGGCTGCGCCAGCTCTCATGACCCAGCAACGAGATTCACGATTAAGGCGATCGTCGGCAATGCCGCCAAGGCAAGTAGACCAACCGAAATAGGAAGATCGTCCGCGTGTCGAGAGTTCATGGGTCGGTTGTCCATGTAATGCTGGGGGCGGAAGTGGGGCAGAACCCGCTCGATAGAATGCGTAGACACTCAATTTCGCACGTTTGTGAGGAGTTAGATGTAGCCTAGATCACGTTCCGAAATGCGAGGTTGAGCTTCCCAGAGGCCGCGCCGGTTCTTCACCATTCCGTCCGCATGTATTCGCTGCGTTCGGATATCAAAATCGCGCCCGGGGCGACTCCAGGGCTTGTGGATTGACGTGGAAAGGCGCGGCGAGAGTGTCGCCACCCTCTCCGAAATTCATACCGACGGCACCCCCGCCGTTATGGCGAACGTATCAATGCACCCGGAATGATGGTCGTGCCGACCACTCTCGCGAGGCGCACACTGCTCCATGCCAGAACGTTGAGCACTCCAGTTCTGACAGCCGCTATATGGAAGCCAGGCGCTCCACCGGAGTAGCGAAATAGCAATTGGTGAACGCGACATTGGTCGTCGTGCCGGGACTTGCGAAGATGAAAACAGTGCGATCGCCGTTCCAGAAAATGCAGTTGTTGTAAGTTACAGTTCCCGAGAAATTATCAGCCCACTGCATACAATCTGAACTGACAAAGCCAGGTTGAGGCTCATTATCATTGTAGCACTTGAAGCTACAATTGGTGAAGTTGACCGTCGCGTTGTCTCCCAGGTACGGGTACGCTTGGAACGCGTCAGAGTGATCGCCGACCTTGGCGACACAATTAAAGAAGCACTGGTCCATATTCGTGATACCGCCGCCGTTCTGGCGGGGACCTTCACGCCAATCGATTCGGCACTGGACAAAGTTGCTTACAAGGGAGCCGCTCGATTGGATCGCAAAGCACGCATCACCATTCTTGTAATTGGGACTGTCGATCCAATGTTTGTTGGCTTGCGTACCAGACGAGAATGGACCGCTGGATCCTGGAACATTGCCGGCGAACCTCGCGTCGCTGAGTGACACCGGGATCGTGATTTCAGACGGTGGCGGCGCGGCCGCCGCTGATGGACGAATAACGCAGGGACCCGCAATAATCAGTCCCGAGGCTCTCTTTATAAATTTCCTGCGATCCATGTTTGGCCTTGCCTCCGGCTTGTACGTCATGACGCAGCGCGTCCAATCGCCATTTCCGCCCCGCAATCGTTGTGTGTACCGAAAACTTGAGCTCGGGCGTAGTGGTGATGAAGTCCGCCCAGGATGGGGCGTGAACTGATCGCACCGGTTCGCTGAACCGGGCGAGAAATCGGCGCGTCCTTGTCCAAGGATCGATGCGTTCTGACGTTATTGTAATAGTCGGCGTAGGATTGCAGAACCCGACGCAGATGCGCCTCGCCCAAAACAATGACGTGGTCCAAACACTCACGCCGGATCGATCCGATCAGCCGTTCGGCAAACCCATTCTGCCAAGGCGAGGCTGGTGCGGTAGGCTTGTCCCGGATGCCCATGGCGCGCAATCGGCCGGTCGCGATCGCGGATGAGGTAGTGCGGAGCCTCATCCCAAGGAAATGCCTCCGTGATTTGACGTGCAACCCATTCCGCCGTCGGATTTGCTGTGACGTTGATCCAGACGAGGTCGCTGCGGTCGAGCCGGACGATCACAAAAGCATAGAGCAGGTCGAAACCGATCGTTGGAACAACGAACAAGTCCATGGCGGCAATGTCCGGCGCGTGATTACGCGAGAAGATCCGCCATCCCTGGCTGGGTGGCCCGCGTCGCTTCACCATGTACTTGGCGACGCTGGACTGCGCGACCTCGAACCCGAGCTTGAGCAGTTCGCCGTGGATGCGTGGCGCGCCCCACAGCGGATTGTCGACGCTGATCCGCCGGATCAACGCGCGCAGCCTCGTGTCGATCGGCGGCCGCGCTCCGATCGGGCGCGACTTCCAACGCCAATAGCCGCGAAAGCCGGCCCGGTGCCAACGCACGACCGTCTCGGGCCGGATGATCGTGAGGACCTGCAAGATCGATGGAAACCAGCGATACAGCTGAATGAAGAACCAGCGATCATCGTTGCTGAGCCGGACGCGACCCCGCAGCTTACGCCTCAAAGACAATCAACTGATGTCTGAGCGCCGCATTCTCTGCTTCAAGTCGGCTCTTCGACTTGAGAGGCGAGGCCAAGACGGCCAGTACGAAACAAAGCAGCCCGATCATTCCGCCAGCTTAGGCGATTCCATTACATCATCAACTCGGATAAGGTTTTCGGTACACACAGGGGTCGAAAGCGTCGGCCCCGTGCTGAACTTCTGCACTGAACGGTTGCGCTCTACCGGCTCCGAAACTCGAAAGGACAACGAGTGGACGAGCAGGATGTCTGGGGTCCGGCTCAAGTGCACGAAAGAGGTGACGCCCTTTTTTGCCCGTGACGGCGACAACGCTGTTACCAGTCGAGATTGGGAACTCGCCAGTTTCAAGACCGATGCGGCGCAAGCGCCGCCCCGTCCGACTTGCAAAATGATAGCAAACTATATATATTGCTATCAATGCCATCGTCAATTTTGGGGTGCCATCGTGCCCGCTGTCACAATCCGAAACCTTTCCGAGGCGACCCACCGAGCTCTCAAGGTGCGCGCGGCCCATCATGGTCGCAGTACCGAGGCCGAGATGCGCGAAATCCTCGAAGCTGCCGTCCGTCCCGAACGCCGTGTCCGATTGGGTACCGCACTCACTGACCTCGGCCGCCGCATCGGGCTTACGAATGAGGACCTCGATGCCTTGACGCGCGGTCGCGAGAAGAAACCTGCCGAGCCGATGAGCTTTGAATGATCGTCCTCGATACGAATGTCGTCTCGGAGGCGATGAAACCGCAGCCGAATCCAGATGTCCTTCGTTGGCTGGATGAACAAGTCGCGGAAACCATCTACATATCGAGCGTCACCGTCGCCGAGTTGCTCTTCGGCATCAACGCGCTTGCACCCGGCAAGCGCAAGGACAGGTTGGCTGAGGCGCTTAACGGCCTGATGGAGTTGTTCGCGGACAGGATTTTGCCGTTCGATACTGACGCCGCACGCCAGTATGCTGATCTGGCAGTCAGGGCTCGCGCCGCAGGCAAGGGCTTCCCGACGCCCGATGGCTACATCGCAGCGATCGCTGCATCGCGAGACTTCATCGTGGCGACGCGCGACGCCAGCGCATTCGATGCAGCAGGCATCTCTGTCATCAATCCTTGGAACACAAGCGCCTGACCTCCATTCGCTCGGTGCTTACGTTCCCGGCGACGTCCGTGCCGGCGCGTCTATCGTCATGGCTGCGGGCATGGCTGGCGCAAACTGGGGCGGAGTGCGTGATCGTTATCTCGACCCTGTGAACCTCGCCGATCCAACGAAGCCTCTGGCTGGTCAGCCGGGCAAGGCGATGAAGAACTACAGGCAGGAGCTCGCCGGCTGGCTGAAGACCCGTTATGGGCAGGAAGACAGGAAGGCAGGAAGAGGAGAACCTCGCTTACTTTGATGCTCTCGCCCCTGAGCATCAGCGCATCTTCCTGCGCGAAGTCTATTACGCGGAGTTGCGTGAAGGCGGAAACTCCCAACACGCCAAGAGCCAGTCCCCCGCCCGAACTGCCTGAAAACAAAACGACCATGGCCAGACCACTGCCGAAAGCACCGCACCGTGACGAGGATCCGGATGGGAATTGAGGCTGCCTTGCCCAAGGCAAACACCGTCATTGCCGCTGCGCCGATGGTGACGGGATAGACGAACATCCACTGCGGGTAGCCGCCGGGACTTTCCTGGCCGCTCACCGCATAGCCGAGCCGAATGCTGAGCACCACAAGGCTCGCGGCCACCACAACTGTGATGAGGGTACCGACGCCTTGCCGTATTCGCCTCGATGCCGGTCAGTTGATCGCGCCGCAGTGCGGCCGCCGCGCCGACGAAGGTGACAGCGATCAGAAGGACGCGAGCGGCCTCTTCGGCCCATTCGATAGGTTCGTGGAGCGCATATCGGTAGAAGACCGAAAGCAGAACCACGATCACGTTCAAAGCCAAGACCAACGCGCCGAGCCCGTCGACGAGAACTGCTTCGGGCCGAGGCTGGCGAACCGTCGCGTGGGCGCCATAGTGGCTTGCGTCATGCCGAGTATATCGACATGTTCCAGGATGCGTCGACCGAAAAACGATCGTTCAGCTTGGAGCGCTAGGACAGGACCACAACTTTCTTCGTAACTCATTTTAATTGAGCGCTTCGTTCATGCATCGAGGGCTCAATAACAAACGACAGACTTTTGCGCGTTCTCGAGCTACGTTACGGCGCTAGGATTGAAACTATCGGCCCTACTGAAATCATCGTGCTGCCGGTCAGCTGGAGTCCACAGATGCCAGTCGATCACGTGCAATTCTGCGCCAAAAAGTACCTGAAAAACTCCTACGGCTTTCGATCAGCGGCCGTGCGGCCGGATCTTGTCGAGAAAGCAAACGGCTGGTTGACGGCTAACGCCACCGGCATAGGGGCCGTGCTCGGCGTGCAGACGATCGCAGAGGACTCCGATGAGATCGCCTTCATCGTCGGCGAGAATGGGCTGTTTCTGGCCGACATAGCCAGGGCGTGTCTTATTCATCGATTGTCGGGACCCGCGCCGAATACCAAGACAAGCAGGAATTCCGCGCGATTGACCTCGATCTGGACGACGGCTCCAGCGTGAAGCTCAAAGTCGAAAGTGGACATGGCAAGCTTCGCGATGCATTCGCCGTCTCGTCTTTCCTCGGGCATTTGCTCCAACGTTTGAAGCAGGATCACCCGGCCTACCGGCCGTACTCGGGTTGAGGGATACTAGACTAGCGCAGACGTGTGTTGGCCCCCGGATTCGTGAGGGAGACCCAACGGCGACAGCGGCGATCAATTTGAGGGACGCACTTTGCCCAGCAGGTACCGTTTCGCCTGTCAACGCGCCAGGGTGTGAAGCGGCGCCCAACATTGACCCCTCGTATTGCCTCATCTGAGGATGTTACTTTCGCTTGACGGATGTAGCGCCGACTGTCGGCCGGTCCGAGGTTGCGTCATTGCTCGCAGGATCGGAGGGACTGGGGACGTCGCGGAGTGCCCATCACACGCAGCGGCGGCCC
>NZ_JBUYEN020000033.1:0-94566 GCF_055229415.2 Bradyrhizobium sp. Leo114 | reverse complement strand
ACACCTGAGCACCGGGCAGCAGACTTTCCGCGACGATCCGAGCCCGCTCGGCCTCCGAACGCACACCACGCCCGGAGGGGCCTTCAAGCACCTCAAGCCGGCTGACCGCCCCAACTGACGAGCTGTCCAAATGGACGTCCTTTTTGCCGTCCAATCCCATCCCAAACCTCCGTTCAATCCGGACGCTTCTTCGCACATCTAATCTAACCCCGAACCCTGGGTATCGGCTTAGCGCTTACTCTCATCCGCCGTGTCGGCGGTGTCGAGCGCCGCCGCATGCAGCTCCGGGGGGACGCCGAGCGCAAGACTGATCAGGATGAGTTTGGCGGTGTCTTCCCGGCGCATGCGAACCCTGGTGACCCAAATGGCCCGGTCGAGGCCTGTCCGCTAACCAGATCACATGCGCGCTGATATCCATGATGGCCCGGAGCACTGTGCTCCAAGCAGAGGCCGGATACATTGACGCAAGACCGCATCTACCGGATCGTCGAAATCTTCTTGCACCGCACAGCCGGACCATACATTGGGTCAGGCTTCGAAGTGCCTTCCGGCGCGAGCTTAGTCAGTTTTTCCTGTCATAGTCTCACATTCTCAAATGCGTGATTCTGATGTTTGGAGAATTGCAGCGGCGAAGAACAAGCTCGACTCGCGACAAATTGCGTGCTCCATCCTTGGATTGCGGAGACAGAAGCTTCGCGGGCCCTCTTCCTGCATTGGGCAAAATAGCGATGAGAGAAGGAGGAGGTCTCGCAACGCACAACGTTTAGCTGCATTGCAACAACGGCTCCGCGGCTCCCGCCCGATCGTCTCCCGACACCCGTGATGTTTGCGCTGGTCAATCACCCGAGGTCGGCCTGACGGCGAATCCGTGATTCATCGTTCTCCAACCGTATCCGGTGAGGTGCTAATCTTTTGGAACCTATCCAAACGGCTCTGGTAAAGCCTGACAACGGCAGGAGAGAGCTATGGTCGAGAAACAGGTGCAGCTCACTTGGGATCCGATTGCCCTTGCGGCGCAAACTGCAGAATATCGCGAAACAAAGCCAGCTGCTGATGCAGCGCTTTGTGTCACATCAGCCGGACGCGGTTAAGTTCGGCATGGGCGACACGTCGACGCTCGGGTTCGACTTTTTCGAGCTCATGACAAAGATGATGGCCGACCCGGTGGTAGTCGCTCGCGCCCAGATCGACCTATTCTACGACACGCTAGGTATCTGGCAGAAAACTGCGGAACGCATGCTCATGCTACGTGCACGCGAGGCCGGTCCCCCGAAAGACAAACGCTTCAAGCATCCGGACTGGAGCGAGAACGTTATCTTCGACTTTGTGAAGGACAGCTATCTCGTTGCGGCGAAGTCGCTTCTTTCTGCAATCAGCGAAACTAAAGGCATGGATGAGGCCAGCGCTCGTAAGGTCGATTTCTACACGCGCCAATTCATTGATGCTTTGTCGCCTTCCAATTTCGTCGCGACCAATCCGGAGGTCCTCACCGCGACCCTGGAGTCTGGCGGACAAAACCTGCTACGTGGTTTGGAGAACCTTCTCGTCGATCTGGAGCGCGGCGATGGTCGGCTTGCGATTACAATGACCGACATAAAGGCTTTCCGCCTCGGCGAAAACATCGCAACGGCGCCAGGAAAAATCATCTACCAGAACGAGCTTATGCAATTGATCCAATATGCTCCGTCGACAAACGAATGTCGGAGGCGGCCACTGCTCATCGTGCCGCCGTGGATCAATAAGTTCTATGTTTTCGATCTTCAGCCGAAGAACTCTTTCGTCAAATGGGCTGTCGATCAAGGACACACGGTGTTCGTCATCTCCTGGGTGAATCCCGATGAGAGGCTCGCTGAAATGAGCTTTGAAAATTACATGCTCGAGGGACCGTTGGCGGCACTGCACACGATCGAGTCCGCGACCGGAGAGCGTAGCGTCAACGCGATAGGCTATTGCCTCGGCGGAACCCTGCTTGCCTCGACGGCGGCTTTTCTGGCCGCGAAGGGCGACGACCGGATTGCAAGCGCCACCTATTTCGTGACGCTCGTCGATTTTACCGAAGTCGGTGATATGGCCGTCTTCATCGACGAGGAACAACTGGCGTCTCTTGAAAGACGGATGCGCGAGCGCGGCTATCTGGAAGCGCAAGATATGGCGACGGCGTTCAATATGCTGCGCGCGAATGACCTGATCTGGTCTTTCGTTGTCAACAATTACCTGCTCGGCAAAGAGCAAATGCCCTTTGATCTTTTGTTTTGGAATTCCGATTCGACGCGCATGCATTCGTTCTATTTGCGCAAGATGTATCAGCGAAATCTGCTGACAAAACCCGGCGGCATCACGTTGGCGGATACGCCGATCGATCTGTCGAAAGTCAGAACCCCGGCCTTCATTTTGGCCACGCGCGAAGTCCACATTGCGCCGTGGAAGTCGACCTATGCGGCGACATGCTTGTATTCCGGGCCGGTCAAAGTCGTTCTATCCGCTGCGGGCCATATGGCTGGCGTGATCAGCCCGCCAAGCAGCAAATATGGCCACTGGGCGAACGACAACTTGCCGCCCAGTCCGGACGAGTGGCTCGCCGGCGCTACGCCTCATCAAGGGTCCTGGTGGCCGCTTTGGGACGAATGGGTAACGCAATTTGATGCAGGCCGCGTTCCTGCCCGCGAACCGGGCGGCGGCAAGTTACCGGCTATCGAAAACGCGCCGGGCTTGTACGTACGCGTGAGATCAATGGCCTCGTAAGTTGCGGGGAAGCGATGGTACGACCGCGACTGCACGCAAATCAAATGTTACGGAACGGTGATGTCCGCTCTAACCCTCAGCAGCGGCCATCCTTTTCTGAGCGGTCCGGCTTCGTTTCGGGCCAATCGCGCCACTCTGACCTGCCGCCCGCGACTTCCGTCTACCCTGATAACCGGACAACCGCCGAGCTGCCTGCGATGTCTCGGTTGGGGCCAGAAGCTGACGTCTCCGGCACTCAGCTCTTTCTGCCTAATAAGGAGCGCAATGGTTTTCGGTTTCGATGACTATCCGCTCGCCGCAAACAGATCCCACTTCCCGGGCAGTCCTTTGAGTTCGTAAGAACCGCGTTCGGCGAATTTCAACCCGGCTCCGGCGACGAGGTCGGTGACGACGCGCGAAACCAAAACGTCATCGGAGACGCATTGCGACATCACGCGCGCGGCCGCGTGTACGGCGATGCCAGCAATGTCATTGCCTCTAGTCTCAATCTCCCCCGGTGTGCAGGCCGGCGCGAACGGAGAGTCCGATCTGTTTCGCCGCCGAGCCAAAGGCGAGCGCGCAGCGCACCGCTCGTCCAGGACCGTCGAAGGTTGCTAGAATGCCATCGCCAGTGCTCTTCACCAGATTGCCGCGGTGCTTACCGACCATGTCTCTTGCAATCTGATCGTGATTGTTGAGCAGCCGAAGCCAGCGCGCGTCGCCCATCGCAGTGGCGCTGCGCGTGGAGTCAACGATATCGGTGAATAGCACGGTCGACAGCACGCGCTCAAACTCCACCGCGCCATGATCGCGGCGACCGGTGACGAACTCCTCGATATCTCCGGGCACGGTCTCGTTGTTGGCGGTCCAGACCGCGTGGTCGCCAATTGGATATTCAATGTATTTGACGCCCGAGATCGCGGCTGCGAGCTTTCGGCCGAGATCGACCGGCACTTGGAGATCGGCTTTGCTGTGCAAGACGAGGGCCGGCACCTGCAACGTCGGCAGGATCGCGGTCACGTCGATCTGGCGGTTGAGTCGTAAGAGTGTTCGCAGTGCACCGGGACTACTCGCCAACCGCACCCACTTAGCATATTGCGCGATCACGGCTGGATCGACCGCCTCGCTCGGCGCGATAGTTTTGGTCAGTTCGCCGGTACCCCACAGCCTCAGGATCTGCTCGAAACGTGCCTCCCATGCCTCATCCGAGAGACGGTCCGCGGATCGGCTGAAACAGCCGGCCAGAATGAGGTGCGACACGCGCTCAGGGTATGTCGCGGCGAATAGCACACTCATGCAACCACCTTCGGAGAAACCGACCAGCGCCGCGTGCTTGGAGCCGATGGTATCCATGACGGCACGGACATCGTCCATGCGCACCTCGAGCGACGGCGCACCGGACATCCGGTCCGACATCCCTTGTCCGCGTTTGTCGAAGGTCACGACCCTGGCGAAGCCCGCGAGCCGCCGCAGAAAAGCGGTGTATCCTGGGAGTTCGTGCTGGAATTCGATATGTGAGATGAAGCCGGGAACCAAAACCAGGTCGATTGGCCCGTCGCCCATCACCTGATAGGCGATGCTAACGTCGCCGCTCTGGGCATATCTCGTCTCGGGCAGTTTGAAGTCAGTCATCGAGCGAAACCTCGGGGCCTACTCCATTGTTGCCGCCCGAATAGCCGAGATCAACCCCGTAGCTTCTGCCACTCCGGTTTTACGTCTAAAGACCTCAGCCGTAGTCCCGCACATTTCCGCCTTGGGTCAAACTGCGACTTCACGGCATCACCCGACGACCTCCGCCTTACCCCGATAACCGGCACTCCACACGACGGTCGGAAGGTCGGTTGCGGGCCAAAATCCGAAATCAGCACCAACGGCGAGCCGGTAGACGCGCCGTGCTTCTTCTGGGGCGCGCGGACGATTCGATTTGTCGCTTGGCGGCGCCGACCTCGCGAACGTACTGGGTGAACAACAGCGTCACCCGTCTGATGGACCGATGTCGCTCGGTAGCTGCCGAGCGAGGTGCGACGTTCCCATCACTCGCAAAGGTGGTCGATCCTAAACCTCGGTATACCCGTCTCAGACAAATGTACGCACGGATCAACCCTCTCGTCCAATTGTCCAGTCCATCTCTCTATGATTACGCTCTGACTTGGGTAACCGAACGACAAAGCTGACTTGCAACTGCCATGCGGGAAATCACCAAAAATTCGAGCGACGAGTGATGGGCTGGATGTTCGAGAACGTGGGACGTTTGATTGCTTGGCTGCAGAAGCCGGCCAACCACTGTGAGCCGCTCACCTCGAAGGATTCGGCGGCCTTACGCGACACTCTTCGCCCCGGTGACGTTTTGCTGGTCGAAGGCAAAGGTCGTATTTCCGGCGGCATCAAATATCTCACTCAATCGACCTGGTCGCATTCGGCGTTGTACGTCGGGCCGATAGCGGGCGCCGCAACCGAGGGCGAGCCCCACGTCCTGGTCGAAGCCAATCTCGACGAAGGTGTCGTGTCGGCGCCCCTGTCGAAATATCTGCATTGTCAAACCCGCATCTGCCGGCCGGTTGGCCTGAGCGAAGCCGACCGCGAAAAGGTTTGCCGCTACGGCTCTGAACGCATTGGCCTCGGCTACGATTTCAGGAACGTCATCGACCTGATGCGCTATCTATTCCCATGGCCGGTGGCGCCGCGTTGGCGTCGCCGACCGATCGCACTCGGCTCCGGCGATGCGAGCCGCATCATCTGTTCGTCGCTGATTGCGCAAGCATTCGACGCCGTGCGTTATCCGATCCTGCCCAAGATCACGCGGATCGAAAGCCAGACGGCGCGGCGCGAAATCGCCGAGACCCGTCACTCGTCACTCTACGCGCCGCGCGACTTCGATATTTCGCCCTACTTCATGGTGGTGAAGCCCACGCTCGCGTTCGGCTTCAACTATAGAGACATGCAGTGGGCCGATCTTCTCCAGGTTCACACCACACAAGCCACGCTCGCTCCAGAGATAGAAGGCGCGATCGCGACGGGCGGCCTAGCCAAAATTTCCGCTAAGGCACTAAGTTGCGCAATGCTCACGGATGATTGACATGTCGAACCCACGTCTACGACTGATCCATTGCTCAAGCGGTATCCGGCCGGGAGCAAAGTACCGGCGGCACGGCCGCAGCTTCCGACCTCTGGTTATTGATCGGGCGGCGCGAGCGAGACCAGCGCCGAGCGAAAGCTCGTGGGAAGCTGCGCTTAACCCGGTCAATCTTGGTTTCTTAATTTCCATTGCCTTCTTGCAGGTGAGCATGACAGTTCTTGATGCCTGGACTCATCCTGAAAACGACCTGCCAGATTGACATGGTGCACCCGAGCCATCTATGGCGGCCGGGTGGGTCACCGAAACTCCGCCTCCTGTATCATTCGCATCGACCGTGCTGCTCTAGACCGCTAGTGAACCGGTTTCCGGGACGGCAGGGTCAATGTCCGTTCCGGGTCTTGGCTGGTGAAAACGCTCAGCACTTGATGCGCCATAGAACAAGTTATTCGTCCAAGAGCCTCTTAGCGCTCCAACTCGCAACGGCACTGAACTTAAAGAACGAGCTGAAGAATGCAATTCTCGTCGCGTTTCGATATTTCGCGTTTTTGCACAGCCAGGGTCAAAAGCGGCATTTGACTTCGCGCTGAGCGGCGTCTCGTCTACCCCGGTGAGTTGACGTGGCGATCTTCAATCCGGATTTCGGCCATGGGCCACAAGCGGATGTCGTCGCCTAATCGATCATTGGTGGATGCGGGGATGAGCAACCCACGACCGTAGCCGACGAGGATGCGCCCTGTGGTAAAGCCCCGATTCGTTTCAGACGATGGATCTACTGTCAGCATCACTGACGTGCCTCAGCAACAAAAAGGTTCGTCGAGGAAATTCATGACCGACCACAAGAAGTCGGCTTAACCTTCCTGATCGCTCCGGTCGGAATTCGATACTGACCTAGAGCACTATTATGATCAAAACGCCAATCGCTACCGCTGCTGCGGCCGCAGTAGAACTTTGGTTGCGCAACCGGAACGTTGGAAATTGGAGGTGACCCCCAATGACAACAGAGATGCGGAAGACCGGTATCGACGTCGTTGGCGACATGGTGGCCTGGGGTGCCCACTTTTGCCTCTTCTATGACACGAGAGAGGATCTCCTCGACACGTTGATCGAATACTTCAAGTCGGGTTTGGGAAGGGAGGAGTACTGCCTGTGGGTTGTTGCCGCGCCTTTGACGATCGAAGAAGCGACAGCTGCGTTGAAAGCCGCGGTGCCTGACCTTGATCGACACCTGGCGGACTCCAGGATGGAAATTGGGTCGGCCCGCGATTGGTTTCTCCAGGGCGGCACGTTTGATGGCAAGAGAGTGACAGACGCTTTGTATGAGAAATTCGCTCGCGTATCGGCCAGAGGGTACGCTGGCATGAGAGCGACCGCGGATACCACCTGGGTCGCAAAGAAGGACTTCTGGAGACACTTTTGCGACTATGAAGATGGTCTCAACGAGGTTATCGGCAATCAGAGCCTTGCCCTGCTGTGCACGTACCCGCTTGCGACGTGCGGAGCTCATGAAATCCTGGACGTGGTGCGTACACACCAGTTTGTCCTCGCAAGGCGACACGGGAATTGGGACATTGTCGAAACCGCCGCGCTCAAGCGAGCCAAGGCCGAAATCACGGGGCTCAATGAGGAACTCGAACAACGTGTAGTAGAACGGACCAACCAGCTGATGCTGGCGTCGGAAGCGTTGCGCGAGGCGCAGACGCAGCTGGCGCACGTCAATCGCGTCACGACGATGGGAGAGCTGTCGGCCTCGATTGCCCATGAAGTCATGCAGCCAATCGCGGCGACAGTTACCAATGCCCAAGCTGGCTTGCGCTGGCTAAACGCCCAGCCGCCAAATCTGGAGCGGGCCCGGCAGGCGCTCGGCAACACCGTTAAGGCAGGCAACCGAGCCACCGACGTCATAGGCCGGATCCGTGCCCTAATCAAGAAGGCGCCCCCACGGAAGGATGCCTTGGAGATCAACGGAGCAATCCTTGAGGTCATTGCCCTGACCCGTGGCGAACTTGTGAAGAACGGCGTCTCGGTGCAGACACAGCTCGCGGAGGGCTTACCGCTCATTCAAGGAGATCGAGTCCAACTGCAACAAGTGATCCTCAACTTGATCATCAACGCCGTCGAAGCGATGAGCGAGGTCGGTGAAGGGGCGCGAGAGTTGCTAATCAGCACCGGAAAAGATGCATCGGGCGGGGTGCTCGTCGCCGTGCGGGATTCGGGCCCGGGACTGAACCCGGAGAGTTTTGACCGCCTGTTCGACGCATTCTACACCACCAAGCCCGGTGGCATGGGCATGGGACTATCGATCTGCCGATCGATCGTGGAAGCTCATGGGGGACGAATATGGGCCTCTGCTACTGCCGCCCCGGGTACAGTCGTTCAATGTATCCTGCCTGTAGGGTGAGAGTGTAAAGGCAAAATTGGACTCGTCCTCGCAACCCCGACGTCGTGAACGGTAGCCTGCCGTTCCGGAAGGAGTTCTTGGGGCCTGAAGTCCGGAATGGTGTCGCGCGGCGATCTGGATGGAAGAGCGCGTCAATCAAGGTGAGAGAGTTTCGCCGGGCTCGTGACGTAGGGAGGGCGTAGCCCGACCGGAGTTACGAGCCCGGCGTCGGCGCGATCCGCGAGGGACCGCGCCGACTGGTGATCGCGGCTGGCAGGTTATGCAAGTGGTTCTTCCGCCAAGAGGAATCACTCGCTTGCCCGGCCGACACATCACAGATCACCAGATGAGGCTATACATGAAGTACCGTCAGACCGATAGTCCGCCAGTGGCGGCGGCCAAGGCGTCATTCAGCGCGTCGACCGCTTATCGGATCGAGAGAGATCCCCGACTTCCATCGCAAAAGAAGGCTCCCCGCAGCCGGCGACGACCTATGTGTACCGAAAACCTTATCCGGGTTGATGACGTAATGGAATCGCCTAAGCTGGCGGAATGATCGGGCTGCTCTGTTTCGTACTGGCCGTCTTGGCTTCGCCCTCAAGTCGAAGAGCCGACTTGAAGCAGAGAATGCGGCGCTCAGACATCAGTTGATTGTCTTTGAGGCGTAAGCTGCGGGGTCGTGTCCGGCTCAGCAACGATGATCGCTGGTTCTTCATTCAGCTGTATCGCTGGTTTCCATCGATTTTGCAGGTCCTCACGATCATCCGGCCCGAGACGGTCGTGCGTTGGCACCGGGCCGGCTTTCGCGGCTATTGGCGTTGGAAGTCGCGCCCGATCGGAGCGCGGCCGCCGATCGACGCGAGGCTGCGCGCGTTGATCCGGCGGATCAGCGTCGACAATCCGCTGTGGGGCGCGCCACGCATCCACGGCGAACTGCTCAAGCTCGGGTTCGAGGTCGCGCAGTCCAGCGTCGCCAAGTACATGGTGAAGCGACGCGGGCCACCCAGCTAGGGATGGCGCACCTTCTTGCGTAATCACGCGCCGGACATTGCCGCCATGGACTTGTTCGTTGTTCCCACCGTCGGTTTCGATCTGCTCTATGCTTTTGTGATCGTCCGGCTCGACCGCAGCGACCTCGTCTGGATCAACGTCACAGCAAATCCGACGGCGGAATGGGTTGCACGTCAAATCAGGAGGCATTTCCTTGGGATGAGGCTCCGCACTACCTCATCCGCGATCGCGACCGGCCGATTGCGCGCCATGGGCATCCGGGACAAGCCTACCGCACCAGCCTCGCCTTGGCAGAATGGGTTTGCCGAACGGCTGATCGGATCGATCCGGCGTGAGTGTTTGGACCACGTCATTGTTTTGGGCGAGGCGCATCTGCGTCGGGTCCTGCAATTCTACGCCGACTATTACAATAACGTCAGAACGCATCGATCCTTGAACAAGGACGCGCCGATTTCTCGCCCGGTTCAGCGAACCGGTGCGATCAGCTCACGCGCCATCCTGGGCGGACTTCATCACCACTACGCCCGAGCTTAAGTTTTCGGTACACACAGGCGTGCAAATCACGTTGCGATTGCCCACGATTGGAATCGTTCCCCGCGCTCGCCTGTATCGTGCCATGCTCGCCATGCGTGGACGCGTCGGTTGCGGTTGCCGCTCTGAAACCGCTATGATCGATTAGAGCGTTGATGGACCCTCATCCTCCGCGAGGATAGTTATCTTTGCCGTTGCCGTTGGCGCTATCTTGCCCGCGTCTGCATCGAAAATCTGAAATTCATCGCCACGTCTGTCGACGGTATCGCCTGGGGTAGTCCCGAAGGCAAATGGCCGATCGTATATTCCGGGATCTAGTAAGGCACAAGTTGTCGGAACCACCCAGGTTCGCATCGGCGCTGCTAGGGATATTGAGGGTTACCAATTCCTTGGTGCCGATTGCGGTAGCTGATGCGAAGACATCAGGTAAGCTATCACGAAGATCGAACGCTTGCGCAGGTGATAGGCTATGCGTACGTTCGATCGACAGAAGCGGGTTTCTGATTCTGAGCTTGACGCGGCGAGAAAGCTCGCGCGAGCCTTTCGAAATCCTCCGGCGGAAGAGGGCGGCCAAACAAATAGCCTTGGTAATTGAGCCGCCCATACCGCGCTAAGAAGGTATATTGCTCTTCCGTTTCCACGCCTTCGGCGATGACGGAAAGACCAAGACTTCTGCTAAGTGCGATGATCATCTTGGCTATCGCGGCACTATTAGGATCGACTAAGACATCCTTGACAAAGCTGCGATCAATCTTGAGCTGATCGATAGGAAGACGCTTTAGGTATGAGAGGGACGAATAGCCGGTTCCGAAATCATCGAGGCTAAAGCTGATACCGATTGCTTTCAACTTATCCATCTTGGCTATTACGTCGTCGACATTGCTAACTAGTGTGCTTTCGGTAAGTTCAATTTTTAGGCGACGAGGATTAGCACCGGTTTGCTCGATGATCGTACGAATTTGATCGACGAAGTTCTTCTGGCGCATCTGCAGTGCGCTGACATTTATCGCAACACTTAAGTGCTCGGTTGCAGGATCTGATGACCAGCTAGCTAGCTGCCGGCAAGCGATTTTGAGCATCAAAGCGCCGAGCGGCAGGATAAGACCTGCGCTCTCCGCCGCCGGAATGAATTCGCTTGGAGAAACCATGCCTTTCTGCGCATGTGGCCAGCGGGCCAGCGCCTCCGCGCCCAATAGCCTTCCTCCGTGATCGACCTGTGGCTGATAATGCAGCAGAAACGCTTCCCTTTTTAGATCTTCCCGCAGATCTGTCTCAAGGGCAGCTCGCGCCGAAATCATAGTCTGCATAACGGGATCAAAGAACCGGAGGCCATTCCGGCCAGCGGTTTTTGCGTCATACATCGCTAGATCTGCCCTTTTTAGCAGTTCGTCGACGTTGTTATCCTTAGGAGAAAATAGGGTCACACCGATGCTGGGCGTGCATGGATATTCATATGCGTGAAGGCGAAAGGTATCAGTGAAGGCGGCAACAATCTTTTCTCCAACTGCCTCTGCTTGCAAAGCAGCGGTTTTTGCCTTTTGGGTACCGAGATTGGCAAGAAGAACCACAAATTCATCGCCGCCGAAGCGGGCAACTGTATCTTCTGCACTTACACATCGAGCGATGCGCTGAGCCGCCGCTTTCAGCAGGAGATCGCCCATGTCGTGGCCAAGCGAGTCGTTCAGAGTCTTAAAATTATCGAGATCAATGAAGAGCACAGCGCCGTAGGATTTGTGGCGAGTATTGGCATTGAGCGCCTGACGAACGCGGTCGATCAGTAAGACACGGTTCGGCAAGCCTGTAAGTTGATCAAAAAACGCTAATTCCCGGATCTTTTCCTCAGCGTGCTTGAGTTTGGAAATGTCATAATAAGAGCCGATGTAATTGGTAACTTCTCCTGCCTCGTTTTTCACGGCGGATATCGTCAGCCAGCGCGCGCAATGTTCTCCGCTCTTCGTCCTGATACTCATATCGCCCTGCCAGCTACCGGTGCTCTGAAGGGAGTTCCACAAGCTCTGGTAAAACTCAGCGTTGCGACGATGCGACTGGAATAGACGTGCCGTTTGTCCAACCAACTCTTCCATCGCATAACCAGTCAAGGTGACGAAAGCGCGGTTGGCACTCAAGATCACGCCCTTGGTATCGGTGACAATCATTCCCTCTTGAGCATTGAAGGCGGCAGCGGCGATGCGCAATTCAGCATTTGTCTTGTCAAGCGCATCGCTCTGCTGTTGCAGGTCGATCTCAATCGCTTCGCGACGCTTAATCTCTTGCGAGAGCGCAAGGTTATGTTCGGCCAACTCCGCTCTGTGACGATTGGATTCAACGAACTTAATTTGCAGCCGCGCCGAATTCTGACGCATTCGTTCGAAGCCGATAGCCAACACGAACAGCGCGATAGCGAGGAGACCCAGACAGAATACAGAGGTCGGCGAAAGTGTACTGCCGTAAAGTTCCTCTTCGCTCGCCAGACGCAGGACGGAAAGCCGTGTGCCTCGAAGCGGCAGGCGCAGCGCAAAGTATCCCTTCAGCCCGGGAGCCAGGACAACTGATAGAGCCTGAATGCGGCCAGCCGGCAGAGCGGCGAGCGCGGGGCCGCTGGTAGCAACAGGCGAGTGTCCCAGCTCGACCGGGAATAACACCTCGCCGTCATCGGCCAACAGGAATTCATGGGGCTGTCCCAGATCGTTGCTAGGTACTAATGATGCAAGCAGATTGAGGTCGCTTATACTCTGCACCGTTCCCCGTACCCCGCCCTTCTGCAACACCGGCGCACTGGCTACAAGCAGACGGCGCTTCTCGTCGATCTGAACATTCGGCTCGACGAGATTCAAAACGGGAGAGAGCGTTGCCACGCCGGACGCGCCGACATCAGCTTGCGTCACGCCGTTGTTGTCGAAGAAAGTCAGGCGCAAGTAGCAGGGTTGGCCGCGATATTTATCTTCATCCAAGGTAGTCTGGAAACGACCCTCGATTGCAGCCAGATTAGCAAAGAGTCCATACTTGACGGACATCCCGAGATCGAGGTTGCTGAAATAATTGGAGATGTCCTCACTGGCGGCGAGCCGCGCGACGGCCTGCCGGCGCTCGATCAAAAATTCCCCAATCTGGCTGGTCCGCGCTTCACCGATTGATAGAAAACGCGCATCGGCGTTCTGACGTAATTCCACTTGCGATGTGTAGAGATTGACAATCAGAAACAATATTGACGACAGAAAGGCCGCGGCTGCTATGAATGGCCAACGCAGAGCCAGGAATCGACTGAAATTGGCCAGCCAAGGCTGCATCAATTCGTCTTTGCATAAAATTCCGGAAAGAAGCGGCGGATGCCGGGATAGTATTTGTTCACGAGCCGATCATAGGCGCCGGAAGCTTTGAGGTCCCTCAAATAGGCATTGAATTCGTCGCGCAAAGCCGTCGCATCTTTTGGAAAGGCAGTTGCCAACATCTGCGGGCCGGAGATCGGCCCTAGAATCTTGATCCTGCCAGCCCATTTTCGCAAATCGAGAATGGCGTCTGGCACGTCAAGCAGCGTCAGCTCAGCTTCCCTGTTGAGCATAGCCGGCACCATCTCGTTGAGGTTCGAACTCTTATTGTAGGCCTTCAGGTCGATACCGACATTGACCAGGTCGTAATTGGCTGGGTCTAAGCAGGTGCGCTCCATGACGAGCACGCTCCTGGAGCCGATGGCTTTCCGCGTCTCGGCGATATCTGCCTCGAGATCGGCGCTACCCTCGATTGGCTTTAGATCAGACTCGGCTGGCGCCACTAACAAAACCTGGGAGGGAAGGGTCGGATCGGAATATAGGAGAACGGCCTCTCGCCACGGCAGTATGGTGAAACCGCTCGAAATCACGTCCCCCTTGATGGGATAGTCGCCTGTCAGCGCCACCTCGCCATTTTTGCGCACGGCATCTTTGCCGAGCAGATCGCGGATCACCGAATAAAAATCTGAGTAGACAAGCTTGTAAGATACGCCGATCCGTTTAGCGAAGCCCTGCATCAATTCCACGTCGAAACCGTCACCAGCGCCGGTAACAAAATTAGCGTAGCGGATACCGATATGGCGAATTTCGCCGCGCTTCTTGATCTCCGCGAGATCAGCTGCCCAGCTAGAGGCCACAAACAAACAAGCCATTGCGCCGCTGAGCGACCCAAGCACGAAACGCTTCGAGAACATGAAGGTGCACTTTGCTTTTACAGCGATAAAAATGCACCTTAAAAGTCCGGCATTAAGAAAAGATAGCGAAAAACAGTTAAGTGCAATCCAATTTGGCCACCAAAAGCTGGCTTGGCGGCGATGGATTACGGTCTTGTCGCTGGCTGTAGTGGAAGCGAATCCCTCAGGTTCTTGAGTTCGTTCAGCACCGACCTCCAAGGACCGATCGCGCTCAACAACGTACTTAAGGTTAATAAGACGACGTATCCTGAAAATTCGTGCCAATGAGGAGTTACGCGAGACAAGTATTGGTGCCCTTGCTGTCCTATCTGCGCATAAAGCAGCACGAGCGGCGCACTGCCTAACACACTCGTTGTCAGGTATTGGAGGGGTGAGACACGAAAGACTGCAGCAAAGAAGTTCGCCAATGGCGCTGGCACGAGTGGCGAGAGGCGTAGTCCGAGCAAAGTCAGCCAAATCTTGACAGCGGAGTAGTGATCTAAGCGAGCGCTGAGACGTTGCTGAATCTGCTTCCGGTAAAACAAAAACGCGCTCAAACCGCCAAAGGTACTGCCGAGCAACACCGTTGCACCTCCGGCGAATCCATCCATGTAAAAGCCTGCCGCCAGGTAAACCATGGGCATGGAAGGAAACGCCAGAAAGGCAAGCGCGGCTGATGTAAGCAGAAACGTCAAAGCTGTTACGAGCGGATTCGCTTCCGCCATTCTCCACAAGCCCGGGAACAGCTGCGAGGCTCCTTCGCTCGACATGGGCGACGCAAAGTACGCCAACGACAGAAGGAGAACAGCCGACAAATAGAAGATTACCGCTTTGTGACTACGCATCACACTAGCCTAAACCGGATAAGAGAGGCGGCGTATATTCAAAGCTGTTGTAGGTGTTCCAAAACAAGACCTTCTTGTTATTCAGTGTCCCAGTTCGAGACAAGGCGAGCAGCGACCGCCAAGCCTTCAACGTAAATACCGGATCGAGATTGAGCCCTGCCTCCTTCAATTCCTCCGCCCACGCGGTATCGACGCTTTCGACCAAACCGTAGCCAGGACCCCAGCTGTTAGAATCCGGGACAAAAATTTCCTCCCGCACACGACGAAGAGTGTTGGGCGAAATGCCTGGAAAGCGGATCTTTTGCAGCCAAGCCGCCGTGCTCCGGGCGAGCTGGGTGACGTTTCCCTCCACAAAGGGCAGAGAGGGCTGCCGATTGACCAACCATCGCGTCAAATAAGGTTTGTCCTGATCGGCCACCCCTACCACCTTGGTTTGCCATCCCATCAGGTGGACGCCGAAGAGCAGGCCGAGCACAGTCGAACCGCTGCCCATGGGAACAAAGATCACATCGGGCGGCGTTTCCCATGCCTGAGCGGCGTCGAGCCACTGCGCCAGCTCGGCGACCGCATTCATATGTCCCAACACGCTTAATTCGTTCGAACCGCCTGGCGGAACAACCGAATCCGTGTCCGGATGCAGCCAGTGCCTTGCAAATTCGTAAGCCGCCTCGCCTACCAATTCGACGTCGTTCTTGGTTATGGCAACGCGCTGAACAAGACTCTGCAAAATGGCCAGCCTCGCCATGTCCGTGGCGGCTCCCGGTACCTCAAAAAGCACCAGATCAAGGGCGCAGTTCAGCGGCTCTCCGTCGCCGGTCAAATCAGCCATGCGGTTGGCGAGAGCAAATTGCAACGCGTGATTGCTGGAAACCGCACCGATGGTCCCAAGGTGCTGAGAGCCGGACCACTTCAAGTTTGGCAACAGAAATTCGTACTTGCGGGCCTTGTTACCAAAAACGGGATAGTGCGCACTGCTCTCATTCACCACCAAGAGTTCAGCGCAATCGATTTGTCGCGTCACCGACGGTGGCAACTGTAAGAGGTGGTTTTCTCGCGCAAATATGGGGGTCCAGGGAATGATAGCGCGGGCCTCGGCATCCTTCAGGAAAATGGAATTGCCGGGATCGCCTAGGCGCTTGTATCCGGCGAAAGAGTCTTTGCGGACGCGCGTGTTGATGATGAGAGGCCCCTCTTCGGCGTCGGGATCTACCAAGGAGGGAAACAGCTTGGCCAAAGCCAAAAATTGCGAGTTCAATACCGCAGGCGACGGCGCCAAACCTGAAACATCGGCCATATGGGGAAGCGGCAACAACGGACGCCCGCTTTGAGCCGCGCCGACCGCGCCCAACGCCGCTCCGCCCAAAATGATTCCTTGCACAAAGTTTCGGCGAGAGAGGCACATCGCGAACTGTCACATGGCACCCAGGAGTTGTAGATTAACCTTTTTTTAACGATATTCCAGTCGGGTGCTGGCTTCGGCGAGGAATAATTTAAGTTTTGCTTAACCAAGACTCGTCTAAAAGCACGCCAGGATTCCGATCGGGCCTGACCTTGCCTTTGCCAATAAGCTTCGAGAGAATTGCGATCGGAGCGGCGTCGGATAGCCAAGGTTGAGGTTTAGCGCGGGCCGACCATCTGGCCGAGACGAGCCGCACATTTCGCTCCAAACAAGGCGCGGCTGCTACGCTCCAGCCTATACGAATCGAGCAACGGCATGGCGGGCGAAAGGCGAAACCGGTCAAGCAGATGCAGACCAGGCCGAAGCGTCCCGACTGGCCACTGAAAATAAACATGATGCTGTCGGACAGCTCCGGCATTTGGTACGCCGGAAAGCAGAATGTCCGCGTCGGGCTTAGAAGCAGTGCGGTGAGTCAATCTAGAGATGCTTTCCCTCCAGCCACAGAAGCAGCAGGTAGAAATCTCAACTCCGAAAATAAATGTTATGGCAGAAGTCGACCAGTGACGAAGCAAAATGTGCTTAGGCAAACACGTCGATCACGCGAGCAGCGTTGCTCTCGTCAATGAAATCATCGAGGCATGCGGGCAATAACATCCATTGCCCACGATCCGCCTCTTCGAAGGGCCTCATCAATTCCCCACCCAAATCACGGGAGAAGCATAACAGCCGCACAGCGTTTTCACATAGCCAGGGCCAGGCCAGACTCGGAATTGGTGGCTGCAAAGGTTTTGTCCGGTTGTCCTCCAGAGGCCGAAATACTGTCCGGATGAGCTTGGCGCTCATCGCCGCATCGTTTGTCTGGGGCGTGATTATGCAAAGGTCTGGCAACCCTGGCTGGGTGGTCCTTGCGCTTGACCATGTACTTGGCAACGCTTGATTGCGCGACCTCGAACCCAAGCTTGAGCAGTTCGCCATGAACATGCGGTGCTTCCCACAGCGGATTCCCTCCCGTGAAACTACGGAGTCGCGCAAGCTCTCTCGACGTTAACCGAGCCGCCCAACGTTAATTCGCGACTTTGCTTGTCCAAGAACACTAAACCAGCGAAAGCTGCGGCGCTGTTCTGTTGTGGCCCGAGCGATGAAGCGGATGAAGTCGGAATTACCCGAAGAGAAATGACTGGCCTGCAATGGGACCGGACTTGAACCGGTCAGCATTGTCATCTGCTCGCCCTCCTGGCGGCCGAGGGTACGGCAGGCAAGGTCAAATTTTTTCCGTACTAGTCAGGGCTGCCCGCTTTGCCCCCAACCGCCACCTATTGGTCGGGATGGGTGACTGGCGGCGGTGCTTTTGTGCGGAGGGCCCGAGACGCATCGCTCGTAGCAATCTCGTAGAATTCCCTTGCGCTACATCAAGAACATATTTGCCCATCGCGCTAGAAAGGCGCTGTGGCCGAACAACCCTGCCTATCTCCAAAGGCTGTTGAGATTATGAGGCCCGGTCTCCTAGCCACACCGGGCCTCGCTTCGTCCGAGCAGGAGGCTCGCATGCCTACAAGCAGCTACGCAGACGATTCAGGATCAGCCGTGCACTACGCGTTGGAAACGACCCATGCCATAGCCGTATGCCCTTTCCAGTTGGACCTGACGATCCGCGTTGGTAATGATGCCGCCGAAACCCATGCCTTTGCGCGTGCAAGAAAGCTTGTCAAGAGCGACGGCACCAAGTGGGACAGAGAGGTTCTGCGGAAGGAATTCGGACGAAACTGCGGAGGGCGGCTGACCGTTACTGTCCTCACTACGCGCCTTTGGGCGACCCGGAGCTATAAGACCGTGATGTTCGGCTCCGGTCAGCTCCACAGGACGGCAGCAGCCGGAGGCGAATGGCCCCCTGCAGGCCGTGTCCAATTGGCATCGGCTGCAAAAGCTCTTGGCGCTTCGCGCTTTCACCGCTCAATCTCCTCGTGCGGGTAGAATGCGCGCATAACCGCATCATCCCGCGTGCCTCTACCGAGACACGCTCAGCCCCGATAGGGCGGCTCGCCTTGGATAGGCTTACCGCCACAGGAAGAGGTAAGGCCAATTACTGCCTCAACCGCAGGGATGCATTTACCTGCTTTCTCGACGACGGGCGCGTCCGCATGTCGAACAACGCCGCCGAACGCAAACTATGGGCCGTCGTCGTAGGAAGGAGAAACTTCGACTGTCGCCGGACTCATGAGCGCGGTGAGCGTGGGCTGCGATCTACTCCCCTTATTGTCAGCGCCGAGCTCAGCGATATCGATTCACGAAGCAACTTAGCAACACGCCGGATTGCTTCCTCGCCGTTCCTCGCAAAGAAGGCGATCAGAAGTTTCGCTGCGCGCGGAACTCGAGCAGGAACGTATCCTGGTCCTTGAACTCGTAGCGTGCCAACGGCTTCGGCGAGGACGCGCCAAGCACGGCGGATCCCTTGAAATTCTGGTCGAGGTGGAACCACTGGAATTCGGCCGTGAAGGTCAGGTTCTTGACCGCGGTCCAGCGGGTGTTCACGCCGAGCTGCGAGATGTTGAAGTCGGGGTTACAGACGTAGTCCGCGCTGACCGCCTTGGCCGGCGTGGTGTAGTTCGCGCACATGAAGGCCTTCGCGGCACCGTCATAGCGGACCGCCACATACGAGCCGAACAGGCTCGACGACCAATACGGGTCCCAGTTATGATTGAACGCCCCGCGAACGCCAAAGGTCTCCGTCAGATGCAGCGAGCCGTCGCCGCCGGCCGCGACCGGCAGATAGACGGCATCGGTCGTCGCACCGAACCCGATGCTCTGATAGGCGCCGGGCGCGCTGGTGCTGCCGAACATGGCAAAGCTTGGCGAGGTTGAAGACGACGAGACGACGTACTTCGTCGCGCCCTTGGCATAGCTCGCGTCCAGTTTGAGGTCGTCACCAGCGCCGCTCGGGATGTTCTTGATCTGCAACGCCGCCTGTACGGCGCCGCCCCACGAGGTGTCGGGATGTCCGGAAAGCTCGGATGCCGCGGTCGGCCCCGCGCCCGGCAGTCCGACGGCGCCCGCCGGCGCACCGAGCGCGTTGAGGGTGTTGTAGGAGCCGCTGACTTCATGCGCCGCGGCCGAAATCTGGAACAGGCCCCAAGCCTGGTCGATGCGGATATTGCCGACGACGTCGGGCGCATGGACGCCGGCATAGGCGTTGCCCGAGTTAAACGTGGCGTTCAGCGGCAGCGCCAGATTGTAGACCGCGGTGCGATCCCAGACCGTCGGATCATCCAGGCCGATGCTGGCCGACACGCCATTGCCGAACTGCGCGGTGTACTGGATGTTGTTAACGCCAGTGTCGGTGTTCTGGCCGCCGAGCAGGAAATCCGAGATGTTGCCGGGGAAGCCCTGCCAAGGCGACGCGTAGGCCGATGCCGACTGACCAAAGGTGAAGCCTGCGAACTGAATGAAAAGGTACTGGACGGTGGTGTAACCGCCGCCGGGAGTGTCGAGCAGCTGCGCGCCGGCCACCGGAAGCGAGCCGTTGATCGAGTTCGGGTTGAAGGTGTTGTTGCCGAGCGTAGAGAACTGAAACCGGCCCATCCCGAAGGTGCGGACCGTGCCATATTCGGTCTGCGTGCGGGTATCGATTGACAAAGCCATACGGGAGCGCGCTGCGAAGTAGTCACGATAGCGGTTACCCTGGCCGATATCGCCATTCCAGGCGGGCGAGCCCTGCACGCCGCCGTTGAAGGTGGCGTCGACCCGCAGATAGCCGCCGATCTTCATGCAGGTGTCGGTGCCCGGGATGTACCAGAAGCCGGCGCCGTACAGGGAGCAGACCTTCACATACTCGACGGCCTTCGCCTTGATTGGAAGATCGGCTGCTTGCGCGCCCCCGACGGCCATCAGGCCGGCGGTTGTGCCGAGAATAAGTGTTCGCGCCCGTATCATGTTTAAAGTCTCCTAATCCCCGACATGCACACGCATGCTGACGCGGTAACTAATGCAAAAACTTCCGTGAAGAATAACAACGCGGTGAAGTCGATGCCGCCGACCGTGAGCTGTGACGTTTTCGCCACGCGACAGTTCGAAGTTCATCGAACAACCCTATTCGGTCTTTGCAGATCAGATCTGTCAGCAGAAAGTGGCGATCGGTCGCTTGCGCATCTTGCGGCGTAGAAGGCATATTCTGCACGCGTAAGTATCCGTGCATTTCCCGTGCTTTCCATGGGAGTTCAAACCTGTCGCTCCAGCTCACGCCCACCGCCGCGAGCTAGGTCAATGTCACGGCCGTCGCGGCGCTCGCGGGCTCCTCCCACCGCTACGGCGACCATTGCCGCGGGCATGTACATACCGCGCCCCCCTTTTCACATTGCCGAGCACTGATCGGAATGGCCGGTCCGGCACTTTCGATTCGCCGTCGTTCGAGGGCTCATTTACCAAGAACGTCACGACTCCACTGGGCTATGGCACGCAGAACCTTGTTCCGGTCCTTGCTCTTCATTATCTTCGCGTGGATCGCATTGAGCCGGTCGAGGATTTGGCTCGCACCGCGTTGTTGATGAAGCCGACAGCGCTTGCGAGCGGTGTCGCGGTGCCGTTACCGAATGTCGTGCTGCCAGCGCTCGTGTTGGCGAGAAAATTGACGTTGTTGGCGTAGTCCGCCAGCGTCGAGCGGCGTAGACCGTCGGCATCAGGCTTTGCGGCGCAATGCCCGACGGAAGCTCACGAGAGAAAGTACGACGTAAGAGGGCCGAGGCCGTTCATTACGCTATAAGGCTGGGGTCCGGTCGTCGTGGATCGCCTTGAGAGTTTGCGCTGCGTGCGGTCCTGGGTTAATTGCGAGATAACCCGTCCGACACTTGGCGTCGTGCTGTTGGGAAAGCCGACTGGCGGCGAAGCCGAGATTTGCTGAGCGAGTGCCGGCAACGGCCAGGAACGTAGTTGTTAGCAGCAACGAGTTCAAACGCATGAATCCTCCTCCTCAAAGAATGGGGCAGTCCTCTCGAGTCGATTTGGAATCCGTCGTACGTCAGATTCGGGACACTAGAGCATGTTCGGGTCTGATTGAGTCAGAACCGAAGCTCTCGTGGACTTTTGCGGCAAAGCGAAAAGTCAGATCGCAGGCGGTAGCCGCAGACCCGGTCGAACATGACGCGAAGCGGCTATCGATTTCGTGATCCGACGCGGCCCATCCGACGAACTCGTTTTTATGACAGGATCGGCCGAGTGATCACACGGTGGACGCGCACCGTCTCCCCTAACCCGAATAATTGGCTCATAGCCCGGAGTTGGAAGATTCTCGGCTCGATTCGGCGCCAGTTGGTATGAGATTCTGATTTTCTCCGATTCTTCTGCGACATTTGAGAAATCAGTGGATATTTGTTGCGATAACTTCTGTCTGGGACGTTGGTCATGGAAAAGACACGGTCGATTCAGTCAAAGCCGCCCTACAAGATTGATCTCGTTCGGCGTATTGACCTCACAACCTTACAGTTATTCATCGCAATTTGCGACGAAGGTAATTTGACGCGTGCGTCGCAGAGAGAGGCAATAGCGCCTTCCGCAGTCAGTAAGCGCATGCACGATCTCGAGGAGACGCTTCAGGTCGCTCTGTTTGAAAGACACTCGAATGGAATGACACTGACGCCGGCAGGCGAATCTCTGTTGCATCATGCGCGCGTCACGCTGCTCAACATCGCGAAGATCGCGGTCGACATGGCGGAGCACGCGCGGGGTGTGCGTGGACATGTGCGAATGTTGGCAAACCTGTCGTCAATCGTCGAATTTCTGCCGGACGATCTGCCCGGATTCTTTCGCTCTCACGAGTTGGTGCGGCTCGATCTTCAGGAGCGCTCCAGCGCCGAGGTCGTTCGCGGCCTCGAGGAAGGTGTCGCGGATATCGGCATTTGCTCCGCAGACGTCGCCACGCGCGGGCTGGAGCGTTATTCGTATGGAAGGGATCGCCTCGTTATCGTGGTAAGGTCCGATCACCCGCTGTCGGGCACGACGAAAGTCTCATTTGCCGATACACTGGACTACGATCATGTGGGCCTGTTCGCTACAAGCTCGATCTATCTTCGCTCGCAATACACAGCGCAACAGCTCGGCAAGTCGATCAAACTAAGGGTCCACGTCCCTGGTTTCGACGCCGTCTGCCGGATGGTGCAGGCCGGAATGGGCATCGGCTTGATCCCGAACCGGGCATTTGCCGTCTTGAGCCACGGCATGAACTTGTCCGCTGTCGAGCTGAGCGATGAATGGGCGGATCGTGAGCTGGTGCTGGTTGCCAGAGATCCCGTAGGGCTGTCGGCGACGAGTCGCTTGATGCTAGATCACCTCAGACATTCCCGCAGCACGCACTATAAAGCATTATGACTTTTCTTCGAATCGTCGTCCCGCTTCTTAGCTCTTTGTTTGAGCATGATCGTTTCACGCTATTGCTCCGCGTTTGTCGTGAGGGAAAACCTGGCCATGCTCTAGTATCGCTCTCTTCGCGTGCGTTCGTCATCTGCGAACGCTCGTTCATCAACGGATATTGGACTCAACCCGCGTTGCTCGGCAACACCTCGACAAAACAGCGTGTCGAGGAGCGCCAGAGATGGTCGGGCCGTTATCCGGTATTCGCGTTGTCGAACTAGGAACACTCATCGCTGCGCCATTTGCGGCGCGGCTGTTTGCCGAATTCGGCGCAGACGTCATCAAGATCGAGCAGCCCGGCGTTGGAGATCCGCTGCGCAAGTGGCGAAAGCTCCATAAAGGGACATCGCTGTGGTGGTATCTGCAATCCCGCAACAAGAAGTCGATCGCAGTTGATCTGAAGTCGGCGGAAGGGCGTGCGGTTGTTCGTCGCCTGGCTATCCAGGCCGACGTTGTGATCGAGAATTTCAAGCCGGGCAACCTTGAGAAGCTCGGCCTCGGCTGGGACGTGCTCTCCGCGCTCAATCCGAACCTGACCCTGGTGCGTATCTCCGGCTACGGACAGACCGGTCCTTATCGCGATCGATCGGGATTCGGCGCGATCGGTGAAGCCATGGGTGGATTGCGATTCACCACTGGCGATCCTGAGAGCCCGCCGGCACGCGTCGGTATCAGCATCGGCGATAGCCTGGCTTCGCTGCACGGCGTGATTGGAGCGCTGATGTCGCTGCTTCGGGTCAAGACAGGCCAGGGCAAGGGGCAGATCGTCGACGTCTCGCTTTACGAGAGCGTGTTCAATCTCATGGAAAGTCTGGTTCCCGAGTATGATCTCTTGGGCTATGTCAGGACCCGGACCGGCGCAGCACTACCGGGCATAAGTCCCTCCAATACCTATCCAAGCTCCGATGGGCGCTACGTTGTCATCGCCGGCAACAGCGACGCGATATTCAAGCGTCTGATGCGTGTGATCGGACGCCCTGATCTCGGTGAAGATCCGACGCTCGCCAACAACGACGGACGCGTACGGAGGAATGCGGTGCTCGACGCCGCCGTCAGCGACTGGACCTCGCAACGAACCATGGAGGAGATCCTCTCCCGTCTTGATGCGGCTGACGTTCCTGCGGGTCGAATCTATTCGGTCGCCGATATCGTGGAAGACCCCCACTACGCTGCCAGAGACATGATCCTGCCGACCGAACTCCCCGGCGGCATCGCCGTGAAGATGCCTGGTATCGCGCCAAAGCTATCGGAAACGCCGGGTGGCGTAAGGTGGCCTGGTCCGACACTCGGGCAACACACCGACGAGGTCTTGACATCGCTCGGCCTCAACGAGGAGGACATTCTGCAACTGCGCCGCAGTGGAGCGGTGCAATGACCGCCGATCTGCCGGACATTTTGATCCAGGAAGTCGCACCACGCGACGGGTTGCAGATCGAGCCGCATTGGATCGAAACGACCGAAAAGATACTGCTGATCGATTGCCTGTCTGCTATTGGCTTCCGACGCATCGAAGTTTCGTCATTTGTTTCGCCAAAGGCCGTTCCTGCGCTGCGGGATGCAAGAGACGTATTTGCCAGCATCAGACGGCGACCTGGAACGGTCTACACAGCGCTGATTCCAAATCGGAAGGGCGCCGAGCTCGCTTTGGCGGCACGGGCCGATGAGCTAAACTTCGTGATGTCGGCGAGTGAGACACACAATCGCGCGAACATGAACATGACGCATGATGGCTCGCTCACGTCCCTTGGTGAAATCATCGAACTGGCCCACGCGGCTGACGCATTGGTCAATGCCACGATCGCGACGGCGTTCGGCTGCCCATTCGAGGGAGCACAGCCGTCCGGAAAGGTCCTGGACATCGTCAAACGGTACCTCGACCTCGGTGCCGATAGCGTAACGCTCGCAGATACCACGGGCATGGCCAACCCCAATCAGGTCTCGCGATTGGTGGCAGAGGCCTTGACGCTTCTACCCTCGCACAGGCTAACGCTTCATTTCCACAACACGCGAGGCCTCGGGCTGGTCAATGTGCTCGCGGCCCATAACAGCGGCGCGCGCCGCTTCGATGCAGCGCTGGGCGGATTGGGTGGTTGCCCATTTGCGCCGGGCGCGACCGGCAACGTTTGCACCGAAGACCTGGTCAATCTCTGCCATGAGATCGGCCTGAGGACCGGCCTCGACCTCGATCGCTTGATCGACCTTTCGAAGCGATTGCCCGCATTGGTCGGACACGACGTGCCGGGCCAAGTCGCAAAGACCGGGCGTCCGATGGACCTGCACCCCGTTCCAGAACGATCGCGGCAATCCCCCGCCTGAACAACCTGCAAGCACATTTCAAAAAACATATCGGAGGAAATCATGACGATTACTACAGCGCCTGCTGTCGGTCTCGATGCGACGATCAGCGAGCAGCAAGTCATCAGCAAGATCGCCTGGCGCCTGATGCCGTTGATCATCGTCTGCTATTTCTTTGCATTCTTCGATCGCGTGAACATCAGCTTTGCCAAAGCATCGCTCCAGGCGGATCTCGGTCTCAGCAACACAGCCTATGGCTTCGGCGCGAGCCTGTTTGTCGTCGGCTACGTCCTATTTGAGGTGCCGAGTAACATGCTGTTGTATCGCTTCGGCGCCCGGCGCTGGATCGCCCGCATCATGATCTCATGGGGGCTCGGGACGGCGGCCATGGTGTTTGTCCAGAGCGAATGGCAGTTCTACACGCTGCGCTTCGTGATTGGCGCCATGGAAGCCGGATTCGCTCCCGGTATTCTCTATTATCTGACCCTTTGGTTCCCAAAATCCCATCGCGGGCGCATGACTTCGGTGTTTTTTCTCGCGACCGCATTTTCGGGCATCATTGGAGCGCCGATGTCCGGCCTCATTCTTAACTATATGAACGGGCTGCACGGTTTGGACGGCTGGAAATGGCTGTTCCTCGCCGGCGGTCTGCCATGCGTTGCCCTCGGAGTGGTCGTCCTGCTTCGATTTGACGACAGCATTGATCATGCGAAATGGCTCAGCACTGATGAGCGCCGTCTCATCTCGGTGCAATTGGAGCGGCAGAAGAATCAAATTGGCGAGCGCTCAGCCTGGCGATCGTTGCTGATGCCCGGCGTTCTGCTGCTTGGGTTCATCTACTTCCTGATCCAGATCGCGTCGTATGGACTCAATTTCTGGACGCCGGATCTCATAAAGGCGGCCGGCGGGGGAAGCGCGAGCGCGATCGGCTTCTTGACCGCCATTCCCTATGTTTGCGGCGCGATCTGCATGCTGATCGTCGGACGGCTCTCTGATGCATCCGGCGAACGTCCGAGGTTTGTTGCCGGACTTATCTTGGCTGCAGCATTCGGCTTTTTCGCCACTGGCATTTTCAACAACAACGTTCTCTTGCTGATTGGTGCGCTTGCCGTTCTTGGCGGCGGCGTGGTGGCGTCAATCCCGACATTTTGGACATTGCCTCCGAAGATACTGACGGGCGCCGGCGCCGCGAGCGGGATCGCGCTTATCAACACGCTGGGCCAGGTGGGCGGCATTGTGAGTCCGATCATGGTTGGCTCAGTCAAGGATCTGACGGGCAGCACGACGCCGGCGCTCTTTGTCATCGGCAGTCTTTGCGTGTTCTGCGCAGTGCTTTTGTTGACGGCACTTCCTCGTGAGCTCAAGTCCAAGGACTTTCACCCAGCGCCGTCTCAGTCACTTCGGCGGTGAGAAGCGATTGAATGAGGCCCACTAGCAGCACCGTCAGGTATCGCGGGACATCGAAAGTATGGGCGGCGTCGATCGTCCGCTGCGAGAGCGCTAGGTAGATCTCCGAAAGGTCGATCTGGACGGGCGATGCGCCGAGCGTCTTGAACATTGCGGCATAGAGAGCACCAGGCTGTACGCGGATCTTTAGCCCGCGCATAGCTTCCGGCGCCTTGAGCGGCTGCTCCACAGTCTCGACCACGCGCCAGCCCCACCAGCCATATCCCAGGCCGTAGACGCCCTTGCTCGGGAACTCGCTCATAAGCTGCTCGCCGACAGGGCCATCCATCACCTTGTTTGCCTTCTCCAGGTCCGAGAAGAGGAAGGGCAAATCGACCGCCATGAACTTGGAATATAGCATCTGCACGAAGCCAGACGTGTGCGCGCACAAATCGATGATGCCGGTCTGCAGACCGGTCAGCATGTTGACCTGCGTTCCAAGCTGACCGACGGTGAATACCTGGACTTCGATGGCGCCCGACGTCTTGTTCTTCACGGCCTCTGCGAAGCGCTTGGCGACCGGCATGAATGGATGGGTCGTCGTATCGGCGAAGACCAGCTTCAGCGTCTGCGCCGGCGTGTCGGCGAGCCCGGGCCTGGCGACGAACGGCGCCGCGACGGTACCGCCCAAGGCGGCCTTCAGTGCGTTTTCTACGTGAGATCGTCATTCTTTTTCCTCCCTATGTTTTTTCGTTGTTAGCGCGAGGCGGCGGTTCAGGCCGCCTCGGCAAGCGGCGTTCTGGCTTTCGCGCCCGCTTCCGCCTCCTTTACGAACCTGAGGCGAACGACCAGCACTCCGGCGACGAGCAGCGTGATGCTCACGAACGCAAGGCCCGCGTAGATGCCGCCCGTCCCATCCTTCAAAGCCCCAAACACGGAGGGTCCGACGAAACCGCCCAGGTTTGCGATGGAATTGACCGATGCGAGACCGACGGCGGCCGACGATCCGGTGAGGAAAAGCGACGGCAACGACCAGAACGGGCCGTATGGCGCGTAGATCGCCGCAGTGACTACGACCATGAGGGCAAGCAATATCCAGAGATTGCCGCTGGCGAACGACATCGCCACGAGCGCGGCGCTTGCAACGAGGAGCGGCAACGAGACGTGCCACCTGCGCTCTCCGGTCCGGTCGGAGTGCCAGGCCCACCAGATCATCACCACGGTCGCGACGGCGTACGGAAGCGCGTTGATCAAACCGATCGAGGTATCGCTGAGGTTCTGGGCCAGCCCCTTCAAGATCTGCGGCGAGTAGAATGCCAACACGTACACGGCGACGGATTTTGCGTAGTAGATGAAGGCGAGCAGCCAGATGCGTGATCCGCTAAGGCTGCGCCAGAAGGAGACCTGTCCGTACTGGACGACTTTCGCCTTTTCCTCCGCTTCGATCGTCGAGAGAAGCCAGCTCTTTTCATCCGTCGTCAGCCATTTCGCCTGATCAGGCCCGTCAACTAGCAGCCAGAGGGTCACGAAGCCTAACAGGACGGCCGGGATACCTTCCAGAATGAATACCCATCGCCAACTTGCCAATCCGAGCCAGTGAACATGATCGAGGATGAGTCCCGAGATCGGTCCGGCTATCAGCGTGGCGATCGGCAGAGCAACCATAAACAAAGCGACGACCTTCGCTCGGTCGCGCTCCGGAAACCAGTAAGTCAGGTAGAGCAGCACGCAAGGAAAGAAGCCAGCCTCGGCCAATCCCAGGACCGCCCGCGCGATGGCAAGCTGCGTGAAACTCTGAACCAATCCCGTAACGGTCGCGACGATCCCCCAGCCGAACAGGATCCGCGCAATCCACACCCGCGCGCCGAACCGCCGCATCAGCATGTTGCTCGGCACTTCGAAGAGGAAATAACCCACCGTGAACAGTCCGGCGGCGATTCCAAACTGGGAGGACGAAATGCCCAGATCGGCGTTCATCTTGAGAGCCGCGAATCCAATGTTGGATCTGTCGATGAACGCCACGATGTAGAGGAGAGCCAGAAAGGGCAGGAGACGCCATTTCACCTTTCGCATCGTGGCGTCGCGGTAACCCGTGCCGGGTCGCTGCGGGACCATGGCGGGATTGATTGCCGTTGTCGAAGGCATTCGGAGTCTCCTATGTGGCAGCCGAAGTACGCCGATCAATCGAGCCCGAGCCGCTTCAGCGTCTCGGCGAGCCCCAGCAACTCGACGGTCGTACGGCCCTGATCGAGCTCCCTTCGGAAGGCGGCCTCCTTCTCTTCGCGCGCCGCCGCACTGTTCAGCGTGGCCTCCACCTCGTTCGTCGGGACGATCACGACGCCGTCGCGATCGCCGACGACGTAATCGCCGTGATTGATCAGAACGTCCCCGATACAGATCGGCACATTGACCTTGCCGGGCTGGTTCTTCGCGGTTCCCTTGATTGACAGGCCGCGACAGAAGACCGGGAAGCCCATCTCGACGATCTGGCTTGCATCGCGGACCGCGCCGTTGATCACCAGGCCGGCCACGCCCAGCTTCATCGCGGCGTGCGTCATGACATCTCCCCAGGGGCCGGCCTCGATGAAGCCTTTCGCATCGACGACGAGAACGTCACCAGGACACACCTTCGTGAGCGCGTAATGCAGCATCAGATTATCCGCGGGCCGAATGTCCACGGTTACCGCCGGACCAGCCAGCCGCGAGCTTGGATCGATGGGCTTGATCCCGCTGTCCAAAGCGCCCTTGGCCCCCTGCGCTTCGTGGATCGTCGCCGCGCCCAGCGCGATCAGCTTCTCGATGGTGCCGTTCTTCATGTAAGTCGTCCTCAAGTTTTAAGATTGATCTCGGGCGTGTCGCTTGTGAGTAGCCATGCAAGCGCATCCTCCACGCTGGGCTCCTCCTTTTGAAGCGGCCGCCGATCGAGCCCGCGGGCGGTCCGTTCGAAGCGGGTCGCTACGCCACCAAGAACGACTGAAGGCGTCCCGTGCGACGCCATTTCCTTTTCGGCATCCTGAACTTCGTGAAGCCTTCGCTTGGCGTGCACGACGTGAGTGCGCACAAGCATGTCGAGGAAGGACCGAAGCGGGGCCTCATCGATGTCGGTCAACTGTTCGTAGAGTTGCATGCGGAGATGCTGCTTCTCCGCGCTGGTCAGCAACTCGACCGCCAGCGCCTCGATCCCCTTCGTGAACATGCTCCGAAGGATCTTGAGTGAAATCGCATCGCCGGCCGCCCCACTGGCTATCAATTTGACGCGCCCGCCGAGGGGATCCAGCAGCTCCTTGAGATCGCCGGCGCCCTCCCCCGCGACCAGGAGCGGAGTCCGAACCTTGCTGAGTGCGATGGCCCCCATGATGGCGGCGTCTACGTAGCGGACGCCGTGCCGCCGCGCCGCTTCGGCTGCTTTGCGCTTCACCTCCGGTGTCGCCGTGGTGAAATCGGCGATCGAGGTTCCTGACTTGAGTTCCGGGGCGAAGGCCTCTGCGACGACCAGCGCGGTCGCACCGGTGACGCAGGAGAGCGCCCACTCGACAGAGCCCAGGTCGGCGTCCGGATCGCTTCTGATGATCTGCCCGCATTGGGCGGCGAGTTTGGCCGCCGCCGCGGAAGGATGTTTTTCGTAGAGGACGAGGTGATGACCGGCGGCGTGGAGCGGCGCGGCGTAGCAACGTCCGACTTCTCCCAAGCCGATGATGGCGATGCGCATCTGCCCCTCCCCGAATATCTTGTTGAGCGAACGAATATACAAAAAAAATACAATACACAAGCGCTAACGCAATTACAGGCCGACAAATACGATCTCGAAAGTACACAAAATATACAATCATCGAACGAAATGAGGAGCTTCGATCTGGTTTTCCTCATCGGATTGCCTTACAGAAAGCGCGATCGGGAGAGATGCGGCCAATGGCGCGGGGACAGGATCGGGCCTACGAAACGTTGAAGCAGCGACTGGTCGGCGGCTTGTACCCACCCGGCATGCAGCTTCGCGAGGAGCCGCTCGCCAATGAATTCGGCTTGAGCCGGACGCCGATCAGAGCCGCACTCAAGCGGCTGGTCGTCGACGGCCTGGCCACGGCCGACAATGGCCAGGGAGTCCGGGCGGCCGAATGGAGCGAGCGCGACATCGAGGAGATATTCCAGATCCGGATCCTGCTCGAACCGCTTGCCGCGCAGTTCGCCGCCGAACGCGGCAACGACGCCCTCCTGAAAGAGCTCGCGTCATGCAACCGCACGATGGCCAGCGCCGTCGCGAAGCCCGGACCGCAATCAATCGTCAAAATCCAGGAAGCGAACCGTACGTTTCATCACCTTCTGCTTGATCACGCCGGCGCGCCGCGCCTGCGCAGCATTCTAGACACGCTCATCGAGATGCCCGTGATCACGCGGTCTTTCCAGCTCTACACGCGGGACGAACTAAAGCAGAGCCTTCACCAGCACGAAGATCTCACCCAAGCGATCTCGTCGAAGAACGGCGAACTGGCGCGGGATATCATGCAACTGCATCTGAGAATGTCCCACAGTCGCTTCATCCGTCATCGAAGCGCTTGGCAAAAGGACCGACCGTAGGCAAAGACCGTCCTGTCCGGTGGAACCGCCGCCGGACGACGCATTCGGCGTCCGTGCCGCAAAACTTCAAATGAAATAAAAATGGTACCGCGGACGTGAATCGAATCCGGACCCGAATAATCCGGTCCTGGTTCTGCAGCAAGCGATACCCTGCGGCAACGAGCAGAACAGATTGTCCGTCTTGCTCGCCTTAGTATCCCATTCTACGACGAGTCGGCCACACAACCAGAACTGGCGGAGAGAGTGGGAGTCAAACCCACGATTTTTCGACTATCCCGCGTCGAACAGCCGAGACTGCACGTAAGCACTCGCCCGCCTCCTGCCCTCGCAAATTCAGATCATGCACATTGCGCCACGAGCCTGCTCACGTTGGCAGTGGTGAGATTTTTCTTGATCTCCCGGTGCACACGTCGTGCACACGCCGCCCTCTAACCAGTTGAAAAACCTGAACCTTCGCTCCAGTCCATCATTGGGCGCATCCCCACCGCCGCCAAAACCGAGAAACTCGACGATGATCACCGATGGCTGGGCGTTGCCGCTGCCCTGGCTCGGCGCCGCCGTCTGCTGGGTCGCCGCGGTCACGTTCTGTGTCGAGAGTGCGGCGCTGATATTCGGTGCCTGCACCGTCGGGATGCCCGACGACATGCCCTGCACCTGGATATTTGCTGCGTTAAGGATCTGCAGCGCCGCCAGATTGACGTTGCCCGAGACGCGGATCAGGATATCGGCGGTGGCGGTTTGCCGCTCCAGCGCTTCCCGTGTCTCGTTGAACAGGCGCGCGTTCTCGATCGCGATCACGGCCTGATCGGCGAACGTCTGCAGCAACTGCACGTGATCAGCGGCAAACGCGCCCGGCTCGGCACGCGTGACGCTGATCATGCCGACGGGTGTTTCGCTGTTCATCAGCGGCGTGAACAGGACGCTGCGAAAACCGCGCAGCCTTGCCAGATCCTTGTTCAATTGCGGGACGTCGACCGTGATCGGATCGGCTTTTTGCGCCCCGACGGCCGCCATGGCGACTAAGGCAACCATTATGACCTACTTCAACCGTGAGTCGCCTCGCAGCGGTCAGCCATCACCGCACAGTTTCCAGTATTCTGGGCAGCCTCAGCTCGGTCAATGCAACTGCACCCAAACCTAAGGAGCTCGACATGAGCAATACTCAGGCCTGCAGAGAAATGAGCCGACTCGATGTGATCCGCCTTTTCGCCTTCAGCATGCTGTTGATCCTGCCTGCAACTTCCGGGGCGCAACAGCTCCCACCGGTTGCCGAACAGATGGCAAAGACCTACGGCCTTGATTCGTTTGGGCAAATAGAGGCAATCCGCTATACCTGGAATGCGGAACTTCCCAGTGTCAAACTTTCTCGCAAGTGGGAATGGAGCCCGAAGAGCGACACGGTCTCTTACGACGGGAAAGATAAGGAAGGCAAACCGGTAAAGGCCAGCTATCAACGCTCGCAGCTCAGCAGCCAAAGCGATGCGATAAAGAACGAGATCGATCCGGCATTCGCCAACGATCAGTATTGGTTGCTGCTCCCCTTCCACGTCGTTTGGGACGGCGCGACCGTGACCGATGAGGCGCGCACAAACTGCCGCTGGGTGACACTTCTGCTGAGCAGGTCGTGGTGAAATACCCCTCGGAGGGTGGCTACCAGCCCGGCGACACCTGGGAACTGTACGTTGGCGCCGACAAGCGAATAGCCGAGATCGTCTACCACCGCGGCGCCCCCAACCCGCCGCCCAAACTCGTGATCGCGACCTATGCCGACTACAAGAAGGCCGGCCCAATCCTTTTCTCAACGGATCACCGCGGGACGCTGGACGGAAAACCCTTTCGGCTTTTCCTTTCAGATGTGTCGGTCAAATTGGCGGGATCAGACAACTGGATCGACGCGCAATGAATCTCGGCAGGGTTGATTTGCGCAACTGATCGCAAGGGCCGAGGCGCCTCGATGCCGGGGCGGCGGGTGCGCCTCGTCACCTGACCGATGCGCTGGGTAACGATTCAATCAACCTATGCGTAGAGTAACTGTTCAATTCTTCGGAGCACGCCCGCATGCCCACCAATCCCCTCACCGATGCCTGGCATTTCCTGACCGCGACGACGAATGATTATCTCCATCAGGGAAACTGGCGATATGTCATCCTGGTGCTGTTCTGGGCCCTGCTACTTGCCGGCATTGCAGGTGCCTTCCAGAATTGGCGAGAGGACCCGGAGCAACGCACCGGCCGACACTTGGGAATTTGGCTGGTCCGAGTCCTGATCGGCTGCATGTGGTTCCAGGGGATGTTGTGGAAACTGCCGCTGCCCGTGTCCGACGGTCTGCAATACTGGACCGAACAGGAATCGACCAGCGCGGCTTTCGAGTTTCACCGTACGTTCATGAAGGACGTCGTGTTGCCTCATATGACGATCTTCGGGCCGATCGTCTTTTTAGCCGAGCTGGTATTCGCCGGATCGATGATGCTCGGGCTTGCGGTGCGGTTCGTGGGCGTGCTGGCCATCGCCTACACGCTCCAACTCTGGCTCGGCCTCTATGGCAATTCGGCCGAGTGGCCGTGGACGTACATGTTCCTGGCCCTGTTGATGTTCCTGTTTGTGATCGAGGGCGCGGGCCGGAGTCTCGGCTTCGATGCGTGGCTGCGCCGCAACGTGCCCGCCGTGCGCGACGGGAAGGGACTTCTCGGCTGGTTCTTCAACATCGCGAGCTAGCCGTCACGGTTAGATCATGATCCGATTAGACGGAATCGGATCATGATCTCATTTCTTTGTTTGAGCATGCTCTTTTCGGAAAACCGGTTTCCACTTTTCCGGATCATGCTCTTGTGTGAGAGACGAGCAGATGATGGCACTGATCCACGCAGCGACGCTGGTTGTCGCGCTGGGCGCAACTTGCGCACACGCTGCTGACATCAGCTATCTGGCGCCGCCGGGAATCCCGGCAAAGGAATTCCCCTCGCCGCAGCGCCCGGTTGCGCCGATCGTCGGCCCGAGCCGCGCCTCCGAAGAGCGCCGCGATGCCAAGGATGAGGCCGGAGAGATCGCCCGTCTGCTTGAACTAAAGCCAGGCATGACCGTCGGCGACATCGGTGCGGGCAGCGGCTACCACACGGTCCGGCTGTCGCGCCGCGTCGGCCCCACCGGCTCGGTGATCGCCCAGGACGTCAGGCAGGATTACCTCATCGCGCTTGCCAGACGAACGCAACGCTTGAAGCTGACAAACGTCATATTCGCGCTGGGCGAACCACACGACCCTCGCCTGCCCGCTTCCGCACTGGATGCCGCCATCCTCGTGCACATGTATCACGAGATAAGCCAGCCCTATGCCTTCCTCTACAATCTCGCACCCGCCTTGAAGCCAGGTGCGCGGGTCGGCATCGTCGACCTCGAGCTTCCGACGTCGGAACACGGCACGCCGATCGAGCTGTTGCGTTGCGAACTTTCCGCCGTCGGCTATCGCGAGATCGCAAGATACCAGCTCGCAGGCGATGGCGGATACCTGGCGGTGTTTTCGCCACCGGAGCCGGCGGGTCGAAAATCTCCCCGGGATATCGTTGCCTGCGAGGATCGCGCTGGCACGCACTGACAACCGCTCTCGGAAATTATCATTCACGAGGCGCTCGCAGCTCGAGCGCGAGACGAGCAAACGTGGTCGAAATGGACCAGGCCGCCTTGACGCCGGCGATGAGATTGCCGGAAACCTTCGATACGCCGCCGATCCGGCACCGCTGCCCGACGGCAATTTCCACTGCCGGCAGGCGGGCGGCCGCGACTCGCATCAGCATTTCCAGGTTCCAGCCGTATGTCTCTTCCTTCATGCCGAGATGTATGAGCTCGTCGCGACGGATGGCGCGAAACGGCGACAGGTCGGTAAAGCTCGCGCCGTAGACGAGGCGCAGGAGCAGCCTGCCGACATGGGCCGCGACAAGCTGCTGTGGCGCCAGGCTCCCTGGCTCACGCGAACCGCGAACGCGCGAGCCGAGAACGAAGACGGCTTGTCCGGCGACGATCGGCGATACCAGATCGGGGATGAATTCGGCAGGATCGCTGCCGTCGCCATCGAGGAAGACGACGATGTCGGCATCATCGCGGACCTTTGCGATGCCCGCCTGGATCGCGCGGCCGTAGCCGGGCCGCGCCTCGGCAATCACGCGAGCTCCCGCGGCCTCCGCCCGTTCGGTCGTACGGTCCCGTGAGCCGCCGTCGACAACGACAACCTCGCTCACATTCTGCGCCAGCACCGTGGCCACGACCTGGCCAATCGCCGTTTCCTCGTCGAGGCACGGAATGACCACTGAGACGACCGGGTGACGGCGCGCGCCGATCTCGTTGATCACCTCGTTCACAGGCTCCAGCGCAGGCCACAACTCGCACAGCTTTTCGGCGGCTTGTCTGAAAGGAGCGCCGTGCGAAAGTCGCGATACGCGGACCCGTTCCAGATGTCCTCCAAGGACTGCTGCCCGGCATGGCCGAGCGTATAGTTGTCGTAGCCATGCTGCGAAAACGGCGCGATGCAGCAGGGCAAGGCCCGGCCATTCGCCGTGAAATACATCAACGACCACGGCCGCCGGCACGGCGACCACGGCGAACCGTCGCCGCTGCCCTTCAAACTTAACCCCGGCTCGCTCGCTGCGCCTGAGGCGCTGAAGGTTACGCCGAGCGAATGCGCCAGCTCCTCGGCCCGTTTCAGATAGACTGCGTCCTGCTGCGTCAGGCGCTCGAACAGGGTCTGATCCGGACGGGCCTTGCCGATGGCCGATTCAGTGAAGAACACGAGCCGTTGCAGATAGACTTCCTTGACACCGATCTCGGCTGCGACTTTCACAAATGCGGGGAGTTCCTCGACAGTCTCCTTCAGGCCTGTGAGCCACACGGAAACCTGCGGTCTGGTGTGTCCCTCTCTTTCCTGCAGCTCGCGAAATGCGCGCACATTGCGCAGGATGCGGCCGAAATAATCCCTGCCGCGGATCGCCTTGAAGCTCTCGCGGTTTGACGCGTCGAGCGACACACGTAGCTCATCAAGCCCGGCGTCGATCAGTGCACGGCCATTGCGCTCACCGAGCACCGTTCCATTGGTGTTGAACAGGACGTAAACGCCGCGGTCCTTCAGGTATTTGACCATTCGAGGCAGGTTCGCGACCAGCATCGGCTCGCCGACGCCGTGCAGAACAGCGCGCGCGAGCGTGGGTACCTGGTCGACGATCGACGTGAACAGATCCCAGCTCATGTCGGCCGGCGGTTCGAGCTCCTCATAGGTGCGAGGACAGGTGGTGCACAGCAGATTGCAGCGGTTGGTCACTTCCAGATAAAGGCAGACGGGCAGACGCTGGGCGATCTCGCTACGTTCGGCCGTGACCGACTCGTGATAGCGGCGCGGATCGAATGGCGCTTGCGTAGCTGTCCCCGTTCCTTCGCCGGAGAGGCTCATCGCGATACCCCTTCCTCTGCAATCCGCTGCATGCGGGTCCTTAACGCGGTAACAGCCAAAGCCAGCAGGAGACCTCCGAACAGAACCGACTTGGTCACCATTCTTGGAATGTAGAAATCCCAGTCGAGTTGCTCGGACAATAGCAGCGCGCCAATCGACACGACCCATGTTGGCGCGGAGCCGCACAGGGCGGCGAACGGCGTGATGACGAGAAAATACCAGGGATAGTTAGGCGACAACAACAGGAGGGTGATGAGTAACAGCATGTTGATGTCGGCGAGACGGGGAGCTGTGGTGCGATCAGAGCTGCGGGCCACGGAGAGCCCCTTGAACACGAGAAGCAGCGCGGCCAGGACAACGTAAGCGACAACATCACCTCGATGCTCGCCAAACACAAGGCGCCAAAGCGACAGGAGCCAGAGATCGTTGCCGGCACGGATGCCCTCTTCCGTCAGATAGCCTTTGGTCAGGAATCCGAGCACTCCCCAACCGACCGACAAATAGGGAAGATAACAAAGCGCGACGGTAGCGATCACGACGAGCGGCATTTTGAAATCCCACGGTCGCCAGATCCCGGCCAGCACCGGCGCGACATATGGTTTCACCAAGACCGAAAACGCGATCAAGACGGCTCCGCGCAGAGCATAGCCGGTCAGCGCAATCCACAGACCCAGCATCATCAGCGCCATCATCAGCGCGTCGACGTGGCCGCTGTTGGCAATCTCCCACAAGGGCAGCGGGTGCCAGAGATAGGCGACCACGCGCGTCACAGGGCGGTTCATGCGCCGCAGCAGGAGGATGATCATTGTAACGGTGACGGCCTCGCACCCCAGCAGAGCGAGCCGCATCACAGTCACGTTTTCACCGAACCGCGTGACGATGAGGAAGAAGAATTGCGCCACCGGAGGATAGATGGTGACGGCGGTATCAGCCCGGTTGATGTGAGGAAAGATCATCCCGTCGCGCAGAAACGCCAGCGCCTCATCGGCTGGCATGTAGCGATAGGGATTGATGCCGGCGGCCTGCACCTTGCCATCCCAGACATAGCGATAAATGTCGCTGGACAGAAGCGGATCGAACAGCAGCGCATAGACTCTCAGCGCGATCCCAAGCCCAAAGATAAGCCATAGCGCGCGATCAGGTGGAGCGCGCTCGACCAGGCCTGTCGCTACGATCGTCAGCAGCCCCGCGGCGATAGTCAGAGCGATGAAGGCGTTGTCACCATAGGCCTCGAAGGCAAAGGGTGTCACCACGGTCAGAACGACCAGGAGGGTGCCGATCCCGGTCAGCAGGTGAAGCGGCGGCAAGTTATTGGCGGAGCGCATCAGCCGACCGAGTTGAATCGCGTTAGCTCCGGGCATTGGCGTCACGGGCTTAGCTGCGGCGCCGCCTTGATAAAGGCCCGGCTCGCCGCGGCAAAGCCGCCGCCACGAAAGCGGCTCGAATGGCCGGCCAGTTCATCCTGTAGCCAACGCAACGTCTCAATGTCGTCGACGTCGTACCATTCCGGAAGCAACGTCGCGGCAAGCCCGATTTCGGCAGCCCGGTCGCATGTACTGCGAGCTACGGTTTCTGTTCCCCATGCGATCTGCGTAAACAGATGCTTGTGCGGATGCTTCAAGCCGATGAGATAGTAGCCACCGTCGCTTGCTGGCCCAAGCACCATGCGGTCTCCGGGTTGGCGAAGCGTTTCAACAGCCTGAATCAGCAAACGCGGCGGCAGGGTTGGGCTATCGCCATTGACGAGCAGGACGCAATCATGTCCGGCGAGCAGGAGAGTACGCGTAGCGCCAAGCAACACGTGCCCCAAATCGTCGCCGGCCTGCAGCAACAGTCCGAACCCTGCCGGAAGCAGCCGCTGCACGATGTCTTCGGCGCCCGCCGGAGCATAAACGCCGTAGCCGCGCCTGCCGAGCGCTTCGGGTACCGCTTCGATTGTTGCCGCGACATCGCGCACAAAGCAGGCGGATAACTCTGATGCTGCAACTTCGCCAATGGCCGTTGCAAGCCGCGTCTTTGAGCGGCCGGGCTGCGGCGCCTTGCAAATGATCCCGATCGCCGCGACGCTCATCGCAGCCATGACCGGAGGCGATCCGCGGCGATCGCGATCATTTGAAGCGCGTCATGGCTGCCGTCTCCCTCGCCCTTTTCGAAATCGCCGTCGACACGTCCCATTTGATTTGTCACATGGGCAAAACACACGACGGGCTTTTGTCGGACTTGCGCGAACGCATAGAGCGCAGCGGCTTCCATTTCGACTGCCATCAGGTTCCGTTCGCGCATCGCGTCGATCGCCCGCTGGGTTTCCCGGAACGGCGCGTCAGTCGTCCAGGTCGCCCCTGTGATCACCGGCACGGAGAATTCGTCGAATGCGCCATTGAGCGCCGAGATCAATCCGGCATCAGCATGCGAATAGTCGGACGCCGCCATGTAGTGATAGCTGGTACCTTCGTCGCGCAGCGCGCGTTCGATGATGATGAAATAAGGCGGCGGGCGTACCGGCACGATCTGTCCGGAGGAGGTGACGCTAATCAGGAGCTTACAGCCTGAAGCGAACATCTCCTCGGCAATCAGCACCGCGAACGAGGCGCCGACAGCGCAGCCGACAATCCCAAAATCAATCCCGCCGCGGCTGAAAGTGTAGAGCTGGGTGTGGTAGCAGGCCCATGCCGGTTCGAGCCGGGCTTCACCACGAGCGAGCAGGCTACGCACGATGTCGCCGTCAGGATCGAGCACGCAGACATCGGGAATGCTAGCGTCCGTAATCCGCTTTTGCCTGCGCGCTTCGCGCAGCAGATTTTCCGGCGTAAATGCGGACGGCTGCGCGTAATGTTTTTGCGCGAGGATGGGCGGGATCCCGCCATCATTGATCGCCATCGCCAGACAAACCTTGTCACGTTGTTGCCGATTATTGGTAGCGTTCTCCCTGGCAGCGGGCAAGCGCCGCCGGGGTCTCGCCGACGTCACAAAAAAATAGGTTTCGGGTGATGTAACAAGACGGCTTTGAAGAACGTAATGGCGACGGTCTGCACTGGCTGTTGGTGCGGCAAGAACCTGCCATACCCGAAGCCAGTCGTGTTGATCCGATGGCGCGGGTCGCGTAGCATCGGTCGCAAAGGGAGCGGATCGATATTTTCGAAATTGATAACCACTAGGTGTCGAGGATCGCCATGAATCACGAGACCGCAGTTTCGAATGCCAAAGAAATCGCCGATCGCGTTCTCGCACCGGCGGCCAGGCAGAACGACAAGGAAGCTCGATTTTCGTCCGAGGCAATCGCGGCGCTTGGTCCGGCGGGATTGCTGGGAGCCATGCTGCCCACTGAGGTCGGCGGTTCGGCCCTGGGACCCCGGACCTTGGCTGCCGTCATCGCAACGCTCGCAGAGGCGGACGCGTCCGCCGCCATGGTTTACCTGATGCACATGAGCGCTACCGCAATGATTGCGGCGGCCCGTCCGGATGCCACGGTCGCTCAGACGCTAAAGGACATTTCGGCCGGAAAGCACCTGAGCACCCTGGCATTCAGCGAAGCTGGATCGCGCAGCCACTTCTGGGCGCCCGTCTCGCGGACGAAGCGAAACGCTGACAACGCGCGTCTCACAGCCAAGAAATCATGGGTGACAAGCGCCGGCCATGCGCAAAGCTACGTTGTTTCGGCGCTCGCCCCTGAAGGCAAGAGCCCCACGGATTCAACCCTTTATCTTGTCGACAGTGGCACACCCGGACTGTCGATCGCCGGCCCATGGGATGGTCTTGGGTTACGCGCCAACGCCTCCGCACCAATGACCCTCGATGATTGCGAGGTCGCGCCTGGCTTCCAGCTGACCGACGACGGCGCCGGGTTCAAGGCGATGCTGGAGGTCGTGCTTCCGCTATTCAACCTCGGCGCATCGGCGGTGGCGCTTGGACTTTGCCGGGCAGCGGTGGCTGGGACCGCGGCGCACCTCAATAGCGCTCGCTTCGAGCATTTGCGCCAGACCCTCGGCGAGAGCCTGCCGACCCTTCGCGTACAGCTTGCGACGATGCAGATCGACACCGATGGGCTTGCGGCGCGCGTCGACGATCTCGTCGACCATCTTGAGCACCCGCGAGATACCACCATGCTGCGCGTGCTCGAGAGCAAGGCGGCGGCAGGTGATGTCGCCATCGCTGTTACCTCGGCGGCAATGCGGGTGTGCGGAGGCGCTGCGTTTTCCAGGCATCTGGCGATCGAGCGATTGTTCCGCGACGCTCATGCGGGCGCTGTCATGGCGCCAACGGGCGATGTTCTACGCGAGTTCATCGGCAAGGCCATCTTGGGAATACCGCTGTTCTGAGCGCGCGAGCGCTGCGCCGCCTGGCAGCGCTCGGATCGCGATCAATGACATTTGAATATCGAGCTCGAGAAGCGAGATGCAATCATGAACCAGACGATCTGGGTAGGCGCCGTCGCTTATGATCCAAAGGTGGTTGGTATCTGGGAGGGCATGCGGCGGTACTTTGTCGAGGAAGCGGGTCTCCCCGTCGAGGTGGTGCTGTTTCAGAGCTACGAGGCACAGGTCGCTGCCCTCCTGGCCTCGCCTGGCGATCGGCTGCCGCGCATCGACATCGGATGGAATACGAACCTTGCCTATATCCAGGCCGACGCCTGGAGCGACCATCGCTGCCGACCAATCGCGATGCGCGACACGGACGTCGGCTGGATGACCAAGATTGTCGCCGTCACCGGCGGGCCCGTCGCTAGCCTCGCTGATCTTAAGACCCGCACCCTGGCGCTCGGTAGCCGCGACAGCGGCCATGCGGCAATCCTCCCGGTTCATTTCCTGCAGCGCGACGAATTGGTTGAGGGGAAAGACTACCAAACGCTGCGCTTCAACACCGACCTCGGCAAGCACGGTGACACGGGTGCAAGCGAGTCCGAAGTCGTTCGTGCGGTCCTCGACGGTCGCGCCGATGCCGGCGCAATCGGCAGCCCCTTCTGGAACGCGGTGCGTAACGAGCGTCTGGTACCCGAAGGCGCGCTGACCGAGATCTGGACCTCGCCGTCCTATAATCATTGCATGTTCACTGCTCGGCCCGATCTGGATCCGTCCTTGGAGCAGCGGTTCGCCAAAGCGCTATTCGGGATGAGCTACGACAACCCGACGCATCGTCCTGTGCTCGAGGCGGAAGGGCTGCGCCAATGGATAGCGCCGCAGCTTGAAGCATATAGTGAGTTGCGGGAAGCCTCCGCGCAACAGGGCTTCTTAACGCGGCCTTTGGCCTAGCGGCCGAGCCAAAAAGCCCGATGCTGCTCTGAGCGCAGTCTGCGCCTTTATCAGGCGCAATTGAAAATCATTGCCAACCGGCGCGCATGCTCAGATTCGTGGTCGAAGGCGCGGCGTACAGCTGCGAAGGATTCAGCGAGCGGAAAGATTTCACGGCGGACCAGCAGGTCGTTATCCTCGGCTCCGACCGGATGCCAAAAGACGCCTTCGGCGGTGATCGTCACCTCGGGGACCAGATCCGCCCTTGCCAACGCGATGCCCCGCGTGGCGGAGCCTCGCAGCGCAATTCGCCTGATCACGCGGTCCTCCTCACTCACGTGATGGCCATCAAGGAAGCTCCGAAACTCAACGGCCTCCGCGTCGCTTGACACTGTGGCCGCCACTCGCACGCGGAATCCTTCGGCCCGGGCGCGCTCGATTCCATTCCAGGCGCGCGCCCATGTCCCCTCTCCACGATGGCTATCGTGGCGCTCCGGCGTGGGGCTGTCGAGGCTGATCTGCAAGGTTACACGCTCTCGCGGCAACGCGCGCAGCGTTTCGAGCCGACTTCCGGCAAACAGCATGCCGTTGGTGAGGACGGTGGTCGGCGCCGTCGCTGCACATGCGGCGAGAATCTCGCCAATATCCGGCAGCATGAACGGCTCACCGCCGGTGACAAAAATCTCGCTCACGCCGAGTTCCCTGGCCTCGATTGCGATCCTTCGCACCCGCTCGACGCCTAGCGCCCGCCGCGGAGCTTTGGGTGACGAGCGCACGCAGCAATAGTCGCAGCTGAGGTTGCAATCGAAGTTGGTGTAAAGCCATAGTCGAGAGCCGACAGGCCGATCTTCTCCCACATTCTCAGGGGCCTCTCCGTACCGAAGCACCCATCGTGTGCGACCGTCTTCGACTACGGTGTCGACCAAACTGTTGCGGGTGAAGCGACACCATGCCTCGAGATCGGGGCCGATGTTCGGATCGCTGCTGATCACCGCGACAAGATCGCCCCTACGGCTCCGGCGTAACGCGCCGATCAAATCCGGCAGGAGGCCTGAGGCAAATGTCTTGCTGCCGGCGTCGAGCTCAACGTTCGCATTCGTCCTCATGCGCAAATCCATGGTCCTCCAGACGTTCAACGTCTGCCGCACCAGTTTCGTACCGGAAACGATCTCACCAGAACGCAATGAACGGGATCAATCTCCGACGAAAATGCATGAAAATCAACGATCGCGTCCGATATCCTGCCGCTCATAACGGTCTGGTTGCAGGTTCGAGTCCTGCCGGGCCCACCAATGATTACAGGCGCTTGCGACGCGGCGGTTGCCTGAGGATTCGGTACCGCCACAGTTACCGCCACAGAAACGATTGCCGCTTCGTTCGCGTAATGGTCTCAAAAACGCAAGTTTGATCCCGGCCAGAGCCGCCTTCGCTGGCAGGCGAGTGTCAAGCGCTCATCTCTGTTTCGATAGTAGCCAACCATCGGCAAATTGGCCGGAGGAACCGAACGCTCGATCCGCCTGCGTCCGCAAAGCGCGCACGCTCACTGCACGTCGATGATCTCCACCCAGTTCGCTCCATTTCGCACTGGATAGCGATGAGCCTCGCCAAGCTTGCCCGTGCTCTGGTCGACCTTGTAGGAAAGGTGATCCGACTTTTCACCCGACGCGACGAGGTACTGGCCACTCGGGTCGATCCCAATGCCGCGCGGCTGCGCCTCGGTCGCGAAACTGGCGACGTAGGCGAGCCTGCCGGTTCCGGGTGCCAGGGTGAACAAAGCGATCTTGCTGGTGGTACGTTCGGTCGAATACAGAAACTTGCCGTTGGGGCGTGATTTGGATGTCAGCCGCCCAGACTTTCGGCTTCTCGTCCTTCGGCAGCGCTGCGCCGGGCGTCGGTGCAGCGCCAACGGGCGCCTGCGGCGTACCCCAAGCAAGGCCGGCATCCGCCGGCACCGAGCTAATGCTCTCAACGAGGGTCAACGTCCCCTTGCAGGAATCGACCAATGGCACGCCCGACGACTTCATTGCGGATGACGACTTTGAGTTTTCACTATCATCGCAAAACGGTGTCGTCCGGCGCTACCGATGCGTGGCGAACACGCGATTTTTTCCTGAAGACGGATTTGCATTGGTTACGGCCCGGCAGCGCGCAGCAAAGTGGTATCTTCACGTCAGATTCCGCAGTGAAGCCGGGTTAAAGGCAAAAGGGGCCGTTGGATGTAGACTTATCTACCCTGACCGCGCGGGGAGCGCTTCGATGAACTCGAGCACTGCCCGTCCCTTGGACGTGATCCTCCAGCCGCCGCTTATCCGCTCGACCAACTCGGGTGAAAAGATGCCGAGATCCGGAACTCGCGCGGCGGGCGCTTGGTCCGGTCCGCAGATTATTCGACCGTCCGCCGCAACCGGATGACCGGCATAGCAGAACTGCCGATCAGCCCGTTCGGCAGGTGAGCGCGCCGTCGACCGGGAGCAGCACGCCGGAGATATATTTCGCGTCGTCCGATGCCAGAAACAGCGAGGCATGCGCCACATCCCAGGCGGTGCCCATCTTGCCCATCGGCACCATGGCGTCGCGCCTGGCGATCATGTCGTCCACGGAATCATAGACATGCTTGTAGGGCTCGACGATCATCGGCGTGTTCATCAGGCCCGGCAGAACCGCGTTGCAGCGAATCCCCTTCGGCGCGTATTCGACCGCGACCGCACGGGTAAAGTGATTCACGCCGGCCTTTGACGAGTAATAGGAGATCATCGGCACGCTGATCGTCGTGATCGATGCGACCGACGACACGTTGACGATCGCGCCACCGCCCTGCCGTACCATCTCGGGCAGCACGCGCTTGCAGGTCAGGAAGAACCCCTTCAGGTTCACGGACATCACGCGATCCCAGCTCGCCTCGTCGATATTCTCGGGACCGCCGGGTTCGGCGATGCCGACATTGTTCTGCAGGATGTCGATGCGGCCGTGACGAGTAACGGCGGTGCCGACAGCCGCATCGATGTCCGCCGCCGACGTGATGTCGGCGCGCAGCGCGCTGGCCTTGCCGCCCTCGCCCTCGATGATCGCGACGGTACGCTCGGCCGATGCGATATCGCGGTCGACGCAGATCACCGTCGCGCCTTGGCGGGCGAAGAGAACGGCGGTGGCTTTGCCGTTGCCCCAGCCCTCACCGACGCAGCCGGCTCCCATCACGAACGCGATCTTGTCCTTGAGCCGCTGCGACATCCTTACTGTCCCTGTTACCGGTTTCAGTTCTTTTCGTACAGCGTCACGACGGCCGCGCCGCCGAGGCCGAGATTGTGCTGCAGCGCGAGCCGCGCGCCGTCGACCTGCCGCGCCTCGGCGGTGCCACGCAGCTGATGGACGAGTTCGTAGCACTGGGCGAGGCCGGTTGCGCCGAGCGGATGGCCCTTGGAGAGCAGGCCGCCGGACGGATTGGTGACGAAACGCCCGCCATAGGTGTTGTCGCCGTCGACGACGAATTTCTCGGCCTCGCCCTCGCCGCAGAGGCCGAGCGCCTCGTAGGTGATGAGTTCGTTCTGAGCGAAGCAGTCGTGCAGTTCGACGACATCGACATCGTCGGGCGCGACGCCGGCCTTCTCGTAGACTTTTTCCGCCGCCGACTTCGACAGGTCGAAGCCGACCACCCGCATCATGTCGCGGGTCTCGAAGGTGCTGGGACGGTCGGTCGTCATCGCCTGCGCGCGAATCCGGACCTTGTCGTTGAGGTTATGGCGCTTGGCGAAGGCCTCAGAGACCAGCACGGCGGCGGCGGCGCCGCAGGTCGGCGGGCACGCCATCGAGCGCGTCATCACGCCTTCCCAGATCACCGGCGCCTGCATCACGTCGCCCTCGGTCATCTCCTTGCGGAACAGCGCCAGCGGGTTTTTCGCGGCATGGCGGCTCGCCTTGGCGCGGATCTTGGCAAAGGTTGAGAGTTGCGTGCCATACTTCTCCATGTGCTCCTTGCCCGCGCCGCCGAAATAACGCAGTGCCAACGGGATCTCGCCATGACCAACCAGATCGTCGGTGACGCGGTCGAAATCCGCGAATGGCGACGGACGGTCTTCGAAGATCGAGCCCAGCGCACCGGGGCGCATCTGCTCGAAGCCGACGGCCAGCACGCAATCGGCCGCACCACTCTGGACCGCCTGCCGCGCCAGGTACAGCGCGGTCGAGCCGGTAGAGCAGTTGTTGTTGACGTTGACGATCGGAATGCCGGTCATGCCGACGCGATAGAGCACCTTCTGGCCGGCGGTGGAGTCGCCGTAAACGAAACCGGCATAGGCCTGTTCGATGGCGTCGTAGCCGAGCCCGGCATCCGCCAGTGCCAGCTTCACGGCTTCCTCGCCCATCGCGTCGTAGGGTGCCGAAGCGCCCGGCTTCGCAAACGGGATCATGCCGACGCCTGCAACGATCGTGGTCATTATGCGCTCTCCTTGTTTCCTTCGCCGATTATGCGGCCGTTTCGCTTTCGATGAGCTTCCTGATTTCGGTCTTGAGGATCTTGCCGTAGTTGCTCTTCGGCAGGCTCGGCAGGAAGCGGTAGGACTTCGGCCGCTTGAAGCGGGCGATGTGCTCGATGCAGAAGGCGTCGAGTTCTTCGGCCGTCACCGGTGCCGACGACGCCACGAAGGCGATGACCTCCTCGCCCCAGTCCGGATGGCGGCGGCCGATGACGCTGACCTCCGTCACGGCGGGATGGCGCAGCAGCACCTCCTCGACCTCGCGCGGATAGATGTTGGAGCCGCCGGAGATGATGACGTCCTTGGAGCGGTCCTTCAGATAGAGAAAGCCATGCGCATCGAAGGTGCCGATGTCGCCGGTCCACAGCCAACCGTCGCGCAGCGCCTGCGCCGTCGCGGACGGGTTGTTCCAGTAACCGGCCATCACGACGTCCCCGGCGACGATGACCTCGCCGTTCTCGCCCGGCGGCCTGTCGTTGCCTTCGGCGTCGACGACGCGGACGGCGACGCCGGTGCGCGGAATGCCCACCGACGATAGCCGGTCATCGAGACGGCCGTCGCCGCTGTCGAGGTGCATGTGCGGCGGCAGATAAGTGATCGTGCACGGCGACTCGCCCTGGCCATAAGCCTGCCACAGCCGCGGGCCGAGCACCGACAGCGCTCGCTTGAGATCCTCGACATACATCGGCGCGCCGCCGTAGAAGATGTGATCGAGATTCTCCACCTTCAGATCCGCCAACGACGGCGACGTCACAAGCCGGTTCACCATGGTCGGCGCAGCGAAGAACGAACTCCCCGGATAGCGATTGATCAGATCGACGATCTCGCCCGGCTCGAATCCGCCGCTCTCCGGCACGACATTGGCCGCGCCGCGCACAAGATGCGCCAGCGCGAGCAGACCCGCGCCATGCGACAGCGGCGCCGGGTATAGCGAAGCGTCGGTCTCGTCGACCGGCCCGATGTCGGCAAGAAAGCTCATGGTCATGTTGTAGAGGTTGCGATGGGTCAGCATCGCGCCCTTCGGATAGCCGGTCGTGCCGCTGGTGTAGAACAGCCACGCGATGTCGTCGGGCTTGGCCGACGCTGGCCGCAAGTCCGGAGGCGTGGTCGCGAGCATCGCGCGATACGCCTCGCCGTCGACATCGACGACATTGCCTGGCTGCGAAAGTCCGCCCTCGATGTCGGTGAACAGCACCGAGGCCGCGCAATTGTCGATGATATAGGCGAGCTCCTTCGGGTGCAGCTTGGCATTGATCGGCGCCACCGCCAGCCCCGAGAACCAGGCGCCGAACAGGATCTCGAAATACTCGGGACGGTTCGACAGGAAGACGCCGACCCGCGAGCCCGGCGCTAAGCCCTTGTTACGCAGCGCGGCACCGAGCGCGGCGCTGCGCTGCAGAAGCTGCGCGTAGTTGTGAACGGTCTCGCAGCCGAGGCAGACCGCCGGGCGGTCTGCGAACGCCTTCGCCGCATTGGCGAGTACCATGGCGATGTTCATGGGCTTTTCCCTGTTCAGATCGCGCGCGTGCGTCCCTTCCAGAAGATCTCGCGGATATCTTTCTTGCGGACCTTGCCGACCGGGCTGCGCGGCAGGCTCTCCCAGAATTCCACCGACTTTGGCGCCTTCACGCTGCCAAGCTTCTTCTTGCAGAGCGCGATGATCTCGTCGGATTCGGCGCTCGCGCCGTCTTTCAGTTCGATGACGGCCTTGACCGCCTCGCCCCATTTCTCGTCGGGCACGCCGATCACGGCGCAATCCTGCACCGCGGGGTGCCCCCAGATCACCTGTTCGATCTCGCTCGGATAGACGTTGAAGCCTCCCGAGATGATCATGTCCTTCTTGCGGTCGACGATATAGACGTAGCCGTCCTCGTCCTTGAAGCCGATGTCGCCGGTGTGATGCCAGCCGAAAGTGGATACCTCCGCGGTCGCTTCGGGGTTCTTGTAGTAGCCGGGCATCACCAGATTGCCGCGCACCACGATCTCGCCGCGCTCGCCGGTCGGCATCAGGTTGCCGTCATCGTCCATGATCTCGACAGGCGTCAGCAGCGTCGGACGGCCGCAGCTCGCCAGCCGCTTCTCCTTGTCGGGATCGCCGATCACCAGATGCTCCTGCGGCGACAGGAAGGTGCACAGCATCGGCGCCTCGGCCTGGCCAAAGGTCTGCGACATCACCGGTCCGAAGACGTCGAGGCACTCCTTCAGCTTGTCGATCGACATCGGCGCGGCGGCATAGATGAAGTGTTCGAGCGAGGAGAAATCATGGTGCTTGATGCCGGGATGCGCGAGCAGCATGTAGATCGCCGTCGGCGGCAGGAACATATGGGTCACGCCTTCGGTCTCGATGGCGTTGACCACCTTGGCGGCGTCGAAGCCCGGCAGGATGATTTGGGTCCCGCCAACGGCCATCAGCATGATGCCGACGCCGCCTGCTGCATGGGTCATCGGTGCCACGACCAGATGGACCGGCGGCTTCTTCACCGACATCGAGGTGAAGAAGTTCGAGATCATGGTTTCCCAGACCAGGTGGGTCCAGAGCACGCCCTTGGGCCGGCCGGTGGTGCCGCCCGAAGAGAACACCGAGATCGGCGCGTCGCGATCCGCCGGTACGTCTGGATCCGTCTCGGGCGCATCCGCGATCCAGTCCATCAGAAACGGCGCGTCGGCACCGGCCTTGTCGATGCAGATATAGTGGCGGACCTTCGGACACTCCTTGCGGAAGACCTGTACGTTGGCTTCGAATTCGCTGTGATAGAACAGCACCTCGACGTCGCAATTGTCGAGAATGTAGGCGTTGTCCTCCGCGGAGTTGCGAGCGTTGATCGGCACCCAGATACTGGCGGCGCGGATGATGCCCAGAATGCACTCGAAAGCCGTTGCTCCATTGGGGCTGTAGACCGCGGCCATCTGGCCGGGCTTCAGGCCGGCTGATGCAAGTGCGTTTGCGATCCGGTAGCTGCGCAGCTGTACCTCGCGGAAGGTACGCGAGACCGTCGCATCCTTCAGGCAGGTACGCGATGGATTGATGCTGACGCCGCGGTCGAAAAAATCGATCAGACGCATGAGTCGGTTCTCAACGTTCGAGGATCGTGATGCAGGCCGTCGCTTCCTCGTAATGATGGAAGCCGCCGCCGTTTTCGGCAATAGCGTGATGCGCTCCCTCGACCTGGCGCGCGCCTGCTTCGCCGCGAAGCTGGGTGACGAGCTCGTATATCTGCGCAAGGCCGGTGGCGCCGATCGGATGCCCCCGCGACTCGAGGCCGCCGGAAACGTTGATCGGTATCCGGCCACCGAGCGTGGTGTCGCCGTCGCGCACCAGGCGGCCGCCATCGCCGATCGGGGCGAAGCCGAGCAGTTCGGCCTGGTGCAGTTCCGCAAACGCGCTGGCATCATGGACCTCGGCCACCGACATGTCGGCCGGGCCGACGCCGGCGATCCTGTAGGCACGGTTGGATGCGAGCCGGCAGAGATGCCGCTCCAGATCGTCGGCTTCGCGGTCGGAGCCTGAAGCCAGCACCGAGGCGGCGATGCGGATTGCCCGCGTCGCGCCGAGCGCGCGCGCCTTCTCCGCGGAGCAAACGATCGCCGCGGCGGCGCCGTCGCTGATCGGCGCGCACATCGGCAGCGTCAGGGGCCACGATACTTCGCGGGCCGCCAGCACGTCGTCGGCAGTCATTGCGTCCTGATACTGCGCCTTGGGATTCAGCGACGAATGCCGGTGGTTCTTCGCGGAAACCTCGGCGATGTCGCGCTGCGTGGTCCCGAAACGATGCATGTGATAGCGCGCCAGCGAGGCGTAGACGTCCATGAACACGCTGCGCTTGCCGCTGTTCTGGCCGGCACCCGGCGGCAACGCGAGGTCCTTGCTGAGCGTCGTCAGGCGGCGGACGCTGCCGTCGACATCGTGCACATCCCAGGCGCCGTCGAAAATGGCAAAGGACTTTTCCCGGTCCTTGGAATTCATCTTCTCCGCGCCGACCGCCAGCGCGATGTCGCCCTGCCCCGACGCAATGTAGGAGAAGGCGGCATTGAGCGCCGTTGAGGCGCTGGCACAGGCATTTTCGACGTTCATCACGGGAATGCTTTCGAAACCGAGCGCCCGGAGAACGAGCTGCCCGCGCACGAGGTGCTGCCCCTCCACGACGCCCTGCGCCGTGTTGGCGAAGAACGCGGCCTGGACATCCTCGCGGCCAACACCGGCATCGGACAGCGCCTCGTCCACCGCCCCGCGCGCGATCGTCTCCAGCCGGTCGTCGAGGTAGCGGCCGAACCGCGTCATGCCAACCCCGATGATGTAGACGTCGGTCATGGTTTCCTCCTAGACGCTGATCAGGGACTCGATACGGGCGCGGTCCGCCTGCAGCTCAGCGGTCGTACCCGACCAGACCACGCGGCCATTGTCGATGACGAACTGGCGGCGTGCGAGCTTGAGCGGAACCTTCAGGTTCTGTTCGACCAGCAGCATGGCAATGCCCTCGGCATTGATGATGCGCATGGCCTCGATCAGCTGGTCGACAATGAGCGGCGCAAGCCCCTCGGTCGGCTCGTCGAGCAGCAGCACTTCCGGATTGGTCAGCAGGCCGCGGCCGATCGCCAGCATCTGCTGCTCGCCGCCGGAGAGCGTATCGCCGCCCTGAGATGCGCGCTCCTGAAGCCGCGGGAAAAGCTGGTAGATCCGCTGCAGCGACCACGGCCCCTTGCGACCCATCACGGTCGCGATCTTCAGGTTTTCCTCGACCGTCAGGTTCGGAAAGATGCGCCGGTTTTCCGGAACGAAGGCGAGCCCCAGCCGCCCGAGTTCATAGGGTTTCCGCGCGGTGACGTCGCGATCGCCGATCATCCGCCGCCCGCTGCGCACGGCGTTGAGACCGATCGCGGCCTTGAGCAGCGTGCTCTTCCCGGCGCCGTTGCGGCCGATCAGCGAGACGACCTCGCCGGCGGCGACGTCGAGCGAGACGTGATGCAGCGCCTGGGCCTTGCCGTAGAAGACGTCGCAATCCTGCAGGGCCAGCGCGCTCATTCGTCGTTCCCGAGATAGGCGGCGCGCACCGCCGGATTGGCCTTGATCTCCGCCGGCGAGCCGGACGCCAGCAATTGCCCCTGCACCATCACGACGATCTCGTCGGATATCTGCATCACGACGTCCATGTTGTGCTCGATCAGCAGCACGGTTCGCCCGGCCACGATCCGCTGGATCAGTTCGATTGCCTGCTCGAGGCGCTCATGGCCGACACCGGCGAGCGGCTCGTCGAGCAGCAGCACGCTCGGATCGCTGAGCAATGCGAGACCGACCTCGAGGGCCCGCTGGTCGCCGTGCGAAAGGTTCTCCGCCGGCGCGTGAGCGAGACGTTCGAGCCCGATCTGCTCGAGGACCTTTTCGGCGCTCTGCCGAACATCGGCGAAACGGCCGGCCGGCAACCAGAACGGCTGCACAGGTGCGCGAACGCCGCGAGCTTCAGGTTCTCCAGCACCGTCATGCCGGCAAAGATTTTTGTGATCTGAAAGCTGCGGCCGAGGCCGGCGCGCGTCCGCGCGTGAACGGAAAGTTTCGTGATGTCCCGCCCGTTGAGGATCACCTGCCCGGCGGCCAATGTCGCGTGGCCGGACAGCGCATTCATCAGCGTGGTCTTGCCGGCGCCGTTGGGACCGATCAGCCCGTAGATCCGTCCGGACTGGAAGCTGCGGCTGACGCCCGCGACCGCCTTGAGGCCGCCGAACGCGACCTGGATATTCTCGCACCGCAGGGAGATTCCGTTGGCCGTGCTCATTTCGGCGCACCTTTCCTGGCGCGCCCGAGTGCGGCGAAACAGACCTGCGATGCCGTTCGGCAGCAGGATCGTGCAGAGGATGAACACGATGCCGAGGATTCCGTACCAGTGCTCGGTGAACTGGCTCAACTCTTCCTTCAGCACTTCGAACACCGCGACACCCAGCACCGGCCCGAGCAAGGTGCCCTTGCCGCCCAGCAGCGTCATGATCAGCACGTCGCCGGAGGTGCTCCAGTGCAGCATCTGCGGGCTGACATAGAACATCAGCGAGGCCAGCAGCGCGCCGCTAATTCCGGCATAGGCGCCAGAGATCATGAAGGCGCACTGGCGCAGCCGCTGCACGTTGTAGCCGATCTGCTCGGCCCGAACGTCGTTGGCCTGGACCGCCTTCAGCGCACTGCCGAACGGCGAGATCCGCAACAGCGCCATGATCGCTACGCCGATCACGAACACCACGACGAGGAAGAAGAAATAGTTGCGGTTGCTGTAGAAGTCGATGCCGAACAGGGCCGGCCGCGGAACGCCGGGAATGCCGTCGAGTCCGCCGGTGAACGCCCGCAGCTTGGTGCTGGCCAGGATGTGGACGAGTTGCGCCAGCGCCAATGTCAGCAGCGAGAAGAATAGGCCCGAGACGCGTAGCGCGAAGATGCTGAGCAGGAAAGCCAGCGCCGCACCGGCCACGGCGGCGACCAGGAGCGACGGCACGAAGCCGAACTGCGGCGCCAGCAGCGCCAGCGCATATCCGCCCGCGCCGAACATCGCGGCGTGGCCAAAGGACAGCATGCCGGCCATGCCGAAGATCAGGTCGAAGCCGATCGCGAACAGGCCCCAGATCAGGATCAGGCTGATCAGGTTCAGGCTTTCTTCGCTGGTCGAGACGGTCGCAAAGAGGATCATGGCAGCGACGACGGCGGCCATCAGGATCTGATCGAGACGGAACATGCTCATGCCGCACGTCCCTTGTGGCTGAACAGGCCCGATGGGCGGGTCATCAGGGTGACGATGAGCAGCACGAAGGTGATCAGCTCCACCCACTCCGGGGCATAGGTAAATCCGGCCGCGCGCGCCATGCCGAGCAGCAACGCGGCAAAGATTGCGCCCTTGATATTGCCGAGGCCGCCGATGATCACCACCACGAAACAATCGATGATCACGCTAAAACCCATGCCGAGTTCGATCGGCACCAGCGGTGCCGCGACGACGCCGCCGAGCGCGGCAAGCCCCGAGCCGAGCGCAAACACCGCGGTGCGCACCCGCGCCACATCGACGCCGAGTGTCTGGGCCATTTCGGAGTCAGAACTCGCCGCGCGGATCACCATGCCGAGCTTGCTGCGGTCGAGCAGCAGGAACAACAGGACGGAGACAAGGGCGCCGAAGCCGATGATGAACAGGCGATAGGACGGAATCTGGCTGCCGAACAGCGCAATCGGCTGCGAGAACACCGCCGGTGTCGGCACCTGCTTGTAGTCGAGCCCCCAGATCAGGCGGACCGATTCCTCGATCACCAGGATGAAGCCGAATGTCAGCAGCAGCTGATAAATATGATCGCGATTGTAGACCGGCCGCAGCGTGATCACCTCCATCGCCGCGCCGAGCGCAGCGACGACCAGCGGCGCGAACGCCAGCCCGATCCAGAACGAACCGGTCCAGTGGACGATCTGGTAGCAGACATAGGCGCCCAGCATATAGAGGGCGCCGTGGGCGAAATTGATCACGCCGAGCATGCCGAAGATGAGCGTCAGGCCCGCCGCCAGCAGGAACAGCAGGAAGCTCAAGCTCAGGCCGATAACGATCGTCGACACGCCAGATTGATCCGCGGTTCATAGACAAGGAGTGAGGCGTGTCCCGACGCCGGGACACGCTTCCGTTTCACGAGCAGACGTCGAACAGCTTCGAGGCGTCGAAGACGTCGGTGATCTTCATGGTCAGCGGCGGCAGGGGCGCCTGCCCTTCGGTCACGATACCCCACAGGCCGACCTGCGCCGCCTGGTGATCGCAGCCGCGCATCACCTTCTTGCCCTCAAGCGAGTTCTCGCGGGTGCTCTTGGCGAAGGCATCGACCCACTTCTCGCGATCCCAGCTTCCGGTGGACTCAACCACATCGAGCCACCAGCTGATGCCGTCGTACGCCTCGCCGGCAAAGCTCGACGGCCATTCGTTGTATTTGGCGCGGTAGGCCTCGACGAACTTCTTGTTGGCGGGATTGTCGACCGTGAAGTGATAGCGGACGCCCGAATAAACGCCGACAGCCGCGGGACCGACGGCCGCAGCCAGGGTTTCGTCCTGCAGCACCGGACCGAACTGGGTCTTGGTCTTGTTGAGACCGACCTGGCCCGACTGCTTGAGGAAGGTGACTGCGTCGTTGCCGGTGACGATGACGGCAATGCCGTCGGCGTCCGACTTGGCCATCTTGTCGACGATGACCGAGTAGTCGCGGTTGCCGAGCGGCGCATAGTCGTTGCCGACGATCTCGATGCCGGCCTTCTTCGCCTCGGCGACGAACAGGTCCCAGCCGTCGCGGGTTGCCTGGTAGTCCGCGGTCACGCCGTAGATCTTCTTCAGCCGCTTCACTTTCGCGAACTCGACGCACATGCGGATTTCCATGCCGAGCGTGTTCGAGGTGCGGAATGTATAGCGCGAACCATTGGCTCGGGTGATCTTGTCGTCCGCCGAGATGGTCACGAGCAGCGGAATCTTGCGCTGATCGGCCAAGCCCTGCAGCGCCAGCGTCGAAGCCGATCCGACCGCGCCAAACATCATCTGGGCGCCGCCCGCGAGCAGGCGCGTCGCCTTCTGAACGGCGGGCTGCGGCTTGGTCTCGTCGTCTTCCCAAGAGACCCGGATCGGCTTGCCGAGCACCTTGCCCCCGCGGTCGGCGATGGCGAGCTCGACGCCCTGCCGCATGTCCTTGCCGATAATGCCGTAGGCTCCGGAGAAAGCCAGAATGCCGGCGATGTGGAAATCGGCTGGTTCGTCCGCAGCCTGCACACCTGATGCAGGAGCGAGAGCCGAAAGTGCCACGCCGGCGGAGCTCATCAGAAACATTCGACGATGCATAAAACCTCCCAAAACTAACGCTTATTTTCGTTGTACTGGCGGGTAGGCTATCTCTTACCTCACAGTAAATGTCAAGCGAGAGCGGGTCCGTCAACTGCGGCTTGATCGAAACCTAAGAAATGTGCATTGAAACCGCAGCGCGACGGTATGCCGCCCCTGCGTCGTCGCAACTTGGGAAGTGCTCGAATGTCGAAAAAGCTCATTGGGAGAAAGCGTCCCAACATTTGGGAAAGCGCCGACCTGCGCCAAGAACAGCATGACGCGAAGCGCCGTCTCATTCTGAAGCAGGCTGCGGTCCTCTTCGCCGATCGTGGCTTTCACGAAACGACGATCGATCAGATTGCTGAAGCTCTGCAGGTGAGCAAGCCGACGATCTACTACTACATCGATAGCAAGGAAGACCTGCTCTATGAGGTGGCGCACACGGCTCTCGCCGACCTCAAAGCGGCTCTGTCTCGCGATCAGGACGAGCAACTTTCGGCTATCGATCGCCTCGCACGATTTTTCACGATGTACGGCAGACTCATTCTATCGGAGTTCGGCGTGTGCCTGGCGCTCGTCAGTGATCGTTCGCTGAATCCGCAATCGCGACGCCGGCTTCGCTCGCTGAAGAAGCAATTCGAGGTTGAAGTTCAAAAGATCCTCGATGAAGGCCGCGCAGACGGTACCATCCGCGTGGACGATCCAAAAATGTTTACCGTCGCGATATTCGGCGCCTTCAACTGGGCGCCGCAATGGTTCTCAAACACCGGCCCATCCACGCCAGACGAGATTACGGCTGCCATCTTCGCCGTCTTCCGCAAGGCGATGAGATAGGTCGTCAGCACAGCGCGCTGCCCCGCCGGTCATCGCGTGCTTCACGAGAGGTGGTTGATCGGCTCGATTTTCGTGGCCAGTACCTACAAGCGTTTCAAACTGGACCGCAGGGCGCAGACGCAGCGTTTGCTTCGGGCCATCTGCAATCCTCGCATCACCATCATTGGCTGACCGGATCAGTCAGCTGTCGTCCCCCCGAACGACGACGTTCGAAATTCGTGTCCTGCTCCCCGACTTGACGCCTAGGAAGCCGGCAACTGTGCGCACGGCCAAGTGGGCCTTTGTAGCCAGCGATCGTCGTCGAGTGTCTGATGGGTTTGGCTCACACGGCTCCAAGGGCTTGCAGCCCCTCTCTCGTCAAGAGCAAGCTGGGCCAGCGTTTTCCCGACTAACACCTGGCTAGGAGCGAACAACGGTGGAAATACCGATACGTTTGCATGCGCGGCGCGTCGCACGCGAAGAGCGTACCGGATGGATTGGATAGGCCAATGATCCGGCAGGCCGAGGAATTCGGAATCACAGGAAACGGTCTGGCCAGGGTCTGCGATAAACGAGCCTGCGCACGCCACGGTCCGACAACAAATCGAGTGATTCCAAGGCCGCGAGTTGCGATCTTATGGTGCGCTCGGAGGGCGGTCGCATTTACTGCGATTCCAACGGGTTATGAACATGGCTAAAGTTATAGGTGCATTTCCGACCTATGGGTGCTTTTCATGCCATCACCCTAGCCGCGGTAGGTCTGATACAGGAGTCTATAGCGGCCGGCGCCTGGGATCGGCTACCAAGCGAAGCGTTCGGCGAGTTCTGGCACCTCGAAGACGGTCAGGCCAAAGTCGGCTTGAGCCGGACTCCGGCTTCGTACAGAAGAGGAAGAACGTGTCTGCCGAAGAACTCCAGATCTTCACGAAAGTCGTAGAACGAGATCTGCATCCCCTCGCATCCAGCTCGGTTCAAGGCGGTCAGCCAATCGGCCACCTGCCGCGGGCTCCCGATCAGGTGGACGTTGCCGCCGCGGATGCGATCGCGCGGGACGTGGTTTTTCCATGCCGCAGCGTCGCCGCTCTTGAAATGATTGGCGTAGCCCGTAGCGGGCTTCCATGTCGGCAAGATCGAGGATCCGATCATAGTAGGCCCGCGCCTCGGCCTCGGTTGGCCGGCAGACGATCATCGGGTTGATGATGGTTCGTATCTGACGACCGTAGCTGCGCGCCTTCGCCTTCAGGCTGGTTGTAAGCTCCGGTAGCACGTCCAGAGCACGATTGATGTGGGCGCCTCCGGGGCTTGTGATGAATACAAGGTCGGAATGGCGCGCTGCGAACGAAAATCCGGCAGACGAGCCGCTCGCGTTGACGAGAATGGGGCGGCCGTATCTCCGCTTTGGGCGGACGAAGGCATCCTCGAGCTGCCAAAACCGTCCGCTGTGCGTGAGATTCTGCTCGGACCGCCAGAGCGATTTCATGATGGCGACGAATTCGCCAGCCATGTCATACCGCAGGTCATGATCGAGGCGTTGCATGCCGAACTCAGCGGCGGCGACGCCATCAACGATGCGCTGCTGTCGGCGCGGTCGATATCGGCGGCCGGCGCCGGACCGGTGATCGTGCTGTGGGACCGCACCAAGGGCTCGGCCGACGTCAAGGTGATCGCCGCGCTCGGCGAGCAGCCGAATTACCTGATCACCAGCAACCCCAACGTCAAGACGCTGAAGGATTTCACCAAGGCCGACAAGATCGCGCTGCCGGCCGTGATCGTCTCGCAGCAATCACGCCTGCTGCAGATCGCCGCGGAGAAGGAATTCGGCGAAGGTAAGTATAACTCGCTCGACGAGCTGACCGTGATGCTGCCGCATCCCGACGCGACCGCGGCGCTGCTGTCGGGTTCGTCGTCAATCACTGCGCATTTCTCCAATCCGCCCTTCCAGGAACAGGCGCTGCAGAATCCGAAGTCCATAAGGTCCTGAGCTCCTACGACATCATGGGCGGCCGGATCACGCCGACCCTGCTCTACGCGACCTCCAAATTCCGTAACGAGAATCCGAAGACGTTCAAGGCGCTGCACCAAACAGCAGATAACTGCGATCGATGCCGCGACGATCCCTCGTCTCGTCGGTCCAACCGACCGCCCGACGATAGCTGCCGAGCAGAGTGTTCTGTCTCAAGGCTGCGAGATCAACCTGGTGCGGGACGTCCGCGAATGGCGAGACGAACAGCGCATCTTCGGGACAATAGAGCTCACACAGGAAACAGGTCTGGCAATCGCCCTGCCGGGCAATCACCGGAATTCCGTCAGTCTTATCGAAGACATTGGTCGGGCAGACGTTGACGCAAATGTCGCAAGCCGTGCAGCGCTCGGCGTCGATAACCTCGATCATTCCGCGGCCTCCGCATAGGCAGGATCGGCATGCGGACGCACCGAGGTCCAGACCTCGTCGAGACCGCCGGCCGTGATGTAATGGCGCTGATGCTCGTCCTGATCCGGAAAATCATCGCGCCGGTGCATGCCGCGGCTTTCCTGGCGCGCCAGCGCGCTGCGATACATCCAGCGCGCCGTCGCCAGCATCGCCGCGCTTTCCCGCGCACGGAGCACGTCTTCCTGCGCGGCGTCGCCCGCTTGCGATACATCGATCCAGAGCGCATCGAGCCGCTCCAGCGAGGCACTGAGACGCCCGGCCTCACGGAAATAGTTCAGCTCATAGGGAAAGACCTCGTCTTGAACCGCTCTTGCGAGCTCCGCGGGCTTGTAGGCTTTTTCATTCCGCGTCCGAAGCGCGACCATTCCCCACCGATGACAGTTCGCGCCTCACAGCCGCACCGGCTTGCTTCGCATAATCAGCGGCACCCTGCCCGGCCCATGAGCCTGATGAGATCGCCCAGGCTGCGTTGTGACTGCCGCCGCCGGTGAAGCCTCCGCAGATCAGCTCGCGGGTTGCGGCGTCGCCCGCGGCATAGAGGCCCGGCACGCTGGTCGCGCAACTGTCATCCACGATCCGAAGCCCGCCGGTGCCGCGCACTGTGCCTTCGAGCCGCAGAGTCACAGGAAACCGATCGGTGAAAGGATCGATGCCGGTGCGATCGAGCGGCAGGAAGAAGTTCGGCTGCGAGGCGCGCATGTTCCGCCGCACCTTATCGTCAGCCTTGTCGAGGCGGGCAAACACCGGCCCCTGCAGCAATGCAGGGGCAATGGCCGAGCGTCCTCCCTTCGAGGCGGCACCGGGAGCGATGCTGCCGTCTTCATAGGTGAAGGTTGCCCAGCCATAGAATAGCGTCTTGGTGACCGAACCGAAGGCGGGCGAGATCGCGTAAGGATTGGAAAACTCCATGCTGGTGAGTTCGGCACCGGCTTCCGCGGCCATCAAATAGCCGTCGCCGGTCAGCACGTTCGAGCCGAGCGTCTTGCTGAGGAAGGCGCAGCCGCCGGTGGCGATCACGACTGCCTTGGCGCGCACGGTCCAGCGATCGTGCTTCTGGCGGCGCAAACCGCGGGCACCCGCCACCGCCCCATCGTCGTCGACAAGCAGTTCGAGCGCCGGGCTGTGGTCGAGGATCGTGACCCCCGCCTGCTTGGTGCGCTTGCGCATCAGCCGCATATATTCCGGACCCTGCAGCGAATTGCGCTGCGGCCTGCCGCTGTCGTCGACCGGATAGGGATAGCCCCAATCGGCCAGGCGGTTGCTCTGCTCGTAGGTGCGATCGAGCACGCGTGCCATCCAGCGCCGATCCTGCAGATAGCCGCCCATCTTCTCGCGATTGGCCATGGCCGCCTCGCGCAGCGCGGAATCCGGATCGATATACCAGACGCCCGTGCCGGCCGCAGCGGTCGCGCCCGATGTACCGCAAAAACCCTTGTCAGCCAGAACGACACGTGCGCCATGCTCTGCCGCGCTGACGGCCGCCCAGGTGCCCGCGGCCGATCACCAGCACATCCGTATCGAACTCAACGGATCCGGTCGGTGCGGACGCAAGTTCGGCGCGAGACTGTCGATAGGCCATGGATCATTTCTCTGTCCGCAATTGCCCGCAGCGCGCGCTGCATTTCATCAACGAAGGTTACGCGAACGAATGCTGCTGGCAATTTCAGATATTCTCGAAGACTTGGACTAAGCTTCGCTGTTTCTGGCAGCGAGGGAAAAATTCGTGCAAGCCGAACGATCGTGCTGTCATGCGTGATTTCTCTCGAACTGTCCGCACCGAGCCGCGGCGGGAGTGCGGCTGCTTTCGCCAAGGCCCGGGCACTGCTAAATCCTCTCGTAAGACGCAGGTCAGGAGAAGCTAGAGCAGCTTCCTCCGTCGCCTGCGCTGCTAGCATGGCGCGCGTTGGGCGCGACGAAAGCTCACGACAGCACCGCGGACGGTTGCGGCCGTTGGCGTTGTCGCACTCCTCCTTGCCGGTCGGCTCCATCTCCGCATAAGATCGCAGTTCATTTGCTGCCTCGTAGGGTTCCGATGCCGGACTCCCGACCCAGTGGCATCAGGCGCAAACCCGCCCGAAGATTCTTGTAGGCAAATTTCGAAGAGTCCGCGAGATGCCCGCCCGGCGCAATCGTGATCAGGATTTCTTCCGCGAGTGCCTGGAAATCGCCGCGAAAATGCACCGTACTTTTCAAGGCGAGGATCTTTTGCTGCTTCGGCTCAACGCCAAGATGGCGGAAAGGGGCCTGGTCAAGCGCTTGCATGCGCTTCGTTGTCACTGCGACTTTGACACCACCGATTTCAAGCAGCGCCATCGGGCCGAGATCGATGTCGCGATTGCCCGAGACCGGACCGGTGGTCCGGATTTTCCCGTCGCCGAGTTCCTTGACTTCAAACGTTCCACGAAACGGCACCACGCCTTCGGGGCCGCTGCGCCCGCCAAGATCTACCGTGATCCTGGCGCCTTTGCCGGCGGCATGCGCCGCCCTAGCTGCCTCGCCATCGCAGAGATAACCGAGAACCGCTCCTTCCGCCCCTGCTTCGACCAGAGCGAACAGCAGGCCTGTCGTATCGGCGGTGCCGCCCGCGCCCGGATTATCCTGGGTGTCGGCGATAATCACCGGTCGGTCAGCGTTATCAGCAATTTGCCTGGCGCGCGCCACCGCTTCTGCAGGCGAAAGCACCGGGACGGCGAACTCGCTTTCCTTCAGCGAAATGAAACGCGCGACTTCGTCAGCGGCCCGGTCGGCCGCCTCTTGTGTCGTGGCATGAACCACCACCGCGGGACCGCAATAGAATATGTCCGACGGCGGAAAGCCGGCGAGATATGAAACGGTCAAGATACCATCGCGCTCAAGCGATTGGGTCAGATCGATGATGCCGCGGGACGGCTCGACCATGGTGCATTGGCTGTGCAGCGGGATGAGAAATGGCATCTTCCTCAAGGCACGTCCCGGCGTTCGCCCATGCTTGAGCAGGTGCTGCATGGCGTGAGCGGCGCGAATCCCGGTTTCCGGCCGATCCACGTGCGGATAGGTGAGATAGCCCGATACTGCATCGGCATAATCGGCCATCGCCGGCGTGACGTTGGCGTGATAATCGAGGCTGATCGCAATCGGCAGATCTTGACCGACACAGGCGCGGATGCGTCGGAGTAATTCACCTTCACCATCCTCGAAGTCCTCGGTCACCATGGCGCCGTGCAGATCGAGATAGATCGCGTCCACCGGCATCTGCTGCGAGAGTTCCGCGATCAACTCGGCGGCGATGCGCTCGAAAGCGTCTCGCGTGACCATGCCGCCGGCTCCGCCGCTTGTCCAAAGCAGCGGCACGATCTCGTGGTCCTTGGACATGACCTGCAGGAAACCCGATAGCGCGAACGAGATTCCACTCAGCCATTTGAGGACGTCAGCACGCCGCACCAATGGCGGCCGATCACGATGAGTGCAGAAGTAGGCAAAATCGGTCGGCGGCTTAACGAAGGTATTGGTTTCGTGGTGAAAGCCGCCGACTGCGATGCGCGCCATACCTCTTCCCCGCTCTCTTAGTTCCCTGCAGCAGCTTCGATCTCGTTCAGCCGCACACATGCCGCCATGTGTTGGTTGCCCATGGAAATCAGTGGCGGCCGCGCCTGCGAACAGTTCGGGGCCGCGAACGAACACCGCATCCGGAAGGCGCAACCGCTCCGCGCCGTTGAAGCCGAAGGCGGCTCTCCTGGGAGGGCCGGCGTATCATGCAGCGATCCCGGTTCGAGCCTTGGGACCGCCGCCAGCAGCGCCTGCGTATAAGGATGCCGCGGTCGGGCGAATATTTCGTCGGTCGCCCCCATCTCGACAATGCGGCCGAGATACATGATCGCGACCTGCTCGCACATGCGCTTCACGACCGAGAGATCGTGGCTGACGAACAGATAAGTGAGCCCAAGCCGCTTGCGCAGCCCATCGAGCACGCCGAGCACCGTCGCCTGAACCGAAAGATCCAGTCCCGATGTTGGCTCGTCCAGGATGACGATATTCGGTTTAAGCACCAGGATGCGGGCGAGCCCCACCCGACGCTGCTGTCCGCCGGAAAGCTCGTGCGGATAACGAGTCCGGAAGGTCGAGTCGAGCCCGACCGCCTCGAGCATTTCGTCGACGCGCTGCCTGCGTTCGCCTCGATCGGTTACGCCATGGATGCGCAGCGCCTCGTCGAGCGCATGTCCGATGCTCCACCACGGGTCAAGCGCGGCGCCGGGATCCTGGTGCACGTACTGGATCGTTGCGCGCGCGGCCCGCGCTTCCTGAGCGGACAGGCCTGACACGATTTTGCCGTCGAGCCGAACCGTTCCCGACGACTCGCGGACGAGTCCGAGTATGGTCTTGGCGAGCGTCGTCTTTCCGCAGCCTGATTCACCGACTAATCCGAGCGCTTGACCGGCCTTGAGCGAAAGACTTACGCCATCGACCGCCTGGACCAGTGGCCGAGGTTTTCCGAGAAATTTCTTGCCACCGCCGTAGCGGGTGACGACCTCTTCCACTTCCAGTAGCGCACGAGCGTCGGTCATGCCGCCGCCTCCGCGCCATACAGGACGCATTGAACGTCCTGGTTTTCTGCTTGTTCTGTGCGCCTTGGAATGACCTTGCTACACTCACCCTTTGCGCTCGGGCAGCGCGGATGGAACCGGCACCCGGACGGCGGGCGCAATGGCGAGGAAACCGATCCGGGAATGCCCGCGAGCGCGGCGCCGCGATCGGGGTGACATGCAAGCAGCATGCGCGTGTACGGGTGCAGCGGCGTGGCGAGTATCTGCGAGACCGGTCCGGACTCGACCGTCTGCCCCGCATACATGACCGTCACCGTGTCGCAAAGCTGGGCCACTACGCCGAAATCGTGCGTGACGAACAACATGGAAAGTCCGCGTTCTTCGGCAAGCCCGCGCAGCAGTTTCAGGATCTGCAGTTGCGTCGTCACGTCGAGCGCAGTGGTCGGCTCGTCGGCAAGGATAATGGCGGGCGATGAAGCAAGCGCAGCAGCGATCAAGAGTCTCTGGCGCTGACCTCCCGAGAACTGATGCGGATAGCGATCGAGCGCCCCTTCGGGATCCGGAAGCTGCACGGCTTTCAGCAACGAGATGATGTTTGCCCTGCCACCGTCACGCCGATCGGCGCGCGGTCTCGCCCGGAACGTTTCGAGCAGTTGCGTGCCGACGCGGAAGACAGGATTGAACGCCTGATAAGGATCCTGAGGAATGAATCCGATTTGTCCGCCCCGGACCTCGCGCTGAAGGATAGCCGGCGACAGCGACAGCAGATCGCGCCCGCCCAGCACGATCTTTCCTTCCGTAACACGCCCGCGCTTGGGCAGGATTCCGAGAACCGCGCGCATCAGCGTCGATTTTCCGCAACCGGACTCTCCGACGACACCGTGGATGGAGCCAGGCATCAGCGCCAGATTTGCGCTATCGAGGATCCGTGCCTGTCCCTCATCGGTGTCGACCGACAGCGAAAGGTTGCGGATTTCGAGCAGTGGCCCGGGTGCATTCTGCCTCATCGCGAGCGCCTCAGCCGTGGATCCACGAGGTCGCGCAACCCGTCCCCGAACAGATTGAACCCAAGCACCGTGATCAAAATGGCGAGTCCCGGAAATGTCACGCCCCACCACGACTGCGGCAGATATTCCCGTCCTTCTGCAATGGCCAGGCCCCAATCGGGATTGGGCGGCGTCGCGCCAATTCCGAGGAAACCCAGAACCGCCGTGGTCATGATGGTGAAGCCCATCCCGATGGTTGCGCGCACAATGACTGCCGAGACCACGTTGGGCAGCACATGCACAAACAGGATACGCGACGTCGAAGCGCCGAGGCCCTGTTGCGCTTCGATGAACAGTGCATTTCGCAGGCGCCTGACCTCACCGTAGACGGTACGGCAGAAGAACGGCCAGTAGGTCAACGCCAGTGCCGCCATGGCGCTGCCGAGCCCGCGCCCCATCAGTTGTGCGACAGCCAGCGCCAGGATGAGTTGGGGTACGGCCAGAAACACATCCGTCAATCGCATGACGAACTGGCCGCCCCAGCCGTCCGTGTAGCCAGCGTAAAGGCCGGCTGGCACACCGATGCCGATCGCGAGCGCAACAACGGTCAATGCCACTTCGAGCGCGCCGCGCGATCCCATGATCACCCGGGCGAATACGTCGCGCCCCAGCGCATCGGTGCCGAACCAGAACTCGGCCGAAGGCGGCTGTAGCCGCGAAATGAGATCGCCGTCATAGACACTATCGAGATCGGGCACAACGAGCGGTGAAATGATCGCGATCGCGCACACCATGAGAATGATGCATAGCCCAAGGACAGCCGGAACATCTCGCAGGAATTTCTTCAGGATCAGCACTGTAGCCGCCCTCAGAGCTTTTCAGCGACGCGAGGATCGAGCCAGGCGTGCACGACATCCACCAGGATATTGACCAGGGAATAGATCAAGCCGACGACGAGGGTGACGGCGAGAACGGCCTTGTAGTCGGATGTCAGGATCGCACTCACGGCATATGAACCGACACCGGGCCAGTCAAAAATCGATTCCACGGCCACCGCGCTGGCGATCAGCCCGCCGAACAGCAGACCGATCTGCGTCGTCGCCCCCACGACGGAGTTACGCAATACATACACCCAGATGATGCGCGACCTCGCATAGCCGGCGGCTTCGGCATAATGCACGAACTCCTTTTGCATCGTTTCGAGCACGCCTGCGCGTGTGAACCGCGCTATCGAGGCCAAGCCGGCCAGCGACATCGTAAACGCCGGCATCAGGATGTGGACGAAGGCCTGGTGGAACAGGTCGAATCTCAGCGTCAGCAGGCTGTCGACCAGGTAAAGTCCGGTGATATGGGCGGGCGGAGCTAGTCCGACCGGGAAGCGTCCGCGCAGCGGCAGCCAGTCCAGCTCCATGGCGAATATCATCTGCAGGATGATCGCGAACCAGAACGATGCGATCGCAAGCCCCGCTACGGTCGCCACGCGCACGGCGTGGTCGAAGAACGAGTTGTACCAGACCGCCGCCATGGTCCCGAGGGGAATGCCGACGCATGCCGCGAACAGCAGGGAAACGAACGTCAGCTCTAGCGTAGCTGGCAGACGCTCGGCGATGTCCCGCAGCACAGGCCGGTTGGAGATGATGGAGTTGCCGAAATCGCCCCTTCCGACCTGCCCGGCATAAATGACGAACTGCTTCCAGATCGGCTCATCGAAACCATAGGCCTTACGTACGGCGGCGATCTGGGCTGGCGTTGCATTTTCACCTGCGAGTGCCGCCGAAGGATCGTTCGGCAGCACGCGCAACATGATGAAAGTGAGCACGAGCAGCCCAAGGAGCGCCGGTATCGTCAACAGCAGACGGTGCAGGACGAAACGGATCATCAGCTCGTCAGCGACATGTTGCGGAAATCGGCACCCGATCCAATCGGACTGAACTGGAAGCCTTGCACGCGCTTGCTCAAGCCGCGCAACTCGACTGCGTTGTAAATCCAGATGTCGGCGGCATCCGCCACAACGATGCGGGAGGCTTCCTCATAAAGCGCCTGCCGCTTGCTCTGATCCTGGAGCCGGCGCGCCTCGCGCAGAAGACCGTCGACCTTGTCGTTCTTGTACCAGCAGGAGGCCTTCCAAGTGCCGTGGAACTGGCTGTCATACATCTGGCCGATCCAGTTCTCCGGATCGATGAAATAGGACGAAACCCAATGCGCCCACATGTCAGGTGTGGTTTCCGCCTTTGCCGTCGAAGAAACAAGCTGCGGCCAAAGATTGGCAACGATCTTGAGATTGACGCCTATTTTGCGCAGTCCCTGCTGGAGAATCTGGGCGGCTTGCGTGGTTTGCGCCAGGTGCTGCTGGATCTGGATCTCGATTTCCCGATCCACCGGAGCGCCCTCGGCCTTGGCTTTGGCGAGGAAATCCTTGGCCTTGTCGAGATTGAATTCGTAAGGCGTCAAATCCTTCGGAGCGCCCCACAGATTGACCGGAATCGGGCCGGCGTTGCGAACCGCATATCCCTTGAGCACGCCATCGATGAAGCCCGTGTAGTTGAAGGCATGACTCACCGCGAGACGGAAATTCAGATTGTCGAACGGCGCTTTCTTGTTGTTCATGCGGAGCACCATCACCCGCATGCTCTGGTCCTTCGAAACTGTCGCGGTTGTCGAGGTCTGCACGCGATTGACCTGATCGGGCGGCAGGTAGCTGTCGGTGCAGTCCACATCGCCCTTGATCAATGCGTTGACGCGGGTCGTCGTTTCCAGAATGTTGCGGCGGCGCACGATCTCGATCGGCGCCTTGTTATGACTCCAGCCCACGAACTGGTCGCGATTGCGCTGCAAATCGATTTGCTGCACCGGTTGATAGGTGCTGGAATCGAGAATGTAGCAGCCGGAGCCGGCCGAGTTCGACGCGAGCCAGGCTTGCCCCCAATCATTATCCTTGACCTTGGCCTCAACCAATTTTCGGTTGAGAATCGCAACCAGCGGGGTCGCAGACAGGAACGGCGCATAAGGTTCCTTGAGCTTGAACACCACCGTTGTCGGATCGGGTGCGGAGATGCCGTCCACGCGCAGCACGGCCAGGAATGCCGAGGCCGGTCCTTTCTTGATGGTGAGCAGACGGCGGAATGACCACACCACGTCCTCTGACGTAAGTGGGCTGCCGTCGTGGAATTTGACACCCTCATGCAGCTTGAAGGTGACGGTCAGTCCGTCATCGCTGACCGTGTGACCAGTTGCCAGCCACGGCTCCAGCTTCGGCGGATTTCCCTTGTTCACATAGAGCGTATCATAGACGTTGATCATGTAGCCCTGCATGGGCACATCCGACAACGCATGAGGATCGAGACTGCCGGGAAGATTGTCGGCCCAGATGAGTTCGTCGGGGCTGCGTTCAGCCAGCGCAACGCGGGCGGCGCCCGTCATGGCTGCGGTCACGATGGCACCGGTGCCCATCAAGAACGTTCTGCGCTTCATGAGAATACTCCATCTGCGGTCGCTACGGTGGTCACGCGAGATAAGGCTTGTCAGGCGGAGAAGGCCAGGCACTGCGGGAATGCGAAAGATCGAGATCGAGCAGGGTTTCCGTCGTCTTCAGGGCGGCGAGCACCGGGCTGACGACCGGCACCGAAAGCCGGTCCGACAATTGACGCTCCACGCCCATGAAGGCCATGCTCATGCACCCCATCACGAGAACGTCGGCGCCATCGTCAATACATCGGCGGCCCGTTTCGATGATACGATCCCAGGCCGCATTGTCGCCCTGCGCCAGATCCACAACCGAAACGCCAACGCCACGGATGCTGGCAAGCCGTTCTGTGAGCCCCTGCCCCCTGAGCCGCGGCATCGCGCGCTTGGCGCCCTGATCGAGCGGCGACAGGATCGAGTAGCGGTCGCCGAGTTGTATGGCGAGCGCTATGGCTGACTGGCCCGGCCCTACGACCGGCATCCTGACGGTCTCGCGAATAGCATCGAGCGCCGGATCCGAGAAGCAGCCTATGATGCCGGCGCTGGCGCCATCGGCCTCAGCCCTCTGCATTCCACGCAGCAGATGCGGAGCCACCGTCACCACGTCCCGCTCACTTTCGATCGAGGGATAACCTGACGGAACGCTCTGCACCTTGATCTCGATGCCGTCGCCGGCATGGCGCTGCAGATAGTTCTGCCGCCTGTCGATCTCGGCCTCACCGAGCACCTTTTCCATTGGTGCGACGAGTTGATAAACGATGCGACGGCGGCTTGCCATTGGCCTGGCCCTACCTCAATTGCGCGAGCGCGTCTTTGACGATGGCCGTTGAATCTTCGAGCGCATCGGCGACGCGATTGCGGGCACGCACGAGTCTGGTCTCGAGCATCCATCTCTGTTCGCCATCGGAGAGTCCGGATAGCTGGCCGAGATCATACAGGCACGGGATCATCGTGGTTTGCGGCGTGTAGCCATAGGGATCGTGGCCATAGGTGCCGATTGCCGTCGATTGTAGCGGCACAAGAATGCGAGACAGGCGCTTGATGGCGCCGTTCAGCAAGAGCGCGGCCTCTTCCGAACCGCTGCCGCTCCTGAAACGCTCGGATTCTGCAGCTGCGGCCGCGTCGATCCTGGCCGCGGCTTCGGCGAACTTGCGCGCGCTGGCCTGCGCGCCTTCGAGACCAACCGCGCGGCCCGGCTCCTTGAATTCCTCCAGACGCGCGATCACCTGCTCGGCTACCGGCGTAAAGCGGAAAGGGAGCACCGGCGCTGTCGTCAGCTCCCAGAGGTATGCAGCGTACATACGAATATGTTCCTGCATCAGCGTCCAGTCCATCTTGTCGAGCCGGTTGTCGATCGAATGGTGCCACCAGCCAAGCGTGGCATTGGCGGTCTCCTTCAGTTCGGCGTCGGTAAAGGCGCCCTGGCCGGCGAACATCGGAATGCCCAATCCGAAGAAGCTCGAGTCCCCGGACTTCACCGAGCGCTTCCATTTGATCTTCTTGTCGAGCAGCCGCTTTTCGATTTCGGAGTGAAACGTCTTGAGCTCGGCGTTCGAATGCGTCGCCCATTCCGTCGTGCCGATGAAGGCGGGCTGGTCGATCTGCAGGTAAGCGACGCAGTGGCGCCGCAGATCGTCCCAGTTGCGGTCGGCATACCACGCCGACCCGGCCATGGTGCCGGTCTCGTGCGCGGTCCAGAACCCGAAGGTCAGGCCGCGACGAAGCTTGTCGCGATGCTGCATGAACACGCGCGCCAATTCCATCTTGCAGGCGTTGCCGGCTGCATTGTCGGTCGCGGCTTCGCCAGGCCAACTATCCTGATGGCCGCCGACGAGCACGAAGTCGTCCTTCTCCGGCGAGTTCGACGCAGCCGGCATTCTTGCGATCGTAATCTGCACAGGATGCCAGCCGTTCTCGACATGGGTCCGGAACCAGACGCTTACCGGGCCCTTCTTGGCCATTTCGCGCAGCTTCAGTCCCGCGGTGCGCGCAATGCCGATGCAGGGAATCGTCGGCATTTCGGTCTTGGCGTTTTCCGGTGTCGGGTTACCCCATACCGGCTTCACCGAACCGAACGGGACCGCCTCATTGTCGGGCTTGCCCCAATTCATCATGACAGCGCCGATCGCGCCCTTGATGCCTGCGATCCTTTGCTTTTCGTGGCGCGCCGGCGAGTATGAGAGCTCGGTCAGAATGATTTTTCCGCGGGCATCCTTGCCGGCGTAATCCGAAAATGCGCCACCACCGACATCGATGATCTCGCCGCGGATACCATCCTCGGTCGTCTTCAGGCTGTGGCCGAGCGTATTGGCCTGGATCGAAATCTCCGTCGGAGCCTCGACCCGAAACTCCGAATGCTCGGGAAAAGAGACGATTGCCGGGAGCTCATGGATGACGGTGTCGGCAAGTCCGTTCTGCTTCATGACATCGCGGCTGTACTCAGCCATTCGCTTGCCATTTGGGCTGCCGGCGGCCCGATGCGGTATCTCACGGACAATCTTTTCAATGTGCTGGCGGATCCGGTCCGCAGACACCTCGTTCGAAATAGCCGGATCGGACATTATTCCTCCAGTTTCGTCGGATTTCCGCAACTTTCTATCTTCTAGTACGATAAACTGCTGTATGACAACATGTCAAATGACAGGAGCAACGGTTACCATGACGAGTGTTCTGCGATTGGACGAGCACCCGCCGCTGCGGCGCGATCAGGCGTTTGAGCGATTGCGGGATGCGATCATCACGGGACATTTCCCGCCTGGCGCGCGCTTGATCGAACGAGAGCTGTGCGAGGCCATGGGCGTCAGTCGCACATCCATTCGAGAGGTACTGCGGCGTCTCGAAGCCGAACAACTGATCGAAGTGGAGCCTCGGCGCGGGCCGATCGTGGCGCGGTTGAGCCGCAAGCAGGTGCAGGAAATCTACGAGGTGCGCGCGCTCTTGGAAGCGGCGGTCGTGCGCCGTTTCGCACTCGAAGCCGGCGCCGAAGACATCGCCGCACTACGTCGCATCTATGAGAAGCTGAAGGTTGTGCGCGAACAGGAAGATGTCGCGGCAATCGTCAGCACGACCCGGCAGTTCAGCGAGCACATGATGAAGATCGTCAATCACGAGCTGATAAGCGACATCCATCAAAAGCTCATCGCCCGAATCAGCGTTTCACGCGTCTTCGCCATCTCCCTCCCCGGTCGGCTGCAGCAAAGTGCGCGCGAACTCGCGGAAGTCATGAAGGCAATTGAGCAGCGCGATGCCGAAGGCGCCGCACAAAGCCTTATGGTCTACGTACGCAACGCCGGAGAAGCAGCATTGAAACATCTCGATGCCACCACCGCCGCCGATCAATAATGTCTCCAAATTGCAAGCCTGATCGCCCACATAGTTTGCGAACTTGATCCTATCGCCGTAGGACGCGGGTATCAGGTGCGTTTCTCCTGCCATTCGAAAGACGCCGATATTGCTACGAATGGCGGTGGGAGATCGAAGACGGGCAGCACGCAGAGGAAATTCTCGGCAGCGGCGCAGCGGATCTCATCGCAATCGGCGGTGGCATAACTTATGACCCGCGCTGGAGTTGGCATGCCGCCGAGAAGTTGGGCCCAACGGCTGCCTTCCCGCCGCAGCCGCCGATGCTCTCTACCTCCGACATCTGAGATCAACGTATCCCTCGTTGGCGCATCGCTCCTTGACTTGAGAAATTCTTGTCGTGCGCGTCCCCCCCCCCCCCCGCACACCCATCCCGCCGCCTTCACGAAGCCTGTCCACACTAGAGCCACAACATTTTTCTTGACCTCCCGGCACACACGTCGTGCACAGGCAGCCACCTAACCTCTTGAGAAAATGGAGCTCTTGTCCCAATCCATCATTTGGGGCACAGCCAAATCCCCATTTGTTTTCAATTTGTTGCGGCCCCCAGCGGAAAACACGACTTGGTAAGAACATTGGTTTCATGTAACCGGTTTTGAGCAGTGAGTTGCTACCAAGCCGGCTCGCGCGCAATGCAAGGAACTTTGGTAGCAAATAAGAAAAAGCCGCCCGGAGGCGGCTTAGTATGGGCAACGATGTCGTTGCGTTGCTCGCGCTCATCGCCTGCCGCATTTTGCGGCTTTTCAGGCTTCACTCGTCCAGAAGGTCCAGGAACTCTTCCGCCTTGCCGAGCGGCCCGACGCAGCGCTCGGTGGTGTGGACGACCCTATCGCCGTCGCGTTGGAACGATCGCGCTCTCGACTTCCGTAGCCGTCCCGGCAGGAATGTCGCGGCGACTGCCTCCGGACCGACATCCAATCTAACGATGCCGCGTCGCCTGCAGTCGATCCTGAGCCTTGCGGCAGCAAAGAAATCGCGGACTGCCCGCGGCAATTTGCCGAACCGTCGCTGAGTCTCTTCCTCCAAGTCATCCAGTTCGTCCTGACCTCGACACCTGGCCGCACGGGCGTAGATTTCCAGCCGGACCGGCTCCGATTGCACGAAGCCTGGCGGCAACATATCCGCGACCGGAAGATTCAGGTCGGGCACCCACAGGTCGGCGGCAGTGGCGTCGGCTTTCTCTGAGGCCAGTTTCAGAAGATGGCTATAGAGCACGGGACCGAAGACCTGCACATGGCCCGACTGCCGCTCGGACAGCAGGTCCCCTGCTCCTCTGAGATCTAAATCTCGCGCACTGATCGCAAAGCCCGAGCCTGGCTTATTGAACTCCTCCAGAACGGCCAACCGCTTCTTGGATCCCTCCGAGTCTGAATCCGTCAACAGATACGCAAACGCGCGTATGCCACCGCGTCCCACCCTACCCCTAAGTTGATGGAGTTGCGCGAGGCCGAACCGCTCGGGCCAGCAGACCACGATCGTGTTCGCACGCGGGATATCGAGACCGCTTTCCACGATGTTGGTCGCCAGCAGAACGTCTGCGCGGCCTTCAACGAAACTCATCATCCGGTCGTCTATTTCATCAACGGGCAGCTTGCCATGAAGGCAAACGACGCGGAGATCCGGGGCCAGCGATTGAATTCGCGCCAGCATCGGATCGAGATCCTGGATGCGCGGACAAACCAAGAAGCTTTGCCCGTGACGTCTTTGTTCACGCGACAAGGCCGCGGCGATGGCAGCGTCCGAAAGCGGAGCGATCTTTGTCTGGACCGGAAGGCGATGAGCGGGCGGCGACGCAATGACACTGAGATCCCTGAAACCCGCGAGACCCGCCGCGAGCGTCCTCGGGATCGGCGTGGCGCTCATCCAAAGCGTATGGACCCCCTTGGCCAGTTCTGAAAGCTTCGCCTTCTCTGCTGCACCAAAATGCTGCTCCTCGTCGATCACAACCAGACCAAGGTCGGCAAACTTCACATCCTTCGAGGCGAGAGCCTGCGTTCCGACCACAACCTTCAGCCTTCCGCTCTTTAGCCCCTCCTTCGTCTGCCGTGTCTCCGGCCCTGATGTGGCCCGCGACAGGCTTCCCACCTCAATACCGAACGGAGCAAACCGTTTGCGAAACGTCGCGACATGCTGTCTCGCCAAAACAGTTGTCGGCACCGCGATGGCCACCTGTCTCCCCGACAGTACGACTGCGGCCGCCGCTCGCAACGCCACCTCGGTCTTGCCGAATCCGACGTCGCCGCAGATGACCCGGTCCATCGGGTGCCCCGATGCCAGATCGTCGAGGACGTCCCGAATGGCTTTCGCCTGGTCGACCGTCGTGAAATAGGGAAAACGAGCGACGAACCTCTCGTAAGACGGGCCTGGTGGTACGAATTTTGCCGCCCTCCGCCGGCGCCGCTGACTGATATGTCTGGCGAGCTGCTTTCCGGCGGTTTGAATTTCCTGCTCCGCCTCGGTGCGCCGAGCCCACCATGTACTTCCGTCGGCTTTGTCCAGCGTCAGCTCGCCGAGCTCCGACGCGTAGGGCCAGATCATGGTCAGGTCGGCGGGCGGAACGAGAATGGCATTATCTCCTGCAAACACGAGCCGGATCATTTCGCGCGACGACATGCCTCCCATCGCTACCGTCTGCAATCCATCGAGCAAGGCCAGTCCTCGCTGCAGATGAACGACCACGGTGCCCGGCTCCGGCACATCCGCACGGTCGAAGGCGGCATTCCAGGCCCTGGCCATGGGCTGCGGATGATGGGCCCTGCTCCCGAGCACATCGGACGCCGTCACAACGACCAAGGGCTTCCGGCCAGCCTCGACAAATCCCGCATCGAAATCGGCCAGAATTGCCGCCTCGCGATTGCGTCCGGCCGTCGCCTCATTCCAGTTCGAAAAGCGCTCAGCCTTGACCCCACTCATCCGCTCCATGGCGCGCAGATCTTCTTCCTGCGCCGCCACGAACATCAAGCGCGAACCGGCGCGTCGCGTCTCGTCGACGAATGCTCGAAGAGCCTTTCTGGGTGAAGCGACCTTCGAAAAGTCCGGTGTGGGGATGAAAGCTGCCTTGCCGGACAGCACCTTCATGCGCTTGGTCGCCTGATTCCATTCGCGCCTCCCAAGATATTCGCGCTCTCTCTCGGCGCGACTGGCCGCCTCCTCGATCGTGCTCAACCAGCTCTCGGCGTGCGCCGGAATCATCGCATCGGCAATCCACGTGGCCCGGCCACAATAGTCAATCAGGGTCGCGCGCTTTCCGCGTTTGCTCCCGAGCGCAAGGCGCTCCGACATCGGATCGATGATGAGCTCCTTCGCTTCGAAAACAACCTCGTGCTCTGTCGGGTTGAAGGACGAAATCCGCCGAATCACCTGGCCCGCATGTTCCACGCGGAACGGACCGAGCGCGCCAGCGGGAAATATCTCGAAAGTCTTCCCGTGGAACAGCGCGTTGCCAGGATACTCCGCCTCATCATCGAGGTCGTATCCGAGAACCTCAAGCCGCGACCGGAGGTCCCGTTCGGAGAATGTGGCGCCTACCTTCAGATGGAGACTTGAACGAGACCAGGTCGCCGTCGGCGGCAGGCGCTCCATCACTGCCTCCGCCGTGGACACGAGCATGATTGGCTTCTCGGGCCTGGCAAGGCGCCGCAAGACCGAACTCCGTCTGCCGGCGATTTCGTGTGACGGCTCCAACTGATCGAACGGCAGCGTGTTCAGCCGCGGGAAAACAAGCACCTCGCACGAGGGATCGAGATCATGAATGACGGCACCCAGCCGCTCGGCCCTGTTCTCGTTCTCGGCAAGAAAGACAATGCCATGTCGGCCAGACTTTCTCCACTGCGCAAGCAGATGGAGAGCGATCATGCCGAGCGGGGACGCAGAAGAGATCGCAGTCCGCGTAGGGGTCCTTCGTTTCTTTGCGCGACTCTCCGCGCGCGCTTTGCTTGAACGCCCCACTTTGATCCTGTTGCTGGTTCGCAATCCGCTTAGGCCGATGGCGAGGAGTTTCAATAAGGCCGGCCCGAATGTCGGCAGGTTGCCTAGGGCGCTTGCATACTCGACGTTCGCCGCGGGCGCACATTTACGATATCATCGGCCGCTTGATCGTGGCTTCAGCGGCAGGTTCTGAGAGCTCCGATGACAGGCTCCGAACGCGCACGCGCCCTCTGCCGAGGCCGAAGTTCCCCTCCAAGCGCTTCGCCGCTACGAACCAAAACCGGCATGACGATTCTTTGAGGACTCGTTCAGGAGGCCAGCAAGCCTGAGACCTTCCAGAATGCCTTCGAGCCGCTGTTCCCGAATCATCGCGGCAAGCATAGAAACGGCGTCCCTTGATGAACGGTGAAGTCGACGTCAGGCGATCTCTGAGACAAGATATCGATGAGCGTCGGCACATCAGCCTCATGATGGCGCAAAATCGAGACGGCTTCCTCCGCGAGATAGTCAGCGATATCTCCGTTATGTGGCGGATCAAACCCGAACTCGGCCTCCGCGCGCTCCTTGATCGATCGTCGTATCCGCTCACTTTGCTGCTTTGCCGCCATCGAAAGCAGGAACACCGGATCCGCGAGCTTTTCCCGCGGCATGCTTCTCAACTCAGCAATCCCGGCCTGGATGTCTCTGCCTGAACTCTTATTGCGCTCGTGCCCTTGCCCGCCCCGCCGTGCATCACGTGCGCGAGATCTGTTCTTCCGCCCTCGAAACATCACCATGCTCTCCGACGGACGATATATCGCGGCGAACTGGTTAGATGAAAGCGCAAAATTGCGAGCTGCTCGGCCATGGGCCACGCCACTTTCTCGGGTCAGTGGTCCGCTCCTGCGCTAATGCAGATGCTTCGAAGCAGCAAGCAGGCGCGGCCTCCGGTGTGATGGAATTACCCACAGTTCAGGCGAACGAACAGGCCTCAACCAACCCATCCGCTTCAAACAGCGTCTTTAGCCGCCTTCAGAGGTGACGCCTTGACCGACCTGCTGGCTGGCTTGGCCGCGAACTCCATCGGCTCTTTCGTAAAAGGATTTACACCGCTGCGGGCTTCAGTAGCAGGCTTGTTTACGACTGACATCTTGACGAAGCCGGGAATGACGAACTCGCCGCATTCATTCAATTCCTTATAGCCTACAGTCGCCATCTGCTCGATGACGGCCTTTACATCTCCTTTGGAAACCTGCGTTCCTTCTGCAATTGCATCAATCAACTGATTCTTGGTCATCTTGGCCATGATGGATTCCTTATGTGGAGGCTCAGAACGGTTTTGAAGCGCATGAGCTACCAAAGGTACGTCACTCCGATTAAAAGGTGACAAATCACGCGGTTCGCTTCTCGTTCGCACCTGTGATCGTGAAGTCACCGGGCTTAAAACCTATCAGGGCCCAAAACGCAAGGAGCAGTCCGGCGTGTGTTCTTTACCCAGCACCCTGTACCAGAAGCCGTCGTTGGCGTGGAGACGCACCCGGCGCTGATTGCAGTCGGCACCGTTGGTCAATCGCGTACCGGATTCAGCAGATTGACCCACACGGAGACAATGTCCATATGAGACACAAGAAGCGAATGTAGCCTGCCGTTTCGGACAAGCTTGGACGCGGCCAAGTATCTCTGGCGGCGTCATTCACACAGAAGGTTTCGTTCGGGAGCTCCTATGACGACACTGTCTATCCTCGATCACGTCCATGGAGATCCATGGCGCGGCCGTCGGCTGCGGATAGAGCAGCATCCATCAGTCGAGACCAGACAAAGGTGTGGGGGGATGCCGCTGCCCTCGCCTGCGATAGGATCGACCCGGGGTATGGATCTGCGTCCGATTTCGGCGCAGGAACCAACGACACCAGCGCGTCACGAAACGGGCTCTCGGTCGGTCGAAAACACAACGGTGAACCAAGCAGTATGCCGAAGCGTCGTGTTCGCGCGGTCTTGCTCCATCCTATCGACGCCTCTAATCGCCGCGGCCGATCCCTACATCAAGTTCTGACGTTTGTGTCGGAGTGCCCGCATAGTTGGGCCCGCGGCGCGATGGCACAGCCAGCCCGAAGCTGATGCTCGGAACCGCGCCCACAAGCGCCTCGTGGAGGCCTTCCACCGTCTTGATAAAATGCGATGCCGGGGCCCTTGCGGACGCCGGTGGGCGCTGGCGCTTTGTTAGGTTGTGGAGGTCGAGATCGACCCAGCCGCCGTCTCCTCGACCCACGGGTCGGTCGCCTTAGAGGAGCGGGCATCCCATTGACGGGACGACTCAACGGGAGTTTGCTCACAGCGCGAACTCGCAGCATCAGCTCCACTTGCGAGGGTCATCATGTCAGAGCTCGAACACGCGCGCCAACACGCTCACGATCACCATTACGCCTGCGCTAACCTCTTTGGCTGCGGCGACGAGAAGGGAATGGGTATCATCCGCGAGGATATCAAGGACGCCGCCTTTGACAATCGCGCCTCGGATCGCCTCCTCCATATGGACCACGTCGATCAGGAAACTTTTGGTGGCTACTTGTCGGCCCGTGGCCGCTGGCGCCGGAAGTTCCTGCAGGCGAGCAGCTTTCTGGGGGTGCTGGCTGCTGTCGAGCCGTGGTTCACCGGCCTTGCGCAGTCGCAGGAGTCCGGCGCCAGGCCTGTGCGCCGTTCCCAGCCTGACGGTCGCGTGCACGTGATTCCAGGGAAACGGTTCGGCTCGGGGTATTCGACGCCACCCTGCCACCCATTCTCACCGTCGAGTCGGGCGACATCATCAGCTTCCCCGATACTTGGTCGCACTTCCTGAATGAAATGCAGCCGGACGTAACGATCGACACGCTGGCGAAGCTGCGCGTTGACAATCCGGGCAAAGGGCCGCATTCGATCATCGGGCCGATCGCCGTAAACAAGGCCGAGCCCGGCGACGTGCTGGAAATCCGGTACCAGTCGATCCGTCCCTACGAATGGGGCGCGGTGTTCAACAACCCGGGATCGCTCGGCACGGGCCTGCTGCCGCAGGACTATGCGCAGGGCCAGATCAAGTATGTCGATCTCGACCTTGGCGCCATGACAGGCAAGTTTATGCCAAACATCAGCATTCCGTTGAAGCCGTTCCAGGGCACCTTGGGCGTTGCGCCGCCCGACGGCTATTTCCCGCCCTTGAGCCCCGGCGTGATCAGCTCGGTGCCTCCAGGCCCGCACGCCGGCAATCTCGATCTCAGCGAGTTGTCCGAAGGCTCGACGCTCTACATCCCGGTATGGAAGCCGGGCGCCCTCATCTATACGGGCGATAGCCACGCGGTGCAGGGGGACGGCGAGATTTCGCTTACCGCGCTGGAGACACGGATGAAAGAGTTGCGCATCCAAATCATCCTCCACAAGCAGGAAAACCTGGCCTGGCCGGTGGCGGAGACGGACACACATTGGATCGTCATCGGGCTTGACAAGGACCTGAACGCGGCGATGACGCTTGCTGCGCGCAATGCGATCAAGTTTCTGGCGACGCGGGCGAAGATCAGCGAGCTGGACGCCTACGCCCTATGCAGCATCGCCGTGAGCTTCCGCGTGACGCAGGTGGTAGATATCGTCCGGGGCGTTCACGCCCTGATCCCGAAGGCCATCTTCGCTCCCGATCTGAGGCACGAGATGACGGTGGTATAAGCAGCATGCGCCTGCGTAAAGGAATTGCGGTGCCAGAGCATGCCGCGCGGCAATCCAGGGACGACGTGCACTCCAACACCACCTTCTGCCCTTCCGCCCCAATCCAGCAACTGGAACGCTCTTCAGCGAGGATGATGCTGGCGTCGAGGCGCCTCGCTGCCTGTTTGAACAGGCTCTGATTAGAAGGAGGTCGCGATGAGATTGAGAGCGCCACATTTGGCGCGATTACAATTGACGGAAAGACGTATGAGCACGACGTGGTCGTTCGCCTTTCCGGCGAAGTTGTGAAGCGGAAAAAGAAGTTATCAAAGAAGCTCTACGGTACCTCTCACGTACTTTCGGAAGACGAAGCAAAACTTGTCTTCGAGAAGGAGTGCGACCAGGTCGTTATCGGCTCGGGTCAGGTGGGCAACGTGCAGCTGTCACCGGAAGCTGAAGCATTTTCGAAAGAAAGGGTTGCGCGGTTCTTTTGAAGCCGACACCCGAGGCGATCGGAGTGTTCAACCGGTCGCGCGCAAAGAGAACCGGGCTCTTTCACGTGACTTGTTGAAAGAAACGCGAGGGTGATGCCGTGTAGAAGGCATCGGTCACTTGGCCGCAGTCGGAGCGGCTCGACACTTTCTGGAAACTGACCCGGCCAGCCGTGGCGTCAAAAGTAGCGTTGCTGGAATTGATAGATTGCTTGATAGACGCCCGACTGCGCGTGAGCCTCATAGGCTTGTCGGAAAACTTGGAACAGATCCTGATACACGTTCGTGGCTTTGGGATCCGGATCGATCGCATGGTCGATGACGACCATGGCTTGCACAGCCTCGTCGACATCCGCGAAGTGGCCGGAAGCCACCGCGCCGAGTAGTGCCGCGCCCAGGACCGTGCATTCCCGATTGCGCAACAAAACGATCGGCCGGCCCAGAACGCTAGCGTGAATTTCCATGAGCGGTCGCGAGCGCGCGCCGCCACCGGTCATGCGAAGCTCCGATATGCCGCCCTTAAGGTCGCGCGCCATCCCGTCGACCATAAACCGGACTTCACAGGCACACCCTTCCAGCATTGCGCGAACCAGACAGCTGCGGTCGTGATCGAGCCCCAGCCCAAGAAAGGCGCCACGCGCCATGGCATCGTAATAAGGCGTTACCTGGCCGGCGAAAAATGGATGGAACACCACGCCTCGACTGCCTGGCGGCGACGCTTGCGCGGACTCGACGATCAGATCATAGACGTTCGCTCCTTGCTCGGCCGCCTGCGCGCGCTCCAGCTGACCGAAGTGGTCGCGCCACCATTTGAGGCAGCTGCCGATCGAAAACGCACCGCCCTCGGCATCCCATTTACTCGGCACGGCGTGGCCGCCGACATAGGGAGCCGAACCGGTGACGAGGTCGGGACTGTCAAGATGTGCGACCATCATTGCCGCGGTCCCGATGGTCACCTCGGCCAATCCCTGCTTCGTCACGCCGGCACCAACCGCCGCGCACTGCTGATCGCCGCCGCCCCGGCACACCGGCGTGCCCGCTGGCAGCCCAAGCTGCTGGGCGGATTGACGCGAAAGCTTGCCCACCGGGCTGGCCGGCTTGCCGACCGTTGGGAACAGGCTCGGATTAAGCTCGGCAGCCTCGATGACGTCCTTGCTCCAATCGAGGCTGCGGATATCCAGCATTCCGTTCAACGTCAGCGACGAAGGATCGCTCTCGAGACGGTCGGCCCCGAGCCGGTACAGGAAAAACTCCTGACCATTGCAGACATGACGTACGCGTCGCATGAGATCCGGGCGATGGCGCACGAGCCAGGCGAGTTTTGCGATCGACCAGCTTCCGGATATGGGCATGCCGGTGATGCTTCGGAAGCGATCCATACCGAGCCGCTCCGCCAGCAAAGGCTCCATGTCCTTTGCTCGACTGTCGTTCCACAGCACGCAGGGCGCGAGTGGGCGATATTGCTCGTCGAGCAGAATAAAAGTTCCGCGCTGGCTCGACAGGCCGACCGATCGGATGAGTTCATCCCGCACGTTCGCCTGTGCTCGCGCCGTCCGACTGGCCTTGCAGATGCCACGCCAGACATCCTCCACGTCTTGCTCGATCCACCCCGGGTGCGGATAAATGCAAGGGTAGTCGGAGTAGCCGCTCCCGAGCTCGTTGCCAGCTCCGTCAAAGAGCGCAACTTTAGCGCCGGTTGTGCCCGCGTCCACTCCCACAAAGACATCAGTTGCCGTCATCATTGGCACATTCGGTCAGAGTGTCGCTATCCATTCGGTCAGCTTCTCGAAGAAACGCGTCCGCTTCTCGCGCTCCGCCGGACTCAATTGCGCAAGCAACTCGGCCTTCCGCGCAGCCAAATCCTCGACCGCCGGATACTCCCTGATTGGCGTCGCAGCGAGCACCGTGTCGCCTGCTCCCCGCCAGTTGCGGTTCACCGGAAATCCGAATGGCATCAAGGCATCATGCCAGGTCGCGTCAAGTTTGAGCCAGTGCTGATCCTCAAGCACTCGGAGATAGTGATGAAAATCGCAGACGGGATCACCCTCAATCATCACGCGCAGGTCCGCCGGCATGGAAGGATGCGACGGGACGCCGCGATTGAAATGGGCAAAGATGGTGATGATCTCTGCATCATGGCCAATTTGACGGAGCAGATCGCGCAGGAGAATGTGCTTACCCGAACAAGACCCCACATTGTTCGTGATGACCTTCACGGGATCCCGATCCCCGACCGAGCCGTAGGGGATGTTGCGGACAGCGTGATAGAGGTCCGCTAACTCGGTCTTCTGGTCCTTGACATACCTACGCAGGAACGTCGCGTATTTGGATGCTGACATTGTCTCGAACATCCTTCAGCAGGTGGAGATCAAATTGCCAAGTGCTCCGCCAGCACTTCTCGATGCTGGAGAGTTTCCCAGGTCAAGGTCGCGACCACGCTCCCCTTGTCCATGGCATATGCACGTTGCGCCATGTGTGAAATCAGTCCAACGTTCTGCTCGACCAGAAGAATCGAAAGGCCTTCTTCGCGGTTAAGTCTGGTGAGGCTCTCGCCGATCTCCTGGACGATGCTCGGTTGAATGCCGAGCGACGGCTCGTCCAGCAGCAACAGTTCCGGTCGACCGACGAGCGCACGACCGATCGCCAGCATCTGCTGCTGGCCGCCGCTAAAGGTCCCGGCGAGCTGACGCCTTCTCGCGTGCAGTATCGGGAAATATGCATACACCAGATCGTAGCGTGGCCTGACCTTCGCCTGATTGATACCCTCCCCCATCAGCAAGTTTTCCTCGACTGTGAGTTCGGGAAAGATATCCCGCCCTTGGGGCACGTAACCCATGCCCAGCGCCGCGCGTTTATGCGGCGGCAAATTCGTAATTGCTCGCCCCTTGAACCGTATCGATCCGGAACGGGTGGGGAGCAATCCGATGAGAGTCTTCATCAATGTCGACTTGCCAACTCCATTGCGCCCGATCGTTGCGACGATTTCGCCCGCCTCGATCCTCAGGGTGACGCCCTGCAGGATATCGCCGCTACCATATCCAGCCACCAAGTCCTGCACCTCGATGAGAGATCCGAGTGTCATTCTCACCGCTCTCCTAGATAGATTCGCCGGACCTCCTGATTAGCCTCAATCTCCTCCAAAACACCTTCACTGAAGATTTGTCCATTGTGCAGCACCGTCACACGGCGCGCGATGTGGCGCACAAACTCCATATCGTGCTCCACCACCAGCACCGTGAGGCCCTGCCTGTTGAGGTCGATCAGGAAACGTGCCGTCCGCGCGGTCTCGTCGAGAGTCATTCCCGCGGTCGGCTCATCGAGCAGAAGAAGGTCGGGCTCGGTGGATAGCGTAAGGCAGATTTCGAGCCACTGCTGGTGACTGTGGGGCAGCTCGCCGGCCTTGACCGCTGGTCGTGACGCCAGATCGAGGCTGCGCAGCGCCCACCTCAATCGTTCGTTTTCTCGTTCGAACTGAACGCCGCTCGCGATGAGCAGATTCTGTGCGACCGTCAGGTCGCGATAGATGCGGGTGGTCTGAAATTTCTGGCACAAGCCTTTGCGGACCCGGCGATGAGGCGGTAGCCGGGTGATTTCCTCGCCCTTGAACCAGATGTGACCTCGGTCTGGTCGGTGAAGCCCTGACAACAAGCCGAACAGCGTCGACTTTCCTGCTCCATTTGGACCGATGACGCAACGTAACTCGCCGGCAGACACCAGCAAGTTGAGATGATCGACGGCCATAACGCCGCCGAAGGATTTCACGAGATCTTCGGTCCGCAACAGCGGTCGCGCATCTCGATCGGTGAGTTCGCTCATTGCGGCGCCCGTATCACGTCATGTGCCTTCGGTCGCCAACGGCGGTAACCGCGCGCCAACGACACGATGATCCCTTCCGGGAAGAACACCATGGTCAGGAGCAATAGAACTCCCATGATCAGAAAGGCATATTCGCCGCCTCTGACCGCCAATGTGTCTGCCAACCAACGCAGGATTAGTGTTGACACCAAAACAGCGACCAAACTCTTGCGTCCGCCAACTGCCGCCCAGATCACCGGCAAGGTTGCCATGAGCATTCCCGCGCTTGCGGGGTTGATGTAGTTTCCCCAGGAGACGTAGAGGACACCACTGAGCCCAGCCAATGCCGCGGCCAGGACAAACACCTGGATTTGAATGATGGCAACGTTGTACCCAAGCGAGCGCGTACGCTCAGAATCGTCCCTGATCGCGATTACAACGTGTCCGTACCGGGAATTCACCAGGATCCGAAGGCCGAGATAAATCATCAGCGTCAGCACCATGACGAGGTAATAGAGAGCTATGCTCGCGCTGACGAAAGTGATCGAGCCGATTTGAATCGACGGAATTCCGGTCATCCCATTGTAACCGCCCAACAGCACGCTGCCGACACGCCACTGGTAACCCGCCGTTTGCCCAAGGAAGGTTTCCAGGATCAACGACAGTACCAGAAGCAGCAGCGGGATGATCCATCCGCTGACCTGTCCGTAAAAGACGAAGTATCCGAAGATGACGGCCACCAGAGCGGACGCCGAAATTCCTGCCCCGACGCCGACGAGCGTGCCGCCTGGAATGTCGATCAGATTGCCCGCTACCAATCCATAGACGTAACCTGCGATCACGAAGAACGCGCTCTGCCCGAAGCTGAGCACGCCGCTATAGCCCCACAAGAGCGAAAGCCCGAGTGCCATCGGAACGTAAAGACAAAAGTTCGCAATATTGGACAGACCGAACGCTGAGCCAAAACTCGGATAGGCCAGGGCAATCACCGTCGCCGCCGCAAAACACGTCCAGAACGCGGGTCCGCGTCCGAGCTCTTGGGGGCCATTGAGGATCCGCCACATCCTCGTCCCGGTGTTCGGAATGGGTTCTTTCACACCGACGCCCTCCCCATGCGCTGATAACGCAGCTCCTGCCAATAGCCGGATAATCCGCGCGGAAGAAACCTGATTACCACGAGTGCCGCAACGAGGAGGCCGATGCGTCCGATGAAGGTGCCGAGAGCACTGGACAGAGGCGTCGAGATCATGGCCAGCAACGCGGCGCTCGATAGCGCTCCAATGATGGGGTTAGCGCCGCCCCCGATCACAACGGTGATGAACGCGACATCGACGAATTGCGTACCCATCAGCGGAACGATCGTCGTGGTGGGGGCGTACAGCGCACCAGTGAGGCCGGCCAAGGCGGACCCGGCACCGAATGTGAGCAGGTAGATGTGGCGGGTGTCTACGCCGAGGGCGCGCGCCATATCAGCATTTTGCATTGTCGCCCGTGTACGCACCCCGATCTTGGTGCGATAGAATGCCCACCAGGTCGCAAATATTGCGGCAAGCGCGATGGCGAAAAGAAGAAGCCGATAGCCCCCGAACGAGTAGCCCCCATACGAGAAGGTCCACGCCGGCAGCGGCACGGACTGCATCGACGGACCGAGCGTCAGCAGAGTGCCCTGGCTCAGGATCAGACCGACGCTCCAGGTGGCGACAAGCGCGCCGAGTCTGTCACCGTAGAAGCGCCGGACAATGAACCGCTCCAGCGCCATCCCGAACAGGCCAACGCCGACGACGCTAAGCATCATGCAAATCGGCAGTGGAAGATGGGCGCGGTTGTAAGCAAGCGTCGTGATATACGCGCCGAGCATTATCAACTCGCCATGAGCAAGATTGATGACGTTCACCACCCCAAGGATGATGATCAACCCGAGCGCGGCCAACAGCAGAAACGCCATGTTGTCCACGTACTGATACGCGAGGCTCACGAGGTCGGCATAGCTCATCTGTCTACCTTCCTCCGAGGAACATGCAATCCACTAGCTCGGCGCACGCCGCGCTCGTTCCCCCCGCTCCTCCACGTCCCAAATCGGTCTAAGTCTTCTTCGCGAACTTCTTGAAGAACGGGTCCTCGTCCGGGATGTACTGTTTTGACTCCGACTTCCGCACTAGGTTCACGCCGAGCCGGCGCGTCCACCAGGGCTCGATGTAGGGCCATTCAGTCACGAACTGGATGTTATGCTTCTCGTCACAACGCGCGAGGCGGATGTATTGGCTGAGATGATGGGTGGCGGGATCCATAAAAACCCAGCCAGCCGGCGCCTCAACGCCAATGCCGGATTCCAGCGCCTCGATTACGGCCTCTTTCTGCGTCGTGCCGGCGAGGCGGACGGCCTTGGCATAGAGATGGGTCGCGACGTAGGCGCTATGGCCTTCCATAGCCATGTAGGGCTCGTCGGAGAACATCGCGCGCCAACGTTGCACGAACTTGCGATTACGCGGGGTTGGTATCTCCTCCATGTAACTTGCTGTCACATGGAAGCGATCGAGAGACGGCGGTTGGAAGCGCCTATGCTCGTAACCTTGCGCAATATTGATGCTCGACCCCATCGGGATTTTGAGGCCCGCGGCATTTGCCTGCGGATAGTAATTCGAGTGGTTCTGGCCCGTGATGTACATCATGAGCCAATCGGGCTTTGCCTGCTGAATGCGCGCGATACTTGACGCAAATTGCGAAACGCTGAGAGGGATGAACTCCTCGCCAATCACCGTTGCGTTGAGCAGTGGAGCCATCGCCCGCGTCCACGCGGCGCTCAACTGGCCGAAATTGTAGTCCGCCGCCAGGGTGTAGATCTTTGGACCAAAGTTCTTGATCATGTATTGCATGACCGGCACGATCTGCTGTTCAGGGATTGCACCAGTGCAGAATGTGTATTTGTCGGCTACGCCCCCTTCGTACTGGTTGTTGTAGAAGTAGAGCATCTTGTTTTGATACATGATCGGACGGATCGCCTCGCGCTCCGCGCTGGCGAATCCCGCCATGATGACGTCCACCTTGTCTTCGAGAATGAGGCGCCGTGACAAGGCCTGGAACTGGGTATTATCGGATTGCGGGTCGGGCGAAATGAGTTCAATCGAGCGACCGAGCACCCCCTTCTCGCCGGATTGGACCAAATACTCGTCACCTTCCTTCCAAACCGTCGCATCGACCGTCTCGTCACCACCTCGGTCCACCACCTCCTTGATGTTGGCGGTCGGCGGCTTTGCCGCGGTCTTGGCAAACGCGCCAGGACCACCAGGCCCCTGAACACCGCCGTCGAGCGTCCAGCCATCGTTGATTTCCTTGATAGCCAGCTGAGTCCCGTGCCACTTGTTGAGGCCGAAGATGGCGAAGTTGCCTGATCTATCTTCGAGAAGACCGAATTTGATCGAGGGAGTCTCAGCCGCCTTGGCCTGAATGTACGGAAAGGAACTGATGGCGGTCGCAGCGCCGGCTACTGCCGTGGCCTTCACGAATTCTCGCCGCGAGAGCGCGTCTTTGGGGGTGCGAACAGGAGACATACCAGCACCCTGTTCGGTAGTGACAGAGACATTAGCACTCATGTCTTCCTCCCTAGGATTTGGGACGATCGTTTAGTCGCATGTCCTCCGCAGATTAACTTTCGATCCTTTACTCGCGGGCGCAATGCGCGCCTTGGGCGCTGCGCGGACCTTGCCAGCCTTCGGCTGCAACGCCAGCACCGCGCGGGCCAGCGAACTGTCCGCGATCAGCGTATTGATAAATCCGCCACGCATGGCCGCAGCAAGGGCTCGCGCCTTCGCCGCGCCAGTGGCTACACCCAAGGTGGTTGGAATGCGGCGAACATCGGCAAGACCAATCGTGATCAGCCGATTGTAGAGCTCGGTTCGTACGACCTCCCCATCTTCGTCAATGAAATAGGAAAAGACATCGCCGACGGCTCCTGCCCTTTTCAAGGACCTCAATTCCGTCGCGGAAATGTACCCGCTCGTAATTAGCATGGACTGAATTGCCGGCCTAACCGCGCCGATACCGACAATCGCCAAATCGAGCTCACCGAAATATTTAAAAGTATCGCGGATATTGCTGTCCCGCATCAGCAGTTCGCGCGTCCGCCTGTTATCGACGATTCCTGGCGCATGCAGCAGGATAGGCTGCACATGAAGCTTCTGCGCAAGGCGACGCGCGACTTCGTGGCAATCGAACTGCATCGATAGCCTTTTGTTGCCGCCGGTGATTTGCACGACCTTCGTGTTCGAAAGATCTAGAGGCTCAAGCGCATTGATAAGTTCGAATGTCGTACTTCCCCATCCCACTCCGATCGTCCGATGCGCGCTTAGCCTGTCTCTAAGAAACGAGACCGCCGATCGGCACGTCACCTGCTTCATCTGATCCGGTGAAATGTCGGGCGGCACATCAACGATCAGGGCTGCCTTGAGCTTGAACGCTGTTTCCAGCGCCTTCCGGAGCTCAACGTTTTCGCTAGTTGGGACGCGGATCTCGATATTGACCACGCCTGTGGCGATGGCCGCCTTAAGAAGTCGACCAACGCGGTGCCTCGAAATACCGAGACGATTTCCGATCTCAGCCATGGTGAGATGGCTGCGATAGTAGTGATGCGACACCCGCATCATCAGGTCGTAAGGCGTCGCCATGGGTATACCATTTGAGCAGATCGCGCTCAATTGTACGGCGAGGTGGAAGTGCAGGTCAATACACGCACCAGGAAGTGTTCCGGGCGTACGAAGCCACCACGCGACCGCATGTTTGCAGCTTCCATTTCGCGTCAGCACACCATCTGCATGAGGCTTTTGGGCATGAACCTTTTGCACATGCGAAGGCAGGTTCGCTGTCGCGGATTGCCAAACCGGATGGAGGAAAGTTCCGCCGATGCCGTTTGCCGTGCGAGCTTGACTCCGCTCTGCGAACTCAATTGAATTGAGTCACCATCGTTGGTGATCGCTGCGGTAGATAGGCAGCCTGCAGCCTCCCGTTCGCTTGTGGGAATGGCCAATGAGCGACATTTCGGGCGCGCAAAGCGAGCTCACGATTGCCTGTATTCAAATGGAGCCGATCGTGGGCGCCAAGCAGGCCAACGTCGCCAAAAGCTTGGAATGGAGCGGACAAGCGGCACTCAACAGCGTCCGCCCATCGTCCTCCTTGAGCTCGCGGACTCCGGTCACGTTTTTCGCGACCGGGACGAAGCTTCGCACTCGCCGTACGCTCAAGGGGAAGCAAGTGCTTTTGCGAATTCTCGATCTCATTCGGCATCGCGACTTGCTCACCGTGGCGTCCGAACAATAGGGGAAAGCGTTACGTAAGGGGGCGGCGGATCAGAGTAGCAGTATGACCCATCGTCAGAAGACGGACGTGCTGATCCCAGCGAGCAGGACGCTCGCAGAGGAGATCACTTCTCCGTTGAGCTCGGCCCGTAGATGGCTGACGATCTTCGGAGTTTCCATCGTGCTCGCTGCCTTCCTGCTCAGTAGCCCGATCGTGCTCGGGGAATACGCGCAACAGATTCTCTCGCAGGCATTTTTCTTCGCGATCGCAGCCGTCACGGTCGATCTCCTGTGGGGATACACCGGTGTCCTGACATTTGGTCAGTCGGCCTTCTTCGGCATCGGGGTCTACATGGTTGCCATCGCCTTGGCGTACTACGTCGACGGGGCGCTCGCCACCGCAGGAGTGATTTTCGCTGCCATGGTCGGCGCGGCCTTGGTCGGAGCTGCCGTGGGTTGGCTCTCTTTTTGGGACCGCGCGTCGCCCATCTACGTTGCCATCGTCACGCTCGCACTTCCTGTCGTATTCACGCAGATCATCCTGAGTGGGGGAGCCTACACTGGATCAAGCAGCGGGCTGCCCATCCCAGTGCCGTTCCTTTCCATCACGGAGTGGTACTATATCGCGGGCGGGCTCCTTCTCGTTGTTGCCATGGGCGCGTACGTTTTCGTTTCGAGTGACGCTGGCCGAGTTCTGCTCGCCATTCGCGAGAACGAGGAGCGCTGCCGCTACCTTGGTTTAAACACTTCGTACCTGAAGATTCGTCTCATGGCCGCATGCAGCGCCATCGCGGCCATGGCCGGCGCCTTCTACGTACTGTTTAGCAGCGTCGCGGCTCACTCCTATGGGGATTTCGTCTTCGGAACCGAACTTGTCGTTTGGACAGCCTTGGGTGGGCGCGGGACACTTATTGGTCCGATCCTCGGCACGGTCGGGGTCAACTACGTCTCGGCGCTGCTCGGAGGCAACCTGCCATTCATCTGGTTGCTCTTTGTGGGGCTCGCCTTCGTACTCGTCGTCGTGTATCTCCCTCAGGGACTCGTCCCGGCAATCGGCCAGGGCCTGTCAGTGTTGGTCAGCCCCATCAGGCAACTTCTCAATCGAGGACGGAATGCAGCGTCCGCTGACGCGCAGCCAGGAGCATGGGCAGGCACCGCCGTCGCCCTTTCAAGCCCGGGGGACATTCTGGGTCAGCGGCGCAACGTGATAGGCTCGCCGGACGAAGCTCCAGTGCTGGAGCTACGTGATGTTGGCATGCAGTATGGAAGCCTCGTGGCGCTCCATGGGGTCTCGCTCAAAGCATACCGCGGCGAGGTTGTTGGGATTATCGGGCCGAACGGGGCCGGAAAGACGACTCTGCTCCGCTGCATCGCTGATGGCCGCGAGCGTTCGACAGGCGAAGTGCTGATAAATGGTCATCGCATCGACCGGCTCCCGCCGCAACGCTGCGTGGCCTTTGGCGTTAGTCGGAAGTTCCAAACTCCCAACGTTTTCGATGCGCTGACGGTCCTGGACTGCCTTCGCGTGGCGCGGTCATATCGAAAGCCTACATCCCTTTGGCGACGGTCGCGGACAGTCGAGTTACCTGAGCCCGCGCTTGACGCGGTGGAAGTCTCTGGACTGACGACCATGCTCAACGAGCGGGCGGGTCATCTGTCTCATGGCGCCAAGCAGGCGCTAGAGCTCGCTATGGTACTCGCCCAAGAGCCGACCGTGCTGCTACTTGATGAGCCGACCGCGGGTCTCACACGCGACGAGCGAGCGGCGATCGGGAGCGTGCTGACAGAGTTGGCCCAGAGCCACCGGCTGTGCATTTTGCTCATCGAGCACGATCTCGACTTCGTCCGCAAAATCAGCACGCGACTGGTCGCCCTTCACATGGGAAAAGTTCTGCTCGACGGGCCGCTATCGGAGATTGCCGACTCGGACCTCATCCGTTCGATTTATGTCGGAGGAACCGCATGATCGCGTCAGTGGCCCCACGCGGCCTCGCCGTCGGTAGCTTGGAGGGTGGGTACGGCAGCTCTCGAGTGCTCCACGGAGTGACCTTCCACATCGGACCTGGGGAGATCTTCGGGGTCCTCGGTAAAAACGGCATGGGCAAAACGACTTTGCTGAAGACCGTTATGGGATTGCTACCACCTCGGCGCGGCCAAGTCGAACTGCTTGGTGAAAATGTAACCGGCTGGCCCCCATACCAGATCACGAGGCTCGGAGTCAGTTACGTCCCCCAGGAAAAGTCGATTTTCCAGGATCTCTCGGTGGAGGAGAACCTCAGATTGGCGTTGCGAGGGCCTTCGAGCTTCGACGAGCGATTGATCGCGGTGGCGGGATGGTTTCCGTTCTTAACCGCCAGACGCCAGCAGCGAGCAGGCACGCTGTCCGGTGGCGAGCAGAAGATGCTCCTGATGGCACGAGCACTACTGACGCGCCCGCGTCTGGTCCTGATCGACGAGATCACCGAAGGCCTGCAACCCGCAGTGATCACACGTCTTCAGGACATCCTGGCACAGGAGCGACGCGCCCATGGGACCACCATCGTACTTGTAGAGCAAAATGTCAGGTTTGCTTTGGCGTTGGCCGACCGATACGCGGTCCTGAAGGTTGGAACGATTGTAGAGACCGGCAATTCGAGCGACCCCGGGGCGCAGAAAACTATAGAGCGTCACCTTGCGATTTAGCCGAACGAGGCCTGCGTCCGGAACGCTGCATCCTTTTGAACTGGGAGAAGGGAGAAAATCCAATGCGAAAGGTTTATGGGATCCAACTACTGCTCCTGATGTCAGCCTCATTGCTTCTGGCGGTCGCACCAGTGCGGTCGCAGGAGAAAAAGCCGGTCGTGATTGCCATACCTGTTGGCCTCAGCGGGGTGAACAGCGTTGTCGCGCCGGCAGTCGTGCAGTCGGCCGAACTCGCGGCCGACGAGCTGAACGCGAAGGGCGGCATTCTCGGCCAGCCGGTAAAGGTTGTTCCTCTTGATGACGAGAGCGGGCCGGCCGGCGCAGTCAAGGCATTCAACACGGGCATCCGCCAGGACAAGGCCGACGTCATCATCACCATGGAAACGAGTGCGGCGCGCAATGCCGGCGCGCCGATCGCCGAGCGGGCGAAGGTTCCGTTCATCTACACCTCATTTTACGAGGGCCGGGCATGCGGAGAATACCTGTTCGTCAATGCCTGGGTCCCGGAGCAGGTCGTGCCCCCACTCATCAAGTTCATGACCGACGAGAAGAAGGTCAAACGGTGGTCCGCAGTTGGGAGTGACTATGCGTTCGGGCGCGGGATGATCGAGGCTGCAAAGAAAACGATCAAAGATATGGGCGGGATAATTCTCGGCGAAGAATACCAACCACTCCAGCAATCGGACTGGACGGCTATCATTAGCAAAATCCGAGCAGCGAATCCCGATGGTATCATCTACTCCACGTCTGGCGGCGGCCCCAACATCGACTTTCTCAAGCAGCTGAAAGCAGCCGGGCTCACGATGCCGATCGGAAGCCTCTCCATCGATGAGCTGACTGCGGAGGCAGGCGGCAACGCGGCCGAGGGCGTGTACTACACGGGAGACTATTTCACGGGCATCGACAATCCCGAGAACAAACGCTTCCTCGAGGCGATGAAGAAGAAGTTCGGAGCGGAGCTGAAGACGCCAAACGCACTTTCCGAGCAAGAGTACGACGGGCTGCACGCGTATGCGATGGCCGCTGAAAAGGCTGGCACCACGAATGCGGATGCCATCATCAAGGTCCTGCCCACGGTCGTGTTTGAGGGGCCGCGCGGGTCCGTTCAGATGAACAAACAGAACCACGCGCCGCTTCCGATCTACTTGGCGCAAGTCCAAGCCGATGGCAAGACGAAGGTGCTGAGGGACTTTGGGCTGATCGATCCGGGTGACCAGTGCCCGACTCGCTGATAGTGCAGGAAAAGCAGGAGGCTGATCGCTATGTACACGATCGAACTCTTCGACGTCGTCACGACGGCGGGGGTCCTGTACATCGTGGCGCTCGGCCTCCTGATCGTCTACGGTGTCCTGAAGATCATCAACCTTGCACACGGCGCTTTTCTTGCGCTTGGCAGTTATGCAGCAGTCGTTGCTACTTGGCTTGGCTGGAATCCGTGGAGCGCGTTGTTGATCGCTCTTGCGGGCGGTGTCGTGGTCGGAGCGGTAACGGAGTGGCGAGTGCTTCGGGGCCTCTATGTCCGGCCGCTCGACACGATCCTCGCGACTTGGGGTCTGAACATCATCATTGTCCAGAGCATTACGCTCTATTTCGGACGCGAGATTCAGTTCACTGAGAGTGCCATCACACAAGCCGTGAGCGTCGGCGGAGTCACGTATTCGCTGTATCGTCTCGTCCTGCTCCTCGTTGCAATCGTGCTGGGCGTCGTCGTGTGGCTGGTCATGCGCCGAACCCAGATTGGCCTCGTAGCCCAAGCGGTCATCATGAACGAGGAGCTGGCACAGGCGCTCGGCATCAACACCCGGTTCGTCCGCTTTGTTACCTTCTGCCTCGGTGCTGGCCTGGCGAGTCTGGCCGGCGCCTTAATCACGCCACTTGTGAGCGTGCACCCGAACCTTGGTGTGCCCTGGCTGATCAACGCATTCATGCTAGTGCTCGTCGCCGGGGTGTCACTTGGCAATCTAGCACTCGCTGCCTTGATCCTTGGTGGCGCTCAGGTGCTGGTCAGCTCGTACGGTAACCCCGTGCTTGGAAGCCTCACCATCATCATCCTGGCCGTGATCATCCTTCGATTCCGTACAATTGCGACGTGAGCGGAAAGCCCGCGCCGGTAACCGGATTAGAACGCTGTGTGATGTACTTCCGGACAGGACTAATGCTCATTCTGCTGCCTCTGTACAATCGCCATATTTGGCCGGCCAATTGCAACTAGAGGGTTGCGGACACCTTGGCCCGGCGCGCCGAGTTCATAGTGCGCAAACTCGTTATACCCACAATCAAAGGAGCCGAGCCATGCTCTCGCGTCGTTCCCTCGTTTTTGCAGTGGTTGCCGCAAGCACAGCCTTCGCGGCGCCGGCTTTCGCCGTCGAGACCCGACCGTTCGATGCTGACTCCTTCGCGGCGGTGCAGGAGGCAGACAGGCCGATTTTGGTTGCGATCCATGCGTCCTGGTGTCCGGACTGCCAGAAGCAGAAACCGATCCTGAGCGAATTGACGGCACAGCCCGAGTTCAAAGACCTCATCTACTTCACTGTCGACTTCGACAATCAGCAGGACGCGGTGAAGTTTTTTGGCGCTGGTAGGCCTTCCACGCTGATCGCGTTCATAGGCAAGACTGAAACCGGCCGCTTGGTAGCCGACACTGAGCGTTCCGCTATCGCCGTGCTTTTAGCTAAGACGCGCCCGGCCAATCGGGGGTAGCGATCAGTCCGGCCCGGTCAAGGCGGCCGTGATGCCGCCGATCTCAGCGTCGACGAGACGCGCGGTCGCCGAGGATGAACTGGCGCAGGCGATCGACCTGCTCCCGCCCGCCCAAAGAAAAACCCGGCACTGAGGCCGGGTTATATGTTCGACATAATTTCGCCAGCGCGAGGCCGGCGGTTTCGAATTCATCCGACTCTTAGATTTTCAGCGGACGTCTTGCCCCTGTTGGTCATCTCTTCGTAGCTGACCTTGGTCCCCTCATTGAGACCGCTCAGCCCCGCTTTTTCAACGGCCGAGATGTGGACGAAGACATCCTTGCCGCCCTTGTCAGGTTGAATAAATCCATAACCTTTGGTTGCATTGAACCACTTCACAATACCCGTTGCCACGCCGGCACTCCATTTTTGAACCAATGGCGGTAATTTAGTGCGGCCCGACGGTTCAGGGCAAGAAAAAGCCGCCTGCACCCTGCCCCCTGACAGCTCGGTCCATGCCCGGGGCGAGCTGGTTTTCTCCGGCTCTGGGCCCCGTAGTCTCTTCGTCCGCCTCTTGCCCATCGGCACGGCTAGCGAGGCGACGCGGAACAGTCCATTTGTGGAAACGTTGAATGGTCGCACACAGGATCCATGTGTGTAGCGCCCAAAGGCAGCTCGGTCCGGATTTGTCCCCTGGGCCGGGCTGCTACTATGTGGGCCATTTCACAAGACGTCCGGCAGCGTCTTGCTAGCATCCTTGGTGCTGGCATTTTTTGGTAGCCGGCCGCGTCAAATCAATGAGATAGCCCAGAGCATCAATCAGTTCGTGCGCGCCAGCTACCGCATGCAGCACAACAAGTTCGGCCCCCTCTCTGGACATGCCGGCCTTCCAGGAAGGCGTGACGCGGCTCGACCATCAGCCGGGGACTTTGGAGCGGTTAAAGGTGGGGACATGAAAAACCCCGCCGTAGCGGGGCTGATAACCGTCAGGCGCAGAGAAGGAATCGCTCGGGTTCCTGTTCGGTTTCCCTCTTCCTACGAAGGATCTCTTCGAAGCGGCGCTTGTCAACGCCCTCTCCCACTCGGGATCGTCGCATAGCGACGTCACCGCCGCCCTGCGCCCGCGCTCATGCAACAGGGTTGGGGTACAACCGGGTTGTCCGCTCCGCCCCACCTCTCGCGCGTACCCGAGCGAGTGATATTCAATCAGCCGGTTGAAGTTGCTGTTCGTCGCCACGGGCGAGCCGTGCGGCTGCGAGAAGGTCAGCACACCGCCGGCAAGCAGGCTAGTTTGGAACCGATTCTTCGTCGCAAGGTTGGAAGCGCGCACACACGATCACCAACCGTGCTGTGCACTGTCCCCTAGCAGCTCGGTCCGCACCTGACCGGGCTGCTTCTTTTGGGCTCCGAGCCCGTAGACCCCACGTCAATCCCCAAGGCCTAGCGGCTTGCTCTGGCGGCGCCCGGACGCGATGCTTAGGAGATGGCTACGAAGTCCAGAGAGAGCATTTTTGGCGCATCAGTGCGAGCGGCAGCCGAAACAAGCGGCCAAGGCGCGCAAGGACGCAGATCGGCTCGCATGCCAAGCCTGGAACATGCGCATGCTGGCCTTTCACGGACCGGCGCAGCCCTCGCCTGCGCTCGGCGACGCGCTCAATGCCGGCTACAGCTATCTCGAGGTGAAGTGCCTGGGCTGCAGTACCCGTCAGACGGTCGCCCTCGACATCATCCGCCGGCGCAAGTCGACACCCATTCACGAGCTCGAGCGCTACATGCGCTGCAAGC
>NZ_JBUYEN020000032.1:0-108315 GCF_055229415.2 Bradyrhizobium sp. Leo114 | reverse complement strand
AGCTCATCCACGGTTGTGGCCGGAGGGGTAACGGGCGACTTCGCCACGCGCCTTGGCCGGTGGCCACCGGCCAAGGCGCTAGGTCGCTTCCATCGCACAGATCATGGCCGTGCAGATACAAGGGGTTCTCTCCACGGACTCCTGTGCTCGTGGAGAGAACCCCTCACCCTAGTGAGTTCGCTGCTGGCGACTGAGCAGCCCTCTCCCACAAGGGGCGAGGGCACATCAACTGGCACCGCCAAGCGTGATGCTATTTGGCTACGGCGGTCAGCGCTTGCGCGTAAATCGCGCCACCAGCTCGACGTGCGGTGTGTGGCGGAACTGGTCGACAGGTGTGACGCCTTCGATCCTGTAGCCACCGTCGATCAGGATCTTGGCATCGCGGGCGAAGGTCGCTGCGTTGCAGGACACGGCCACGACGGTGGGCACCTTGCTTGCGGCAAGCTGGGTTGCCTGCGCCTGCGCGCCCTGACGTGGCGGATCGAACACGACTGCGTCGTAGTCGCGCAATTCCTGCGGCACCAGCGGGCGGCGGAACAGGTCGCGTGGCTCGGCTTTGACCGGCTTCAAGCCCGCCGTCGAGGTCGCGGCCTTCTGCAGGCTCGTGACAGCGCCGGCGTCGCTATCGAAGGCGGCGACCCGCGATTTCGTCGCGAGGCGCAGGGCGAACGGGCCGACGCCGCAGAAGAGATCGGCGACGTGCTTGGCGCGCTGGCAGTGATCGCTGACGAGCCGCGCCAGCGTCTCTTCGCCGGCGATGGTCGCTTGCAGGAACGAGCCCGGCGGCAGAATCACCGGGGCCGTTCCGATCATCACCGCGGGAGGCGCGCGCATCAGCACCAACTCGCCATGCCGCGTCAGCCGCGCCAGGCGATGCTGTTCGGCGATGCGCGACAGGGCGGCGATCATGGTCGAGGGCAGGGCGCCGGAGCCGCGGACGTCGACGTCGAGGCCATTGAGGGTTGCAGTCACCTGGATGTCGAGCGGCTTGCCCATCGCTATCAACGGCTCGGCGATCGCCCAGGCGGCGTCGAGCGCGCCGCTGAGACCCGGATCGAGGATCGGACAACGATCGACGGGGATGATGTCGTGGGAACTTGCTGCGGCGAAGCCGACCTTGAGCACCTCATGCGTGCCCATCCGCGCGTGAAGCGTGATGCGGCGGCGCCCGAGGCCGTGGGCGTCGATCAGCGGGGCGACCTCGGCCGCAACCTTGGCCTGCGCCAGCGCCTCGACGACGAGCTCGCGCTTCCAGGCCTGGTAGCTTTCATGATCCCAATGCTGGATCGCGCAGCCGCCGCAGACGCCGAAATGCGGGCAGAACGGCGCGATGCGTTCGGGACTGGCACGCTCGACCTGGAGCAATCGACGCCGGTCGGGATGGCCGGGAACGCTAGCCGCCTCGATCGTCTCGCCGGCGAGCGCATAAGGCACATAGATCGCCTGGCCGTTCTCCATCGCGACGCCGTCGCCGCGATGGCCGACATGGTCGATCATCAGCCGTTCAGCCACGGCGCGCGCCGAGGAAGAATTCGATGTTGCCGTCGCCGCCGGTGATCGGGGACGGAAAGACCTGGATATCGGTGCAGCCCTGGGCAGCGGCAAAGGCCGCGATGTCGTCGCAGATTTCCTGATGCACCATCGCGTTGCGGATGATGCCATGCTTCAAATGCTTTCGCTGCGCCTCGAATTGCGGCTTGATCAGCGCGAGCAGGTGCATCGGCGCTGCCGCGAGCGACAACGCGACCGGCAACACCAACTTCAGCGAGATGAAGCTGACGTCGATGACGACGACGTCCGGCCGCGCCGGCAGGCGCTTGCCCTCGAACGAGCGGATATCGGTCTCTTCCATCGACACGACCCTGGGATGGCCCTGCAGCGAAGGATGCAATTGGCCGTGCCCGACGTCGATGGCAAACACCAGGCTGGCGCCATTGGCGAGCAGCACCTCGGTGAAGCCGCCGGTCGAGGCGCCGACGTCGAGGCAGACGTGACCTTCGATGTCTACAGGATATTGTTCCAGCGCCCCGGCCAGCTTCACGCCGCCGCGCGAAACATAGGGGTGCGCGGGCTCCGCCGATAGCGTCGCATCAGGCGCAAGCATATCGGAGGGTTTACCGACCTGTTTGCCATCGGCGATCACGAGCCCGGCTTCGATCGCGGCGCGCGCCCGCGCCCGGCTCTCGAACAGGCCGCGCTCAACCAGCAGCACATCCGCGCGCTTGCGCGGGGCATGCTCGCTTTCGCTTTTCTTCATCGGCTTCGACCCGTCTTTCGCCCGTGGTCTGCGGCAAGGCGGACGCAGGCCTCGAAGCAGGTGAGGTCGTGCCAGATATCCGCAGGTGCAGCCTTCGGCGTCACGAGCGGGCAGCCGTGCAGGTCGAGGGCGTGCATCATCATCAGATTGTCGGGCAAGCCAAACTCTTCCACAGTGAGGCCGTGTCCATCGGCAAGCCGGCCGTCGGGCAACGTCGTCACTTCATATAGGCGCGCCACGCGAGTTGCATATGACGCGGGGTCGTTGGAATAGCCGAAGCACAATTTGCCGCGCCCCGCCATGTAGCCGAGCTCATAGACGGTGCCTGCGTCGGCACTGGGGCCACGAAACGGCGTCAAATTGGCGATGACGACATCGGCTGCCTCCATCATCGCCTCGTTGCCCTTGAAGATGATGAGGGAAGCGTCTAGCGCCGACAGATCGACCGCGTTGTCGAGCGGATAGAGGCCACTTAAGCCGTGACGCGCGCAAAGCTCGGCCTTGCGCCGTCCGATCTCGATTGCATCCGGCAGGAACACGTCGGGACCTGCCAGATAGATCTTCATCGCGGAATCCGCAGGCAAGCCTGAGGTCAGGCGAGCTTGACGGTCTCGGTCTTGAAATCCTTGCCGAGGGTCTCGAACACCTTGGCGACGATGCTCTTGGCGTCGAGGCCTGCCTGCGCATACATCGCCGCCGGCGTGTCGTGATCGAGGAACACGTCGGGCAGCACCATCGAACGCATGCGCAGACCGCCGTCGAGCATGCCGTGCTCGGCGAGGAGCTGCATCACATGCGAGCCGAAACCGCCGATCGAGCCTTCCTCGATGGCGATCAGGATTTCGTGGTCGCGCGCGAGCTTCAGGATCATCTCTTCGTCGAGCGGCTTCATGAAGCGCGCATCTGCGATCGTGGCGGAGAGGCCATGCGCCGCCAGCTCGTCGGCGGCCTTCTCGCATTCGGCGAGGCGGGTGCCGAAGGAGAGCAGGGCGACCTTCTTGCCTTGGCGGATGATGCGGCCCTTGCCGATCTCAAGGGGGATGCCGACTTCGGGCATTTCGACGCCGCGGCCTTCGCCGCGCGGATAGCGCACCGCGCTCGGGCGGTCGTTGATCGCCACCTGCGTTGCGACCATGTGCACGAGCTCCGCTTCGTCAGAGGCCGCCATGATGACGAAGTTCGGCAGGCAGCCGAGATAGGCGTTGTCGAACGAGCCGGCATGGGTGGCGCCGTCGGCGCCGACCAGGCCGGCGCGGTCGATCGCGAAGCGGACCGGCAGGCTCTGGATCGCGACGTCATGGACCACCTGGTCATAGCCGCGCTGCAGGAAGGTCGAGTAGATCGCGCAGAACGGCTTGTAGCCCTCGGCGGCAAGGCCGGCCGCGAAGGTCACGGCATGCTGCTCGGCGATGCCGACGTCAAACGTGCGGTTCGGGAACGCCTTGTTGAAGATGTCGATGCCGGTGCCGGACGGCATCGCGGCGGTGATGCCAACGATCTTGTCGTCCTTCTGGGCTTCCTTGACGAGGCTCTGACCGAACACGTTCTGGTAGGCCGGCGCATTCGGCTTGGCCTTGGTCTGGGTGCCGGTGGCGACGTCGAACTTGACCACGGCGTGATACTTGTCGGCGGAGGCTTCTGCCGGGCCGTAGCCCTTACCCTTCTGCGTCACGACGTGGACCAGGATCGGGCCGGTATCCATGTCGCGGACGTTCTTCAGGACCGGCAGCAGGTGGTCGAGGTTATGGCCGTCGATCGGACCGACATAATAGAAGCCGAGTTCCTCGAACAGCGTGCCACCGTCCATCATGAAGCCGCGGGAATATTCTTCGACGCGGTTGGCGCGGTTGGCCAGCACCTTCGGCAGATGCTTGTTGATCTGCTTTGCCGCCTCGCGCAGCGAGCGGTAGGTCTTGCCCGAATAGAGCCGCGACAGATAGGCGCTCATCGCACCGACCGGCGGGGCGATCGACATGTCGTTGTCATTCAGGATCACGATCAGGCGCGAATTCATGGCGCCGGCATTGTTCATCGCCTCATAGGCCATGCCTGCCGACATCGCGCCGTCGCCGATCACGGCGATCACGTTGTTGGTGCGGCCGGAGAGATCGCGCGCCACCGCCATGCCGAGCCCGGCGGAGATCGAGGTCGAGGAATGGGCGGCGCCGAACGGATCGTAGTCGCTCTCGCTGCGCTTGGTGAATCCGGACAGACCGCCGCCGGTGCGGAGCGTGCGGATGCGGTCGCGCCGGCCGGTCAGGATCTTGTGCGGATAGGCTTGGTGGCCCACGTCCCAGATCAGCCGGTCGCGCGGGGTGTCGAAGACATAGTGGATCGCGGTGGTCAGCTCGACCACGCCGAGCCCTGCGCCGAAGTGGCCGCCCGTCACGGAAACCGCGTCGATGGTTTCCTGCCGAAGCTCATCGGCGACCTGCCGTACCTGCTCCACCTTGAGCCGGCGCAGGTCGTCGGGCGTGCGGATTGTGTCGAGAAGCGGCGTCTTACTGTATGTGGTCACAGCGATATTCCAGTTCTTGAGGTCAGGGCCAGCGGCCCGACCGGAGATGGGGGCGCATCGATTGCGCCGTGAGAGTCCAGACGCCAGTTGCCGCCTTGGCAGGCCGGCGCCTGATTTGAAAGCCTAGATGCACTCCGGATCGAACCACGTGATATGCATCACGCTGGTAACTGCACCCGTCCCGGTCATTTTTTTCAGCCCTTTAAGAGGTATCCGCTGCCGCCAAATCTGCGGCAAGCTGCCCCCAAACAGCCATAGAACGGCAAGCTTTACACCAAAGCCGACGGCAAAGCCAAGCGGCCCAGCGGCTGGGTTCCCGGGGGAGCCCAAGCGGGGGAATTGAAAAGTCTAGGGTTTTTAACCGTGCCGGCGGGCGGAAGGTTCCAGCGCAAGCAAATTCCCGCCAGGCGTTGCCTCCGCGCCGCACATCTCGATCTGGCGCCAGGCCTGCTCGCGGGCAGCCGGATTGCCGGTCGCAACCTCCAGGGCAGCCTCCGGAAACGCCATCCGCTCCTTCAGCGGCACCGGACCGCACACGATCATGAAAAAATCGTAAGGATGCGGGCGTTGATTGGCCATCACGAACTGAAAATGCACCCGGAAGAACTGCCAGCGGAAGGTATTATAGTGCTCCGGCTTCACGATGTCGCGGAAGCGGACCGGCACAATAGTCGGATTGCGCCTGGTCTCGCCGAGTTCGATGCCGTGGCTCGAGATCGGATCGAACTGGTAGAAGTTCATTACGTCCTTGCGGGCCTGGCAGTCGATCCATTCAATCGAGGGTTCCAGGGCCAATTGCCGCAAATGGTCGCGAAAATCCTGCGATACCTTGTGAAAGCCGACAATCGGAAGATTGCCGCCAATGGTGAACAGCACCACGCGAGGGCCGTGGCGGCCCAATGACGGGTCGAGCCTCAGCGCCCGCGCCAGTATCTCGGTCCCTAAGAACGATCCCGAGCTGTGGCCGACCAGCACGATCTCGTCGGCATCGCTGCTGCGCGCGATGTTGACGAGGTGCCGTGCAAAACGGTCGATGCGCTCGTCCCACTCCGGACGCCGTCGATGCGAGAACTCCCAGGTCCAGATCGTGTCCGACAGGAGATAGAGCACGTAAGTGTTGTTCTCGGTGTATTTCAGCATGGTGCCGAGCACGGCCACGAAGATCGCGGTTGCCGCGGCAACACTGAAGAGATCGGGGACGCCGATCGCACTAAGGCCCTTTTCGAACACGAACGCGACTGCCGCAGCGCACAACGCTTCCAGCAGCAGCACGACGTGCGGATAGGTGATGAACGCCGTGAAACGCCAGTTCGCCCGCGTGAACCGGGCGATCGTGCCGGTGAAGACCAGCCCCCAATAGATCCAGAGGGCATGAAACACGGTACGCCAGATCGGCGCGGCGAGGTCGCGCTGGATGAAATCCTCGAACCGCAGGAAATCGTAGGACGTGCGGGTCTGCCAGTCGGCCGCCTTGGTCTCGATGGTCCAGGACGCGATCTCGTCGTCGTCGGCAACCTTCGGCCGGCTCATGGTGGCCGATAACTGGTAGAGACGGCTGAATTTCCGCAGTTCGGTCCTGAACATGCGGTAGTATTGCGCAAGGCCGCGCGGATCGTATCCCTGGATATAAATGATATGGCGGTGCCGAACGCGCACTTACTGTCCCCAGATGAGATCGGGACTATAGCAGCCAGCGCGATGCGCCAAGAGCTATTTCGGCCGACTCTGGGGAAGACCGGCAGATTCGCCTGAACCTGCTGCACGATTGCGACGCCACGTCGCGGTTAGATCATGATCCGATCAGACGGCATCGATCCATTTCTCGGATCATGCTCTATTGCACGTCGAGCGGCTCGGTTCCCGTGGCTTGGCCGCTGGCGTCGGTCGTGATCTTGTCGACGCGCGCTTCGGCCTGCCGCAGCAGTTCCTCGCAGCGGCGCTTCAGCGCCTCGCCGCGTTCATAAATCGCGACCGATTCCTCAAGTGGCACCTTGCCGTCCTCAAGCCGTTTGACGATCGATTCAAGTTCCTCCATCGCACGTTCGAAGGAGAGCTTCTTGACGTCGACCTTGTTGTTTTCGACTTGAGTGGTGTTTTCTGCCATTTACTCGCGTTCCCATTCGCGTTTTTCGGCTGCGCCGTTCCCAGTGCAGAATCAAAGCAATTCTCTGCGGAAGTAATGTGGCGCCGATTTACGCGCCCATCAATGCGGTGACATGCGCGGCCACCGACTCTTTCAATCCCTGCAGATCATAGCCGCCTTCGAGCACGGAAACCACCCGTCCGCCGGCGTGCCGATCGGCGAGATCCAGAAGCTTGTGCGTCACCCAGCCGAAGTCGTCGGCCCTCAGGTTGAGCGAGGCGAGCGGATCGCGGTAATGCGCATCGAAGCCGGCGGAGATGATGACGAGCTCGGGGCCGAATTTTTCCAATTGCGGCAGGATCAAATTGTCGAACGCCGAGCGGAATTGCGCACCGCCATCTTCGGGCGCGAGCGGTGCGTTGACGATGGTGTCGTGCTCGCCCCGCTCGCCGCGACCGCCGGTGCCCGGAAACAACGGCATCTGGTGCGTCGAGCAATACATCACGGTCGGATCGGCCCAGAAGATATCCTGGGTGCCGTTGCCATGATGAACATCGAAATCAACCACGGCGACGCGGCCGATGCCGAACTTGCGCTGGGCGTGGCGCGCGGCAATCGCGGCATTGTCGAAGAAGCAGAAGCCCATGGGACGGCTGGCTTCGGCATGGTGGCCGGGCGGCCGAACCGCGACGAAAGCATTCGGATGCTCGCCCGACATCACCGCATCGGTAGCCGCAACGGCGCCGCCGACGCCGCGCATCACCGCTTCCCAGGTGCCCGGCGACATCGAGGTGTCGCCATCGATGTAAACCAGGCCGGAGGTCGGAGCGATGTGGCGGAGCTCGCCGACATAAAGCTCGCCATGGCAGAGCATGACGGAATCGAGGCCGCCTTCCGGCGCTTCACCGCGTGCGAGCGGTGCGAACCGCTCTTCACCGAGCACCTCGGCGACCGCACGCAACCGGTCGGGGCGTTCGGGGTGGCCTGATGGTGTCAGGTGGTCGAGGCAGGCGGAATGCGTCAGAAGAAGGGTCATGCAGGCTTCCAGCGCATTCGCTGCGCGTTCTTGCGAGTAAGCCTCTATTTAGGCGCTTGGCGCCCACCGCGAAAGCCCTCTGTGGCTTTCGTAGCCCGGGTGGAGCGCAGCGCAACCCGGGACCCGTGCGATTTGCCGTGTGCTGATCGAAGATCCCGGGTTGCGCTTCGCTCCACCCGGGCTACGGGCCTGTTGGTCAGTTGATCCGCTGGATCCGGTTGCCGGGCGCGGGCCCAACCGGGCTGTTCGCCTGGAAATAGGCCTGGAGCGCATCGACATCATAGGGGCCGGTCAGCGGCGCCTGACCTTCTTTCAGGACCGTGAAGCCATCGCCGCCGAGCGACAGGAAATTGTTGACCGTCACCCGATAGGTCGCGGCGGGGTCGATAGGGGCACCGTTCAGCGTCATCTTCTCGGCGATGATGCGCTCGCCGTCACTCTTGTTCGCATCCCAGGCGTAAGCGAATCCCTTCGACACCTGCAGGATCCGCGGACGCTTCGGGTCAAGCCATTGTTGCTCGAGCGTGTCCTTGATCTGCTTGCCGGTGAGCGTCAGCGTGATGAGCTGGTTGCGGAACGGCTGGCTCGAGAACAGGTCGGCATAGGTGACGGCGCCGTCCTCTCTCCGCGCAATATCGGTGCGGACGCCGCCCGGATTGGTGAAGGCGATTACCGCGCCGCCTTTTTCCGGCGCCGTCGTCGCGGCGAGCTGGGCGTCAGCAATGATGTCACCGAGCGCGCTTTCGCCTGCCTGGTTCGGCACGCGCGACAGCGTTTCCGTCACCGAACCTGCCGGACGGTTGGCGATCGGTGCGGCCAGCCGGTCATAGGCCTCGATCAGCGCGGTCTGGCTCGCGTCCTTGGCCAGCGTCTGGCTGCGGACGATGGTGTTCTCGGCCTTGGCGCTGATCACGTCGCGGGTCTTGGGATCGAGTTTGAGATCGATCGCGGTGACGAGCGTGCCGTATTTGTCGCCGGAAGTGACGAGCCGGCCGTCGATGTCGCAGACATAGGCCTGGTGGGTGTGGCCGGAGATCACGACGTCGACCGCGCGATCAAACCTTTTCACGATGTCGACGATCGGGCCGGAGATGGAGGGGCATTCGTTGTAGTCGCCGGTCGGCAGGCCGCCTTCATGGATCAGGACCACGATCGCCTCGACGCCGCGCGCCTTCAGTTCCGGAACGAGCGCATTCACCGTCTCGGCCTCATCGCGGAATTCGAGGCCGGCGGCGCTCGCCGGCGAGATGATGTTCGGCGTGCCCCTCAGCGTCAGCCCGATGAACGCGACCGGGATGCCCTCGAATTGCCTGATCTCGTAGGGCGGAAACACGGTCTTGCCGGAGGCCTTCTCGAAGGTGCTCGCGGCGAGATAGTGGAATTTGGCGCCGGGGAAGGGATGAGGACCGCGGCACTTCTCGGTCGGATGGCAGCCGCCGTTCTGCATCCGCCGCAGTTCGTCCATGCCCTCGTCGAATTCGTGGTTGCCGACGGAGGCGACCTCGAGCCCCATCATCGACAGCGACTCGATGGTCGGCTCGTCATGGAACATCGCCGACAAAAACGGGCTCGCGCCGATCAGGTCGCCGGCGGCGACGAAGATCGTGTTCTTGTGTCCCTCGCGGAGCTGCCGCACCAACGTCGCCATGTGCTCGGCGCCGCCGGCGGGCACGACGATCTTCTTCACTTTGTCGTCGGGATCGCTGATCCGGATGCCGCCCGGCGGCGGCCGCAAATAGCCGTGGAAATCGTTGATCGCGAGGATGCGCAGATCGACGGGCGAGGCGGTTTGGGCCTGGCAAGGGGCGAGGGCAAATCCAGCCATCAGCGCCAGCGCTGCAAGGATGTGATGGGTTCTCATGGGGTGAATATGGAGAGGCGCGGCAACGATTTTGCGACGTTCCGGTTCAATTTTGCTTGCGCGCAAAGAATGCCTTGAAGGCAGAGACTGCTTCCTTGGAGCGCATCCGCTCGCTGAACAGATGAGCCTCCTGGTCGATGCGGCGGGTCATATCTTCCGGCGGGAGTTTGATCAGCTTGCGGGCGATTGCGACCGCGTCGGCCGGCAGCGCGCAGATCTCGCGCGCCACTTTCCGCGCTTCCGTTTCGGTATGGCCCGGAGCCACCACCGCGTTGACGAAGCCGGCGATTCGGGCGTCGTGGGCGTCCATGGTGCGGCCCATCACCAGCATCTCGAAGGCGCGCTGGTGCCCCATCGTGCGCGGCATCAACAGGCTCGAGGCGCCCTCGGGCACCAGCCCCAGATGGATGAACGGCGTTGAGAAGGTCGCCGTGCTGCTGGCGAGCACGTAGTCGCAGTGGAACAGCATGGTGGTGCCGATGCCGATCGCGACTCCGTCGACGGCGGCGATGACCGGCTTCACGTTGTGCGCCAGCGAGTAGAGGAACTTGACCGCGGCGGCGGTGCGCACCGCGTCGGGATTGGCAGTGGCCTGCTTCAGGAAATCCTCGACATCATGGCCCCCGGTGAACACGCCGGAGCCGCCGGTGATGATGAGGCAACGGATATTCGGATTGTTCTGCGCGGTGTCGATCGCATCGCTCATCGCGCGATACATCTCCTCGGTGATCGCGTTCTTCTTCTCGGGCCGACGCATCGTGATCACGCGCGTTGCGGCTTCGTCTGATACGATGAGGTGCCCGGTCATCAAGCGGTCCCTTGCGGAGGCGGCGCCATTGCCGCCGGCGAACACCTCGCTATCCTACATGATCTCCGCCCGGCTCCCAATGTCCCTCACAGCTTTCCCACGCCCTTGTCATTCCGGGGTGCGTCACGATCACGCAGGCGCGGAATGTATCGGGCGGCCGGAGCCGACGATCACGATCGCCACACGGTATCCTCGGTCCAACCAAGGCTCGCAAACTCGGCGGCCCTGAGGGGGGCTTCTCCGGCTGAAAAGAACTCGTCGAGCTGAGGTGGCTTGATCGCCGTTCCAGACAGCATCGCGTGCGCCTGGCCGCGATGGTGGATCTGGTGCTGGAAGAGATGCATGAGGAGGCGGTCACAGCGTTCGGTCTGTACGGACGTGTCGCGATTGACCCGCACGATCTCGTTGAGCAGCTCGGGCGTCAGGCCGTCACAGATCGCAATCAACCGCTTGTCGACGATCGCTTGAGCGCGCTTCAGCTCCGCAACGGTTCGACATGGCACTTCGTTTTCCCAGGCCCGCGGTCCGAGCCATCCGCCTTCGAGCGCGTCAACGTAGAACAGATCGATGACGTAGACGTGGTTCAAGGTCCGCTGCAGGCTGGGAAAGAAACCCGTCCGCTCGGCCGCAAAATCCTCCTGGCTGAGATTTTTGCAGGCCGTGAGCAGCCGATAATTGGCCCACGCGTTGTTGTAGGCGAAAGCGCGATAGGTCTGAACAAATCCGGTGGGCACGTTTGTTCCCTCACTTGAGGCATCGCTTGGAAGGACTCGTATGCGAGCGCGATTATACTGCGTTCTGCGTCCGCCCCACAGCAGGTCAATTGGAAGCGACATGTGCTCACGCCCGTCATTCCGGGATGGGTGCGCAGCACCCAGGCCCGGAATCCATCGGGCCACAGGCACAGGCGGAGAAATGGATTCCGGGTTCACGCTTCGCGCGCCCCGGAATGACAGAAAAAATGCGGATGCGCCGCTTACCCCAGCAACACCGCGTCTGCGCCGTTGATGGCATCGGCGCTGTCGGTCACCGTCTTCTCGAGCGATGGTGCCTGGACGGTGACGTTCTCGGCGAAGAAGCGGGCCAGCGCGATATAGCGCTGCGGATCGCCGGCCTCGTCGCCGCTTTTCACGGCGAGTGCTTCGCCGGCCAGCATGCAGCCGCCGAGCGTCGCGCCGAACAGGCGCAGGTAAGGCGTGGCGCCGGCAAGCGCATCGTTTGGCGCCGAGGCGAGGCGCTCGAGCAACCAGCGGCTGCTGCGTTCGAGGGCGCCGAGCGCATCGCGCAATTTGGCGCCGGTGGTGCCGAACGCGGGATCGTTGGAAGCTTCCACCTGCTTGACGATCGCGGAGAGCTCTTCGAGCAGCGCCCAAACCGAGGCGCCGCCATTGGCCGCGAGCTTGCGGGTGACGAGGTCGATCGACTGGATGCCGTTGGTGCCCTCATAGATCGCGGTGATGCGCGCGTCGCGATAATGCTGGGCCGCACCGGTCTCCTCGATGAAGCCCATGCCGCCATGCACCTGCACGCCGAGATAGGCGACCTCGTTGCCGACGTCGGTGGAGAAGGCTTTCGCGATCGGCGTCAGCAGCGCGCCGCGCGCGGCCGCATCGCTGCGCACCTTCGGATCCTTCGCGCGCGTGGAAATGTCGAGTGCGACCGCAGTCGCATAGCAGATCGCGCGGGCGGCTGCCGTCATGGCGCGCATCTGCATCAGCATGCGCTTGACATCGGGATGCGCGATGATCGGATCCGAGCTCTCGCTCTTGCTGCCGACGGCGCGGCCCTGGCGGCGTTCCTGGGCATAGGCGAGCGCCTGCTGGTAGGCGCGGTCGGCAAGGCCGACGCCTTCGAGGCCGACCGCGAGCCGGGCCTGATTCATCATCGTGAACATGCATCGCATGCCCTGGTTCTCTTCGCCGACCAGATAGCCGATGGCGCCGCCATGGTCGCCCATGGTCATGGTGCAGGTCGGGGAGGCGTGCATGCCGAGCTTGTGCTCGACGCCGGAGGGATAGATGTCGTTGCGTGCGCCGAGCGAGCCGTCGGGATTGACCAGGAATTTCGGGATCAGGAACAGCGAGATGCCCTTGGTGCCCGCGGGCGCATCGGGCAGGCGGGCGAGCACGAAATGAACGATATTGTCGGTCATGTCGTGATCGCCATAGGTGATGAAGATCTTGGTGCCCTTGATGCGGTAGGTGCCGTCACCGGCGCGCTCGGCGCGGGTGCGCAGTGCGCCGACGTCGGAGCCCGCCTGCGGCTCGGTGAGTTGCATCGTGCCGGTCCACTCGCCGGAGACGAGCTTGGCAAGGTATATAGCCTTCAACTCTTCGCTGCCATGGGCGTCCAGCGCCTCGATCGCGGAGAGCGTGAGCAGCGGGCAAAGGCCGAACGCCGAATTCGACGCGCTCCAGATCTCGGTGCAGGCGGCATTGATCACGAGCGGCAAGCCTTGGCCGCCGAAGGCTTCCGGGCCCGACACCGCGTTCCAGCCCGCGGCCGCCCAGCGCTGATAGGCGTCGGGCCAGCCCGGCGCGGTCGTCACCTTGCCGTCCGCGAGCTTGACGCCGTTCTGGTCGCCAATGCGGTTGAGCGGCGCCAGCACGTCGCTTGCGAACTTGCCGGCTTCCTCCAGCACCGGCTGGGCGATGTCGCCGTCGAAATCGCCGTAATGGCCGGCGGCGAGGGCGGCCTTCAGTCCAGCACCATGGTTAAGGGCGAGCAGGATGTCGTCGATCGGCGCGCGGTAGGTCATGGCGTTACTCCCCGAGGGAACATTGGCGTCGTCTTCCCACGAAACCATGCTTCCCTCAACCGTCCGGATAACCGAATTGAGGGGGAGAAACAGTTGAAATGGTCCGACTCCCTCTGTAGACCGGCGTTGCCAGACCGAGAGGGCTGCGGCTATGTTCCGCGCCTTCCGGACCTGACATTGGGGCGTAGCCAAGCGGTAAGGCAGCGGATTTTGATTCCGCCATTCGGAGGTTCGATCCCTCCCGCCCCAGCCAATGCCAACGCGCTGATTTTGTTATGAAAACGGCCTCGCTCAAGACAGAATTTCCAGCGCATTTGGAAATTCCGTTTCCCTCGCATTTGGAAATTCTGTGCTGGCTTCGTTTTTGTGTCGAAGGCTGATGAAAGTCGTCGCGCGTTGAACGTCGCTAGACTTATCGAAATGCGAATTGAGCGGATGATGCTGTCTGCGCGTTGCAAGCTTCCGACCCCTGCCGTCGCGTGCGGGATCGACAGTTGCAGAACCCCGCAGCCTATTGCAGCGTTCAACGAAACGCGAAGTCTATCTTTGAGATCGGACGCTAGTCTTCGAAATTGGGGAGGTCTGCATTTCGTCTCGAGGTGATGCTGCTCCATCAGCGTTCTGCTGATCCAACTCCTTCTGCGCCAAGAGATGTGCATGCCGCTTACGGGTCGCAGCCAACGCTCGCATCATCGTTTCCTTGGCATAGCCGCGATAGGCCTGTGCGGTCTTGTGGCCCGAGAGCGCACGACCCTGGCCGTCCGTCAGCTCCGCTTCCTCGAGTTCGGTCATGCCGCCGTGTCGACAGGCATCAAGCGTGAACAGCTTTGATACGCCGTCGATCTTCTTGCGCATCTGCTGCACCACTTTTTCCATGCCGGGGTAGGACCACACTTTGGCATCGCCCTTGCGTTCACCCTTTTGGATCCGACGCATGATCATCGGGACGCCGAGCTTGGGCAGATGGCTCAAAACGTCTTCCGCTTCGGCGTAAAACTTGACGGTGTCTCCGTCGAGAGTCTCTTCGAGCGGATGCCAGACCAACGCCTTGTTCTTGTGGTGCTCAATGCGCACAGCGTGTGGCCAGTTTTTGCTGCGATAGTCGGGCCAAGTCAAAAACCCGGCCACCACGTTCTCCGGCCGTTGCAGCCATTCAAAACAGATCACCGCGACCGCCGCGGGTTCAGGCCGCCCTTCTTTGATGCAGCCCCATGCAAATTTATAGACCTCTTCTCGAGTGACCGCGTGCTTCTTGGTCTTGGTGCGGCTCTTGAGGGTGAAATCGTCCCAGGGGTTCGGGTGCTTCTTATCGAACAGCTCCGGGTGCAGCCGACGCATGATCCGCCATACTTTTCGGCAGAGCCCGACCACCTTTTCTCCCTGCCGCAGTCTGATGCCGTTCGGGCCGTTGATGATTTTGTCGTAGATCTTATCGGCGGCTCGTGGCGTAACTTCCATGATCTGCCGCTCGCCGATCCGCCGTCCGCTCTTACCGACGGTGTCGCAGATCATTTGCATGACCCGTTCGTAGTCGGGGCGCGACCGAGCTGAGACCTTCTCAGTATACGCCTTCTCCGTCTTGTATTGTCGGAACAGCCAATCGATCGTGCCATAGCGCGCGATCTTTCCCTGCTCGCCCGGCTGCCCTCTGCGCTGGTTGTTCCATTCATCGAACAAAGCATTGAGTGTGGCGGCGCGTCCGCCTTTTCCGTCGTCGCCGCATGCAGTTGCGTAGCTCGTCCCAAGTGGCTCATTCGCCATTTCGCAGCCGAGTTTCCTGTAATGTGTGGGGATGCGGAAGTAGAATGCGGTCGACCCGCGGGTAAGCCGCCGTACCTCCACGAAGCGTGGAAGTGGGCGCTCCAACGTCACAAATCCTCGGCGAGGTCGCCCGGCACGATGTCCGGCGCAATAGCTCGGTCCAAATCGTCTCTCAACCACAGCTGACGCCTCCCTTCTTTCACACGTGGTCGAGGATACTCCTTACCGACTCGTTTGAGAAAGGCTTCTACAGTTGTTTCGCCGCAATACCCGGCTGCGATTGCGGCTGGCATACGACGAGGCCAAGAGCCTGCAGGAATAATGGCAGAACGTGGCATTGCGATCGGTCTAAGCGCGAGCTGGTGGAGGCGGCTTCAGCCGTGTGGTGTGCCGGGGCATCATGCAGACCGCCCCAACGCTTGAAACCGCGACAGCAGCGAGATCGCGCGAGAACGTAGAAGATCGTACGAAAGGGATGCGTTGACCGCAGTCGCGGTCGCAGAGAGGCTGAGCGCTATTGGCCGAGGCATTCCGCCCTAGTTCCGGTTGTAAGCTAGTTCTCGATTTTGCGGACTCTTAATCAGCGGGTCCCAGGTCGAGCCCTGGTGCGCCCACCAAGTTCTTCAAGGACTTACCGTCGTAAACCGTTTGAGACCCCTCTCCATTTCGAAGTACGAAATGTCAGGACTGAAGTGGCGGAGGAAGAGGGATTCGAACTGGCGGTACACTCGGGCGACGCGTGGTGACTCAGCGGCCGTCCCGGTCAAAAAGAAGCCGCTTGTCGAACCGCCTTGTCCTGCCGATCACATTGTCGGGAGTGGACGTCCGGCAGGATCCAAAAAAATCGTTGGAAAAACCGTTTTAGTTCGGCCGTGAATCCAAGCGACATGACCGCAGCGCACCGTTCCAGACTGTTCGGCTCTCAAGTGACGGTCACCTCACGTTCGACCTGCCGAAGTGTTACAGTTCGAATAAATGACCGAGGCCCATTTGTGAAGGGACGGTGGATAGATCCTATCGAATGGAGCGGCACGTGTGCTTGGCATGGATGGGACTGCAGTAGTTTCTCTCCACTGAGGCAGAAATGAGCACGAGTGGCTTCGGGTTGGTGCAACAGCTGATCACTTTGACCGCTGTTCGACCGACACTGGAAGTACCAAGGTCCGCGGTCAGATGCAAAGCGATCGAGCTCTGGATAGACCTAGTGTTGGCTTCTTACCCGATGCCGACCTTAGCTCTCCCGTCCGAGGCTAAGTGTTGCGTAACTGATCGATCAGTGCGCGTGCTCTCTTTAGATCATTGGTCGCGAAACCTTCACTGAATTTGTTGTAGACCGATGATAGAAGCTGTTCCGCCGCGGCAGGCTTGTCCCGACCACGCCACAACTCAGCTAAACTCATCGCCGTGCGCAATTGCCAAGACGGCGTTTGCTGCCGGCGCGCTGAATCGATTGACTGCAAGAAGTGCCCCTCAGCCTCTGTGGCAGCCGCAGGGTGGCGGGTCCGAAGAATGAGCTCGCCCTTGACGCGCAGAATTTCGGCAAAGCACCATCGCTCCTGATTCCGCTGGGATCGCGTGAGAGCCTCTTCGATTGCAGCAAGTCCTTGTGCGACTTGCCCGCTACGAGCTAAGCCTTCCGCGAAGGCCACGAGAAATGCAGTGAGGTACTGGGCAAAGCCCGCCTTGCGAAGGTCATCAACAGCGGCGCCGAGAAGCCGCAATCCAGCGTCTACATCGGCGCGCTGGATGAGCAGCTGGCCTCTAAAACACTTGCCGTAGATAAGCCAAACCTCCACTGCGTGCCGATCGGCGCGGTCGATGAGCATTGTCGTGTACCTTTCCGCAGCCGGCAAATCGCCGGCCAAAAAGGCGACCGGGCACGCGGATTGGGCGAGAGCGTTGCATAGGGAAAGCGTGTGATCGATCGACAATGCGTGTTCGATGCTATCCTTGACCGTACGCATCGCTTGATCGGCGAATCCCTGCAGCCAGAGAACTCGGGCCATCGTGATATTTGCCGTTGTGCTTTGCTCGAACTGAAAGCGGACCACATCTGAGTGGTGATCACGGGTGATGTAGTGAGAGAGCATGGGCTCGATGTGCTGCCGCGCACCTATCTGGTCCCCCAGGAAATGTAACGATGCGCCTACCATTCGATCGCCGACAGGCAGGTCAGCGCGATCGGCCTCCGTCGCGGCAAGGTTACGAAACTTGGTTGCAAGCTCGAGCGCCGCGGGGAAATCGCCGCTGTTTAAGCGTCCGGCCCACAGACCCCAGAGCGAGCGCAGTGAGTAGTCGGTATCACCGAACCTTTCGGCGAGTTCGAGGGCAATGGTCCACGCGAAGCCAGTATCCTGCACAGATGCTGTTAAAAAAAATCTCGACCAATCCAGCGCGGCGTATAGCTGCATCTTGCGGCGTTCGTCTTCGGTCGATCCAGGCTGGAAAGCGGCGAGCGCCTGTTCGACGCGTCCGCGACACTCGCTTATCAGCGACAATCGAAACCACATAGGCACTGCGGAGACGGTAAGAGCCACGCCGACCGCCGCGTCGCCTTTCGGCGAAAAAGCCCAGTCCAGGGCCGCACGTAGATCGTCGATGTGACGAGCATGCGTGGCCAGCCACTCGTCAGTCCGCTGCGATGTCCATTCTGCCCCCGCTTGCTCGAATAAATCCCTCTGATGCTCGGCATGACGGCGTACATATTGCTCGAGCTCGCCACTTTCGGCGAGCTTCTGCGCCGCGTATACGCGCAGCGTGTCCGACAATCGATATTGCACAACAGCGCCACCAACGTCTGCCGCCACGAGCGACTTCGCGACCAAATTGGCCAGATCATTCGACACGTCGGAATTTGCAACCGAAGCCACTGCGCTTGCAGACTCCAACGTGAAGGCGCCGCGAAAGACCGACAGGCGGCGCAACAGTGCACGTTCGACTTCGGGCAGAAACTCGTAACTCCAGTCAAGCGCAGAAGTTAGCGTTCGATGTCGTGGCCGCGCGGAACGCTTACCGTAGTTCAGGAGGTTAAGTTGACTGCTTAGCAGCAACGACAATTGTCGAACACCAAAGGCCTCAACACGACTCGCAGCCAGCTCGATAGCGAGCGGCAGCCCTCCGAGCTTTCGACAGATTTCGGCAACGGCAGGCGCCTCAGCCTCTTCCAGCTCGAAACCTTCAAGCATCGCTGCCGCTCGCTCGACGAACAATTGGATCGAAGGAAATGAAAGAGCGTCCGAAGCTGTTATCCTCGATGGATTGGGCGGAACCCAGAGAGGCGGTAAGCGGTGCAATTGCTCGCCTTGCGCACGCAGCGGTTCCCGGCTGGTCGCCAAGATATGCACCTGCGGCGCGGCAGCCAAGATCTGCTCCGCCAATGCAGCTACTGCTCCGACCACGTGATCACATGTATCGAGCACGATCAGCATCCGTCTAATCCGCAGGTGCGCGACAAGCTCTGGGATCGGGTTCTCTGAATGCGTCTCAAGCCCCAGTGCGGAAGCGAGTGCACCTGCAACAAAATGCTCATCGTTAAGCGGTGCGAGATCAACAAACCAAATTCCGTGTTCATACGTCCCGATGACTGCCTCTGCGACGGCGAGGGCAACCGTTGTTTTGCCAACGCCGCCTTCCCCTACAATGGTGATTAACCGTTGTCGCGGAAACCGATCCAGCAGCGCACTGATGGTATCGCCTCGGCCCAGCGCTCGCGTATGTAGACTTGGCAGATTGTGCTTGCGATCAACCGCGGCGCTCGGTGGTGTTATCGGCTTTACTGCAGAGGAAAATTCGACTGGTGCTACGAAGGTATAGCCGCGCCCCTGAACAGTGGCCAAATAGCGCCGTCCTGGCTGTCCGTCACCAAGCGCTCTTCTGAGGGAGCAGATATGAAACTTAAGGCTATTTTCGTCGACCGTCGTGTCAGGCCAGACCCGGTCCATCAATTCATTCTTGCTAACCAGTTCACCGGAGCGCTCGGTAAGCGCGATCAATATTTCCAAGGCCCGGCTGCCGAGACGAACCGGGGTTTCATCCTCCATTAACAGCATCTGCCCCGGAAAGAGGCGAAATGGACCAAATGATGCTATGCGATCAGCGGAGGTCACTAGCTACCTTCCATTTTCGTAGTCGCGCCTGACCCGCGTTTAGCTGCGATTATTTCTCCTTCGCCTACAGAATCTGCAACTCGATCTCCGTTCCGCACGATCCCAGATTCGAGCTTGTTACGCCGGACCGCGCAGCGAAACAAACGTGTATAGATTGGCGCTCTGCGGGCGGTGAGCGCCCCGATTCAATCAAATTTTCCGGTGCGTGTCAGCGGGCTAGGTATTCGGAAGTCCCCAATTGTCAGTGGGGGGGAACTCGCGCATCCCACCCTACTTCGCACGCAAGGAATCGGAATTAAATACAAAAGCCACTGGCGGTCAGCGCCTAGCCGAGTTTCCACGACAGCACAGCGAGATCAAACCCTGTTCGAAAACCTATTCATCGCGCTCATCTGGATTCGCGGATCCACATCTCGCAGATAAATTGTCTTTCGTAAGAACTCGATCTCAGCTGTTTGACTGGCCTCGTCCACGTCAATATGCCAAGACCGCGGCCTTCCATCGGAGCCGTCGCGCCAGCGATAGCCCCGCTTCTTGAGCGTGTCCTTCAGCTCAAACGGAGATTGTTCTGCTCAAATACGAATAGTCTTGCGGCGAGCTCGCTCAAGCAGGAGTGCGAAGGCGGATCGATTCAGTTTCGGGACGTCCGACGATAGGATCTCTATCAATGCTCTACAGTCGTCGATGGCTCGATGCGCCTGATGGAAGAGACCAACGCTGGCCAATAGATAACCTAGGTGAGACCCGTGGAATCCGTGCTTTCGCCACTCGACTTCCGTCGCTGAACAAGCCCAGGGCTTCCTCTCGAACTGAGGCCAATATCGCTCCGCAAACTTTCGGTCGAAGTTCGCATTGTGGGCTATGACGCAGAACTGCGTCGGATGCGAAGGACGCAACGACATCGGGATCGATACGATGGCCCGATACCATCTCATCCGTAATGCCCGTGAGCTCGGTAATCTCTTCCGGTATCGGAATTGACGGCTCGTTGAAGGCAGAAAAGACCTCCGTAATGGCCGCTATTCTATCGTCCGGCAGATAGGTGAACTTGACCATGGCAAGTTCGATGATTTCGTCCTGCGCCGTGTTCAGTCCAGTAGTCTCGAGGTCGAGCAGAATGCCAGTTCTCGTAGCTTGCCCATTGCATATTGCAAACTCATCTCTTGGGATAAGCTTGCGAAGAACGCGATAATCGGAAGATTTGGCTAGTATCTCGGCCAGTTTGCGAGATTGATATTCTCTAAATACATAGGATCAACCGTTGAAGCACGGGCTCCGACCGCTCTAGTTACCGCGTATTATTCTAGCCCGATCGCGGACGTTTTCGATCAGCCCTCCGAAGCGATCCTGGGACATCTCGCCAAGCGAAACCCGTTTGCATTGGACGCGCTGCAGCGCAATGCGTGGCTAGGCCAGATCGATATCGTTCGACGCCAACTCCGGGGCCTCAACGGTTGGATCGCCTTTGAATTTGCTATCCCTCGTATGGGCAAGCGGGCTGACGTGGTGTTGGTCACTGCGGGGTTCGTCTTTGTTATCGAGTTCAAGGTGGGTTCGCATCAATTCGATGCGGCGGCATTCGATCAGGTGATGGATTACGCCCTCGACCTCAAGAACTTTCATGCCGGTAGCCACGATCGCCGAATAGTTCCGATCGTTGTTGCGACGATGGCTGATGAATCTCCGTTCGAGTTGACGTGGGGATCAGACGGGGTGGCCAGCCCAATCGGCTCAAATGGCAGCAATCTCGGGAGGATTGTCGACGAGATGGTCAAACAGACGCCGGGACAAGCTTTCCTTGACGGTGGAAAGTGGTCGCGGACTGGGTACAAGCCGACCCCAACGATCATTGAGGCGGCGCAGGCGCTATACCAAGGACACCGCGTCGAAGACATCACGAGGTCCGACGCCGGCGCAAAGAACCTCAGCGAGACGGCGGCACGTCTTGCGGACATCATCGAAGACGCCAAGGCGCATCAACGCAAGGCAATCTGCTTCGTAACTGGAGTGCCCGGTGCCGGAAAGACATTGGCGGGACTCAATTTGGTGACGCTGCGCACCCAGGCGCACAAAGAAGAGCATGCGGTATTCCTTTCTGGAAACGGCCCTTTGGCGGAGGTTCTACGCGAGGCCCTCGCGCGGGACGAGTACGGTCGACTGAAGGAGCAGGGTCAAAAGACCAAGAAATCGGACGCTGCTCGGAAGGTGAACAGCTTTGTTCAAAACATCATGCACTTTCGCGACAGTAATGTCGTGACTTCCGAGCCGCCGATCGAGCGTGTTGCTGTGTTCGACGAGGCGCAGCGCGCTTGGGACATGAACCCTTAGCGAAGTTTATGGGCCAGAAGAGAGGTCAGCCGAATTTTCAGATGTCGGAGCCCGAATTCCTTATCAGCGTGATGGATCGGCATGACGGCTGGTGCGTCATCATTTGCCTGGTTGGCGGAGGGCAGGAGATCAACGCCGGTGAGCTGGCTTGAGCGAGTGGTTTTCGGCGCTCAAGCGGAGTTTCCGTGGCTGGAAAGTCTACACGTCTACGAAGTTGGCGCACCGCGACTACCATTGGCCGAGCTCGAGGGGCTCGACAGGCAATCCTTGTCGGCGCTCCACCTTGCTGTCTCGGTTCGGTCGTTTCGTGCCGAAAAGCTGTCGGAGTTTGTTGGTGCACTGGTCGCGGGTGAAGCTGATGAGGCCAAGAAAATCTATCAGGCGGTCAAGGCGTCATATCCGATCGCGATAACGCGAAATCTAGCGCAGGCAAAGCAGTGGCTTCGCGATCGCGCGCGAGGTTCTGAACGAGTTGGCCTGGTGGCGTCATCAGGCGCATCCCGCCTAAAGCCGGAGGGGATCAACGTCCACGAAAAGATTGATGCTCCAACCTGGTTCCTGAACGGAAGAGACGACGTTCGCTCGTCCTACTATATGGAAGACCCTGCGACCGAGTTCGATATACAGGGCCTTGAGCTCGACTGGGTGGGAGTCTGCTGGGACGCCGATCTTCGCTCGATCGATGGCAAATGGCAGTGCTATCGGTTTTCGGGGACGCGCTGGCTGAACGTCAATGATGAGAACCGCAAGATCTACCTGGTCAATGCCTACCGTGTGCTGCTGACGCGCGCCCGCCAGGGCATGGTCATCTACGTCCCGGCTGGCGATGTCATCGACGCCACTCGTCCGTCTTCGTACTACGACGGAACAGCAGCTTTCCTCTCAAAATGCGGTCTGCCGCTTATTTCATAGGTGCGCGACTGCGGCTAGCAAATGGGCCATCGGCCGACTTTTTCCATAACATCGGATTTGCGAACGGCTATTTTTGCGCAAAGCCGACGCAGCCGATAGGTGGCCTCATGCACTGAGATAGCAGCGGATTCACGGCCGCAGGCTCCTCTGCTCTGCTGCTCGCCCGTCACGCGCCAGATCGCCGCCGACCCATCACCTTGCTGGCAGGCTCGATGAGATTGCCTTGGCCTTGGCGCTAGAGGGCTTTATCCCTAAGATCCTGCCGCCGGCCCTGGGTGGTTTTGGATGGGCTCAGTCACTACGGAGTACAGGCTATGCTTACACCGGAACGCTTCCCCATCGACAAGATTTATGTTCCTGTGAAGAGAAAGAAAGCTCTTAAGCCTGAGCTCGTTCAAGAAATCGCGGAAAGTATTCTGGAAATCGGGCAACAAGCGCCCATTGTCGTTCGACCCGATGAAGACCGCTTCGTCCTCGTTGAGGGACTGCACAGGTTGGAGGCCTGCAAGGCTCTTGGCGAAAAAACCATCATCGGGCTCTTGGGCTCGGCCGAGATTGCTCACCAAAAGACGCTTTTACCCCATAGCGCTGAGGCAGAAGCGGAGCGCGACAAGATGGCGCGCTTAAAAAAGTTGCGCCTCGAAAAGGAGGCTGCCGAGCAACTAGCTCTTGCTCCAAAGGCTGTCATCGAGGCGGGCTCAGCGGAGCTTCTGCGAAAAGGCCCGGCGAAAGGCATCCGGAACAATCTCCAAGCAACCCCGAGCCAATTAAATCGCAGGACTCCAGCATCAACACCAAAGACCTTATCGGAATGGCTCACGCAACAGAAGCGCGATGGTGGTCGTTACTGATTGTCGACTCGGCTACGGCGACTTTGAAAATGACCACGTTGACAGCTTCATTCCGAAATTAGTCCACTCGGCTGAAGAGCAGCTCTCGCCTGCGCGCGGCCTCCCGACGGGTTTGTCGAGCGAACTTAGGGTTCGAAAACCTAGTGATAGAGCGATGGGGTATTCCGTAGGCTTAAGGAGTGCCGATGAGGACGAACAGCCACTATGCCCCCGGCCCACTTCTTCCATAATTGTCAATACGCGAACGCTGCGGAGTTAGCGGGTTTACGATCGTATATGCTAGCACCTGGGCCCGTCAGCTCGTTATGTGCCGTTTCTTTGGGGGAGAGCGGCCGGAGGCAGAGTAGACCGCCGACATCGGCTTGTGACCCTAAGCGGTCCAAGCCACCCTTTGTGTGGATCAGGGGGAGTAATACTGACCCTTCCAGACACACCGCTCCGCGCTGGACGTTTGTGAGGGATGGCGGGTTCTCGCTCGCCGCCGCGACTTCGGGCAGCGCAGGAAACCAGCCTTGTATTCTCGAAGAAAGTGACTACCTTACTGATTGTTCGATTAGCCGTCGCGCCATGTTGAGTGGTCCAAGCGGCCCTTTTCCAGAGACATCGTCGGATTGGATTTTGGAATCGCGTGAGTCCACGCGAGAGGATGCGCGTTGCGCTTTGGAGAAGTGGTGTGGCTGCAGGTACATTGAAGTGGTTTAAGGGGCAGAAGGGCTTGGGGTTTATTCAACCCAACGATGGCGACAAGGACGTGTTCGTTCATATCAGCGCGGTCGAGCGTGCGGACCTCTGTGGCCTCGCCGAGGGCCAACGGGTGAACTACGAGGTCAGGACCGACCGGAAGAGCGGTAAAGACAGCGCAGAGAACCCTCCCTCGCATAAAAGTTTTCGTCATTTCACGGATGTACTGGAATGACGGTGCGGTCCGCTCGATCTCAGGATTGAGCGGGCTCTTGCACGTGAAGGGCAATCTGTTCCTTCAATCTGGGATCATTGGCCGGGTCGGTCGCCACGCTTAGGTTGCCACGACTATAACCGATCTGGCGCCGCAACTCGGAGGGAGCAGCAACTTTGCAGGTAATTGTTCGCGACAACAACGTCGACCAGGCGCTTCGAGTTCTCAAGACGAAAATACAGCGCGAGCGCGTGTTCAGGGAATGAAACGCCGTCGCTGCTACGAAAAGCGGCAAAAAGACCAGAGAGAAATCAGACGCTATCCGCCGCGCCCGTAAGCTTGCTCGGAAACAGGCCATCCGCGAGGGGCTCATCGCCGCGCCACAAAAAAGGGAACGAGTCGTGAGCAAGCGTATGCTAACGCTGCCCGTCACCACTAGCGGCATACGCTAAATCTAATGGGCGTGTGAGACGGATCGGCCAGTCGCCCGCCGACTTGGTATTTGCAACTGCTCCGTAACGCAGCCATCCACAACGAGCTCTGAGCTACGACGACGGAGCAATAGACGAAGGGCTCAGGGGCTGAAGATCAGGAACAGGTCATGAAGTTGAATGAAGCCCAGATAACGAAAACGCTGTCACAGTTTCAGGCACAAGTGCTTGCCGAGGATCATCCGGCAGCCGCACAATTCCGCGAGCTGTTTGGGCAGCATACGTTCTTTCTCGATCCCAAGGGGCTGCACGTGCTGGAACTGCTCGAAGTTTTTGGGATGGAGGCTGAGGAAGGAGAGGTAATAAGTCTGGCGGATTGGGCCGACGCTGACTTTACGAAGTTGACGACACATCAGCCCGAGCCTACGGGCCTTGTCGTCCGCCTGAAAGAAGTTCAGCACTAACGCGATCTCGTCAGATAACTTTCCTTATGCACGTTTGGCTTACTCACTTGCCGAAGTGCGGTCTTTTCGGAAGTCGATGCTGCGCAGAATAATGCTGGGCGGCGTGCCTTCGAACTCACTCGCCTGATATTTGCCGGCGGCGCAGGTCTCGATGCGCTCGCGCAACCGCATGAATTGCGCCTCGCGCTGGCCCGCTCTCGCGCGCACCACACCCTCCAACTCATCCATGGCTGAAGTTGAAATGGCGCAGGGGACCTCCCTCTGGCCGTCGAGCATCGAGAACAGGACGACCATCCTGTCGTATTCATAGCCGATGAAGCGGCCTGGCATGAGCGTCATATGACCCACTCCTTGACAGCGGCGCAGCCACTGATGCCTCAGCCCCGCTCGCTAAGCCGAGCAAAGTCCACGAGGATGGCCGCGACGAGATCGCGATGCCTTGTGTCTTCCGGCGGTAGGCCCGCGGCGTACAGCTTGAGCACATAGCGCGCCTTGGCGGCCGCCTCCGGCCACGACGCGGCGGGAATCGACAACAGATGGTCTTCCACCTCGGCCCGGCGCTCGCGCAGTTCCCGTGCACGGGTCTCGACCTCCGCGAGCGCACGGCGGATGTCGGTTGCCTTTTGCGCCGCCATGCCGCGGTGACGGTCGAGATCGAGCGGTTCGTCAGGCATCGGATGCGCTCGCGTCAATGCGTTGCGCGTCGGCCAGATCGACAGAGCCGATCGAGACCACCTCCATCGCCAACCCGCGAGAGCCTTCCACCGGCACCTTGATCATGGTGGCGACGCGGCGGAACGCCTCGAACGATAGCCCTTCGATCGTCTCCTCGTCGGTGACGACCTCATAGGCGCCGGCGGGCAACAGGCGATCGATACCCCTGATTCGGAACGGGTGCTTGAAGGTGACGACTTCTCGTCGGGAACGGATGGTCATGCGCGCCTGCCTTTCGCAAAACGCCGGCGTCTGCGCTGGCCCCGAGAGCAGCATGCGCTCCTTGTGCTGCAATAGCCATCGCTTTCTTGGCCCGCGCGGCCAATAGAGGTATTCCATCGCTTCGCGCGTGCTCTTGTCGCAGCTGACGCAAAATGCTTTAGCGCTCGCTATTCCCAAAACATAGGCGTAGGGTCGGCTATCACCGCATTTACCGTGGCATCCATCGGTGACTGAGGGCCGCGCACGCTCCCGCCGCAAAGCGCAGGCGTGTACCCTTGCGGCAATTTCGTCTGACCGAGTGGATCGTACCGCCGGCCATCGTCCTGCGGTTGCTCGGGATCATTGTGATCGCGGTGGCCGTCTTCCATGCCTAAACTGAAATACCTGGTCAGCGGCCACCATGAAGGTATCAGCGAACATCTCGGCGCGTCACGGTGGCGGCCGCGCTGAGGAAGGCGAGGCAGCTCGTGCAAGAAGGCTGCATCGACGTGAGGATCTGTACCCCGCGCGGGCAGGTCCTGTTGTCAGACGCTTCAACCATCTCGAAAAGCAGGAGTAGACCGCCATGGCCAAAGGCCAGCAACGAGGCAACCGCGAAGCCAAGAAGCCCAAGAAAGAAAAGATCAAGGTCATCGCCGCAGCGCCTAGCCAGAAAGCTGCGACCTGGCAGCAGCCGAGCTTGACGCCAGGGAGGAAGAAATAGCCGCTGATCGGTCGTAGCGATTATGTCATTCAGCTTTTGGCATCTCGCAAGTCCTGTGATCCGCCTGCCCTCGCTGGGCTAACAAGGGCAGGAATGACCGATGCACTTCGTGATCGTCACAGGCGATCGTAAGTTTCGGTGTATCAAGTGCGTTTACATCGGTCCAATGCAGGTCCCGGATTTTCAAGCATAGACCAAGAGCAAATTACGCCCGCCGAAAACGACATGAAGGCCGCCTGAGGAAATATCAAAGGTATAGAGTACACAATAGGTCAAACCGCCAATCCGTTCGGCTGAGAATGGTCGTTTGAGAAGGACGCCCCCGAAAGCAAATCGCTGGTTTTTATGCCGGCCATCCGCGCGGAATTTGTGGTCCAGCTTACCGGGCTAGAGCAGTCGTGGCAGACGAAGCGATGAAGGCGCTTCGGCCCTTCCTCGATATGTCTGGCGTCCGATAACTCCCCATCTCGATCTTTCTCGGATCGCAAAATCGCGGGCTTGCCTCATCGCCGATGGCCGCTGTTGGCCCGAATGCGAAGTCCGGGACGGGATCGGAAATCGTCTGCTTATCGGGGTAGATCGGAAGTGACTGGTCGACCTTCCAATCGGCGCTTTTGACCCCTTCCGGACCTTCGGCTCGGTTTTTGGCGGGGGCCGGCCCAGCGCCGCTTTCCAGCCGGGGCAGTGGGGCGTATACTATTAACGTAAGTTAAAGGTCCTGCGTTGAACCTAGGCTCCCGACGAGCCGCTTTTGATCGACCGCTTTGTCGACGTCGCTCCTGAACCGATCGGTTACATCAACCAAGGGAGGAGCCCATGAACAGAAGCACCATCCACAAATGCGTCGCTGAGGCGATCGGCACCTTCTGGCTACTCCCCTTCGCGGGTTGCTGAATGTGGAGTTGTTCTTCCATTCCTTGAAGGGGCATCGTCAGGTTAAAGCGGGCTTACTAACGGCAGTTCAGAAACCAGCGGTAATGCCGGTCACCACGGCCCTGACCTGAAAGGCGTGAGTTCGGGCCTTACCTGATACTGATGGAGGATGGATCATGATGGTCAACGAGATTTCCGGCGTAAAGATTCCCGACAGCCAATTGGCGCGCGAAGCAACGCAGTTCATTCGCGACACCGAGAGCGACCTTCTGTTTCAGCACTCCACGCGCGTCTATTTCTGGGGTGCCCTGGCCGGGAAGCGGAAGGGGCTGACCTTCGATCCGGAGCTGTTGTACACGGCGACCATGTTCCATGATGTCGGCCTGACCTCCGGCTTCCGGGAAAGTCGGCTGCGCTTCGAGGTGGACGGCGCGAATGCGGCGCGCGACTTCCTGCGAAGCCACGGCATCTCGGAAAGTGATATCGAGAAGGTCTGGCTTGCGATCGCGCTGCACACCACGCCGGGAATCTCCGCGCACCTGCATCCCGTCGCCGCGCTTACTGCGGAGGGCGTGATGATGGATCTGGTAAGCCTTGGCTATGACGAATTCACCGACGCGCAGCGGGAGGCGGTGGCGACGGCCTATCCCCGTCCGCCGCAATTCGCGGAGGACCTTCTCCAGGTGTTTTACGACGGCCTCAAGCACCGGCCGGAAATGACCCAAGACACCGGCCTCGCCGATATCATGGCCGACAAGGACCCCCATTTTCACCGCCGCAACTTTTGCAGCCTGATGCGGAGCTCGCGTTGGGCCGCTAGCACTACCGTGGCAGGTTGAGGAACAGGGTGAGCCCTGACGATTAGCGGGGATCAGTTGGGAGCGGTGGAGTGGATATGGCACGTTTTGCATCGACCGGGATTTGTGCAGGTTGGGCCGTCCGCGAGGCTGTTCGTGCTTTATCCGCTCGTACCCTGGATCGGCGTGATGGCGGCCGGTTATGCGCTCTGGCCCCTGTTCGAGCTTGAACAGGACGCGCGGCGACGCTGGTTTGCGACGCTCGGCATAGTGACGCTTGCGGGCTTCATCGCGTTGCGGGCCTCCAATCTACATGGCGATCCGCGGCCATGGTTGATGCAGAGCTCGTGGCTCCCGACCTTGCTGTCGTTCCTGGATTGCGAAAAATATCCGCCGTCGCTACTTTATCGCGCGATGACGCTAGGCCCCGCTTTCCTGGTCCCCGCGCTGTTCGAACGCGCACGCGGCACAGTCGCGGGCTTCATCATCACTTATGGACGCGTGCCTTTCATCTATTACGTCGTCCATATTTTCCTGATCCATGCAGCCGCGGTCGTCCTCGCGTGGGTTCAATGCGGCACAGCCTCCTTCCTTATCCAGCATGGCCCAGGGTGCGCGGCCCTCGACTTATGGCCTAAGCCTTGCGGGCGTCTACGTCATCTGGTTCTTGGTGGTCGCAGCTCTTTATCCACTCTGCCGCTGGTTCGCCGATCTCAAACAACGCCGTTCCGACTGGTGGCTGAGCTATCTTTGAGCAGATCTTTGAAAGGGAAGAGATTCGGCTGCGGCGATCAACCAGCGACCAGGGAGGACGCCGCGAGTGAACTGCGTTGCGTCAGTCGGCGTCTTGAACCTGCAAATCGAAGACGTGAAAGGATGGGCTTCTAGCGTCGGCGGGCTGCCTCGAAGGCACTTCCGCTTATGGCCCAAGAGCGAAGTTCGGCTTGGCTTCGAAATGGTCCGCTTTATCGGGGTAAAGCGGAAGTGACCGACCGATCAGCTAATCGGGGCTGTTGACCCCTTGCGGACATTTGATTTGACGCGAGTGGATGCAGCCCCCGATGCTGCCTCACTGGGGAGCGGCGTTCGATACAACTGGATCGGGAGACCGCAAATGGCGGCTTACATGATTTTTGACGTCGATATTCGTGACCCAAAGCAATACCAGGAATTCATGTCGGGTGTGAAGCCTGCGCTGGAGATGGCCGGAGGCAAATATCTGGCTCGAGGCGGAGCTCACAAGGTCTACGAAGGAGATTGGGAACCTCGCAGGATTGTCTTGCTGGAATTCCCGTCAATCGCGGCATTTGAGGCCTTTTACAATGGCGCAACGTACCAAGGACTCAAAAGCATAAGAGACTCTTGCAGCTCAGCGCGTTTGGTCGGCGTGGAGGGCCTCGGCTGATGGCCCGCTGGGCCGCACGTTGGTGTCCGCTGTTGGCGCGAAGCCGCTGATAAAGCACGGGCAGAGCATGTCCGCTCTGCCCCGGTAGTTCAGACGTCAACCTGTTCTGCTATGGCGAGCGCGTCGTCGCCCTCAATGCCCAGATATCGGACGGTGCTCTCGATTTTCGTGTGGCCCAACAAAAGCTACACGGCTCGCAAGTTGCACGTCCGCCGGTAGATCAGAGTCGCCTTTGTTCGCCGAAGTGAATGTGTTCCGAACAGGTGTGGATCAAGCCCGACGCTGGGTAAGCCAATCAGACAGAAGCCGCGCGTACTGCCGAGTGGTTAGACAACTAGGTCGCCGCCGGCCGGTGAATAGGTATTCTCCCGGCTTCTTGCCCGTCGCTCTCAGATAGTCGTCGACGGCTTGGCGCGTCGACTCGGTGAGTTCAAATTTGACCGGTCGTCCCGTCTTCTTCTGCCGGATGATTGCACGATCAGCCGCGTTGCCGCTTGGCGCGATGTCATCGACCTTCAGCGCCACGACATCGCAGCCACGAAGTTTACTGTCGATGGCCACGTTGAACAGCACCAGATCGCGGAGCCGGCCCTCGACCTGGAGCTTTGTCCGGATGGACCAGAGGTGCTTCGGACGGAGTGGTGGCTTCGCACCGACGATCTTACCCTTGTTCCACGGGACGTGCTTTGCGACCTTCTCGATGGTGCTTAAGACTTCGATCATGGTGACCTCCTCAATTAATGAGGTCGACCATTCTCAAGCCGGTGACCTCTGAAATGACGTCGGCTTTCAGACGATTGAAGACGTACTTGGGTCCAATTCGACCGATCGGGCGACGGATTTTGACCGTAGCGGTCATCGCGCGGTGCAAGTGCGGAGGTAGTCCGACTCTGGTCCGAACGATGATGTTTGAATGCGAGGGCGGCGAGCGTACCTGGGAGGAGTAAAGACCATGCGCCGTGACAGCCTCTATCTGCGGCGCTCTCGTTCGCGCGATGAGAACAATCGGTCGGCTGCTCTGTCGAGGCGCAGCGTTTCCGACGCGCCCGCGCGATACAGATGGCCAATCAATTCACCGGATTCTCGGTAAATTTTGGTGCCTTTGAGCTCATAGAGCAACTTGCCGGTAAGGTCGAAAATGGCGGGACCGATGACCAGGCCGACGTAGTCTCCCCTTACTGTTGTATAGGTCGTATTTCACGAGGGAGCTTCCTTTTGTCGAGAGCCTCGCCGGCAGGCGCTCATTCGCCCGGCAACAGCTTTATCGGGGCGGCTTCAGTTCGCCGTCGAACCAGCCCAGTGCTTCGGAGTTGATCGGATCCGCAGCGGCCTGAGCTTCATGGATAAGCCCGCATTTCTTGCATCTTAAGGTCCAGTACTCAAAACCGGGTCTCCCCGGCGCCACATGCAGGACTTCCATGTGGGCTTGGCACATGGGACACCTGGGCCGCACGAGTTGGCGTGACGGCAGCTTGTTAGTGAGTTGCGCGTCGGGCATGCGGCACTCCCTTTGTGGCGGGAGCGCAACACTCTCAGTCACCGATGGATGCCCAGGAAGAGCGGTGATGGCTAGCAGCGTATACCCAAAGAGCGCATGCGCAAGGTCTAAAAGTATACCCAGGGGGGCCCGCTATCAGACCAATATGGGTCCGGGCCGGTCGGCCGCGTCACCACGTCTCGCCCGAGAGCGGAACAAAGTCCGGCAGCCGGGAGTCGGATAACCATGCAGCACCCCAACAAGCCCCGGTTGGAAGCGAGAAACCTGTCCGATTACGGCTATCGCCGAAGGAGGAGGAATGACCGCTTATAATTACGAACGCAGGCCCCCCACTGCCGCCCAACGTGAGGCGCGAAGGGCCTTCAAGGAAGCCGATGCCAAAGTAGCGATGTCCGAGTATGAACGCACGCAGGCGGCGTTTCATGCAAACCGCGAGCGGTTAAAGGCTGAACGACTGGCTCGCGAGGCCGAAGCGGCGGCCCGGAAGCGCAAAACCTGATCCACGGCAAGAGTTTCCCCTCTCCGGTGCACCGGAATGGCGATTCCGGCGCGAGGGCCTGACCCCCGATTTTTGCTCAGACGCGATGACACGGTCGCCTGTCTGAACCGGATGATAATTTCTGACTACGAATTTGGCCAATTCTGGATTTCAATTTGCGTCATCCTCAAACCCAAGGAGATCGACATGGCCAAAGGTCAACAAAGAAGCAATCGGGAAGCTAAGAAACCCAAAAAGAAGAAGATCAAAGTCATCGCCGCAGCACCAAGCCAAAAGGGTGCGGGATGGCAGCCGACCTTCGCTGAGGGCAAAAAGAAGTAGAAATGGCTAGCGGCATCCAACGCGTTGTCCATAGATCCGCGTCCGTCCAGCGGCTGCACGTGCTCAGTGCTGCACGAGAGCGAGATTGGCCGCTCCACGTCATAGGACACATAGCCGCGGATCTCGTCCGGCCTTCAAAGCTCCAATGGCAAGTCGCGTAAACGATCGGGCGGTTTCAAGCGTCGGGCGGTTGATTTCGACCTGATGGAAAGGAGTAGGTCCAATGGCGCTCACGCGTGGTCGATTTCTCGGCTACGAGTTCGACAGGATGGTCATGCTGTTTTCGATGGTTGACGGCCAAAGGGAGATACCGTGCGCCATCTCGACTTTCGCGATGGATGATCTGGAAGGTGTAGCGCGGTCCGGGTCCAACCAGCGCGAGGCGCAAATCATGAAACTCCGCGATCGGTTTGAAGAGCGTGCCGCTCGCAAAGTCCTAGCTATGGAGTTCGAAGGCACTTCTCCAGGCATTATCTTGCGCAGTATCGACTTCAAAACATAATCACGGGAGAAGTCAGCAAGCATCATGCCCAGCGCGATACCTGCAATTCCATCGAAAACGCCTGTGCTTTGGGCTGCATTAATACGAGTTGGCGTGCTCGGGCTCGCGAATGCTGGTAGTCGGTTCGCAGCACCGAACTCGATTTACTTTCTCGCGACGCCGGAACGTCATGTCGCTATTGGCCCATCTGCGAAGTGGCGGGACCTCTAATTGAGGTCCATTTAGCAGGCATTAGCGGACCAGATTTGCTCGCGCTGAGTTTTTCGCATTTTGACCCAGAGCAGTCATTGGCTCCAGCAAAATCAGCTGCCGTTGGACATGGGTCTGTCGGATCTCCAGCTAGGCGTTCGTTGGTTGGAAGTTGCTACCTATCATCATCGACTTCCAGACCGTGCGATTGGTCTCAATTCATAATCCGAGGCTTTGGAACGCCACATCGCAAAGCCTGTTGTCTTTTCAGAAATGACCGTTGTGGTCGGACCCCATTTCCTTGGAGCGCCAGATGAGCAAGCGCAAGTTGGGAACAGCGTCAACGCGCGTCCGCAATCCCAAAAAGGTAGCCGCGCGAGCCCAACGGAACAAGCAGGCAATTGTTAGAAGCCCGAAAGACGATTTTCTGCGCTCTGTTGCGACGGTCTCGATGGAACCACCTTTAAAACTGCATGACGATCCAAAACACGATGCTCCCACCATTGAGACCCGGGTGGATGCGTTACCAGGTGACCTCAGTCAGAGGATGAGGGATAGCGATCCAGCGAAAGGCTCCGCTTTAGCGACGGCAAACATGCAGGCTTATCAAGCGAAGCTTCTTGAGATAGCTCAGGCCAACGGGCAATTTGCTTTTGAATTCGGCCTGAGGCTTACGGCGATCAGGTCGCCAATTGATTTTTTCGCCGTCATTATGGAATTCACAAGCAGACGGATCGAGATGTTCGGGCAGCATGCGAAAGAAATGGCTGCATATCCGTTCTGGCGCATCGATGCGTCTCGGAAGCTCACGGTTCTGGCTGAACAATGATGGGCAAGTGCCCCCGCTGCGTAAATGGATGGACGCAACGCTGAGTACGGTTTGCTTGCTTCGCTGGGCGAGTGCAGGCTCACTGAGGGGCGGATCAACGTCTGCCATTGGCCCAAGCCGGACCTATCGATAGGCGGCTCTGGTGGTCTCGTTCGGGCAAATTCGGACAAAGCGAGCCTGAGTGCGCGCGAAGGCCTTTCCCGAACATTGGTCTCGTTGACCTGCCACTGCGTTTTCATCCAGCGGCGGTTAGAGTCTCGGAGTTTTGTACGCCAAGTGGCGCGGGTGGAGCAACGGACGATCGGCGGAGCTGGTCGGGATTGCGTAGCCGATCGTCCGTTGCGGTGAGGTTGGCGGCATAGGCCGCGGCGGTTAGGTATTTCAACGATGAGTGAGGTCGCCGGAGATTGTAGTCAGCGATCCAGTTGGCGATCTTGGCGCGGGCGTTGTCGAGATCGAAGAACAGGGTCTCGTTGAGCAGCTCATCGCGCATTCGGCCATTGAAGCTCTCGATGAAGCCGTTCTGCATCGGCTTGCCGGGCGCGATGAAGTGCCAGTCGATGACGGCATCCTTGCTCCAGGCGAGCATGGCATTGCAGGTGAATTCGGTGCCATGGTCGGACACGATCATTCCTGGCTTGCCACGTCGTTCGACGATTGTCGTGAGTTCGCGGGCCACCCGCCGCCCCGAGATCGACGTCTCCGGAATGGCGCCCAGGCATTCTTTGGTGACGTCGTCGACAATGTTGAGGATGCGGAAGCGCCGGCCATTGGCGAACTGGTCGTGGACAAAGTCGAGCGACCAGCGCGCGTTGGGCCTGGCCTCCACCAGGATCGGGGCCCGGGTCCCCACAGCCTTGCGCCGAGCCCGTCGCTTGCGGACGGCGAGTTCCTCCTCGCGATAAAGCCGGTAGATCCGGTTGATCCCCGACGGCTCGCCCTCCCGCCGCAGCAGGACGAACAGCCGGCGGTAGCCGAAACGCCGCCGCTCGTTGGCGAGATCTCGCAGCCGGCCTCGCAGCTCTGCCTCTGGAGGGCGGCTGGACCGATAGCGGATCATCTTCCGATCCGCGCTCACGATCGAGCAGGCCCGCCGTTCCGACAGGCTCATGACGGCCTGCAGATGCGCGACCGCAGCGCGTTTGGCGGCGGGCCCTACCGTGTTTTTGAAAGAAGCTCGCGAAGGGCGGCCGCATCGAGCATCTGCTCGGCCAGAAGCTTCTTTAGCTTCGCGTTCTCCTCTTCCAAGCCCCTCAGCCGCTTGGCCTCGGAGACATCCATACCGCCAAATTTGGCCTTCCAATTGTAGATCGTCGCCTCGGAAATCCCATGCTTGCGAGCAAGGTCAGCCGTCTTCGCCCCAGCCTCATGCTCCTTCAACACTGCGATAATCTGCTCTTCCGAAAATCTTGCTCGCTCCATCTGTCCGTCCTTCTGCGGGCCGGACTCTAACTCCATCTGGAGGAAATACGCAGTGGCAGGTCAGATCGGACCAGACGTCCCGACCGCTCGCGATATCTGTAAGTGATACGTTGACCCGGACCTGATCCCCGCTGCGCCGCACCGCGCCCTGGACCGCCCATCGGATGCCAAGGTCCTTGCCAAGCGTCCTGAAGTCGATCTGCTTGTTCTTGTATGTAAAGGCCGTTCCGCGTCCGATAACGAATGCGCCGGGCATTCGCGCGAGGTCGGTCGTCAGATCGGTCGTAATGCCGTCGGCAAAATAGTCCTGCTCCGGATCGCTGTTGAGATTTGCGAACGGTAGGACGACTAGTGATAAGCGGGGAGCAATATCGGGCCGGGTCGTAGCCTCCATCTGCGTCTGTTGCTTGTCCGGAAACACGTCGGTGCGGAGCGTCTTCCACACAATCCAGTAGCCGACGAAGCTACCCGCGATCACGCCGATAGCCGCGATCGAAGCGAGCGCTCCACCGATCAATCGCAATCGCGTCCGCAGGCGATCCCTACAGTTGACAGTCCATGCCGGTTGGTCCGATGGCTCGTTAGCAGATGGCGTTTTGTTCAGTGGGTCACTATCGGACGCGGGTTTGTTCGGTCGGTCGCTGGAGACTTCCGAGTTCGTCACCATTGCCTCCCCCGCAGGGTCAGACGCCCGACTGCTCAACTTAGCAGATTTTTGCGGCTTTGCGTTGGTCAAGTTTGCTGACTAAGTTCACGTGTCTTACAAATTGTTACCGGACGGTCGTCGGCTTTACGACGTCGAATAGATGTCCGGTTGGGGTCAAAATGCGAAGAACACAGAGTGAGCAAATCTGGCCCGCTCCGCCCCAGTAAGCGGACCGCAATGAGGGGTGTCGCCACTTCGCTGATGGGCTACAAGCGGACCAATACGGCAGGTCTGCCCACAGATACCCCCCCCGACCACGATCGACCGCGCCGCAGCGTTATCTCGCAAGTGTCGCCTTGTAGGACCGGTTGAAATGGACACAATATGCTCGCTTCGGGATCGAGGAGGATGCCATGCCCGAAGCACTAAGCGACATTGATTATACGGTTGATGTAGGCAGACACGAGACGATGCTCCGTGCGAACACACCCAAAGGAGAGGAATTTCTCGGCGGCGCTGACCTTACAATGTCCAATGAGGAAGCGCATACATTCATACAGGATGCCCGCGCAGCAGGGCTGACGGTCAAATCGTTTTTCTAGCAGCTTCGCAAACCGGCGCTCGGCTTCGTCGATATTTTCAAGGCGCTCGGAAAGCGGAAGCAACGGGCCCCGGCGGCCCGCGCGTTAGTCGGGCTGTTCGCTAGAGCAACAACGCCAGGACCGCGTACGCCGCGGCAATGCACATCGCCAGCACGAATATCACTATGATCATATCGCCTCCTTCGGGTTGGCCTACCTGAGAGCAACTAGCAGCCGAACCGTGCAATGGTTACCGCTGAGGACGTCAGCATGCGTCGGTGGCGTCTGCTGGAACTCTCATTCCAGCAGACAAGTGGGAGCTGCCGAGTCAGACTAGCTATATCCAACGCATATGAATGAGCACTCGGTGACACACGTTGAGCTAATCAACGTATGTAGTAATAGCCTCGTGATCCGTATACGACCGGCGGCGCGACATATGCGGCTGGCGGAGACGCGTAAACAGCAGCCGGTGCAGCGAAGGTTGACGTCGCTGCCGCGCCCACGGCAACGCCCGCTGCGGCACCTGCGGCAATGGCACCCCCGTAGCAGCAGCCGCGGTAATACCCGCCACCCCAATAGCCGCCGCCGTGGTAGTATCCACCACGCCAATAACCGCCGCCCCGATAGGCTCCGTAGTGAAAGTTGTGAACGCCGCCGAATCGCCCGACCGCAACACCGTGAAAGCCGCCAAATCCTCTGAACACCGCAGCTTGTGCCGGCACAGTTAGCGATGTTGCGGCCACAGCGGCAACCGCCAGCTTCGCTACGCCATGAGGTTCGGCGCCGACATGTTGACTCTGCCTCCCACTCAGAGAGTCGCCGCGACTTTTGGCCATAGCGGAGGTAACCGCCAGACTTGACGCGCTGCCACTTAGCCAGCAAGCGCTCGGTGAAATGACAGGACTAACACGCAAGACCATCAACGCGGTTCTCCGCCGGCTACAGGCCGATAAGGTGTTGCTCTGTGACTATCGACAAATTGAGATTCGAGACGTCGATCGACTGCGGGAAATCGCTCGCCTTTTGACATGATAGCCTCGTTCAATATCGAAGTTCGGGTCATCTTAGCTTGCGACTTCTGCTCCGGGTCAAACTGAGAAGAACTCAATGTGAGCCTATGTTTTCCGCTTTGCCCTCGAATGCGGACATTCATCATAGCGGTCGGCATGTCTCAGAAGGGCCAGGAGCCGACGAAGAGGGCTCGCATCTATGACGAATTTCCCTGTTGCAGCGCACCTACAGCCCGCCGCCGCCGGAGCAAGGCGCCTCACAGAATAGCGACATTGGCCGAGAGTTTCGGGAACTCAAAGCGCCGCCAGACGGTTTCTACTCAATGGAACGCCTGCTCTATTTCCTTCCCGCTCATCCGCAACCTGCCTATATCCGATTTGGGACGAGCGCCCTCATCATGGCGTTCTTCATGCTTGTGCAAATGGGTCTGCAATCGCAAAGCGGCTTCGGCGGATTGTTCTTCCTTCTTCCCGGGATCTTTCTATGTGGCCTTCTGTTCGATCGCGCTAGCTCATTTTTCGGGACGGCACTCGCCACGTTATATGCGGTGTACGCCGCGCCCGCTGCACCGTGGATTGCCCATCTTCTACCTTTGGGATTGTTCGTTGCGACAGGTCTCGGTATCGGCCTAGTTGCAGAGGGATTCCGTAACGAACTGGAGAGGGTGGTTGCCGCCGAGAAAGCGAAAACGGTTCTTCTCATGGAGTTGGCGCATCGCACGAAGAACAATTTAGCCATGATATCCGCGATGATGCGATTGCAGGCCAAGCAGGCTAGCGTGAGCGCGGCCGACGCGCTCGGCGACATGGCCTCACGCGTCCAGGTGATGGCAAAGGTCTACGATCACCTCACGATCAGGGCCGAGCGGAAGGTCGTCGATGCAAAGCAGTATCTCACAGAAATATGCCAGCATCTTTCCGCGTCACTGACTGGGACAAGCCCTGTGGCGATCACGGCTCGGGCGGATGAGCTGTATATTCACAGCGAGCAGGCCGTCCCAATCGCGATCATCGTCAATGAGCTTGTTACGAACAGCCTAAAGTATGCCTTCCCGGACGGGCGGCCGGGGCATATCCACGTCGACCTTCATACCGATGGAGAAGTGGTCCTTACTGTGAGTGACAACGGCGTCGGCATCCGAACGCAGCAGCCGGAAGGCGTCGGATCGCGGGTTGTATCTCTGTTATCACAGCAACTCGGCGGCATGATCGATTACGAAAATCTGGATGATTACGAAAATCTGGATCGGGGTTGCCGCGTCACACTCCGAATGCCTAAGCCTAGCGTCTAGCGGCCGACCGTCGGCACGCCTTCAATCGACCTGACGACGCGCTACTTCAACCGGGCCGTGTCAAGGGTCCGCTCCGGGTCAGATTCGGAATTGGCGGACCAGCACATTTTGGACCGCTTTCGACCCGGTAGCCGACCTACTCCTCGCGTTCGCGATGGCAGCCAAGGGCCAAATTCAGAAGTCTTCGTGTGCGGGGCCGGACCCGTGCTTGTTCTCCGAGGAACCACTGCGTAACTCGTTCGTTGTGCTGGTCTTCCGCACAGCAAAAGGAACACCACCATGGATCGCGAACATGTGAAGGGCGCTGCCGACAAGGCAAAAGGCGCCATCAGAGAAGGTGCCGGTAAGCTCACTGGCGACAAGGAGATGGAAACCGAAGGCAAGATCGACAAGGCGAAGGGATCCGCACACAACGCGGCCGGAGATGTGAAGGATGCAGCGCGGGACGCCGCTGGCGCCCTCAAAAAATAAGCACAAGAGGGAAGACCAAGGCCTAGCCGCCTCCGGGCGGCCTTTTCTTTTGCCACAGGGCGGTCGGGCTGAGTGACGAAGAGCTTGGACGTGCCGCTATGCCCTTTTCGGGGCAGGAGGTGGCATTCCAAACGAAAGACGCCGCTAACTGCGGCGGCCTTACAATTGAGATACGAAAAGGGTAACGCATGCGATCAGCGTTGCCGTACTGAGGGTTACTACGACGAGAGCTTGTTCACTGCGGGCTTGCAAATCATCATCGTCCATTGATCCCAACGCCAGACCGCGCATCTGGTTTCGATGCATGGAGAAAGACTGTCTTGGTTATTTCGGTGGAGCTCAGCAATGGCCGGCCGAACGTACGTTTGGGGCAAAGTCTGTAGAACTCAGCGTGAGCAAATCTTGTCGGCCATGCCACGCCAAGCGGGACCTCGACGAGGGCCATTGCCACTTCGCCGATGGGGCCAGATGGTCCCGACGTTTCACCATACAAACAGTTGCTCTAGTTAATTCGAAATCAGGCCATTCACATTTTTAACATTGGTAGATGAACGGCTCGGGAAACCGACGGATGCGACTGGAGGCTGGGCGAGGTATGTCGCCTTTAGGGCCATTAACGGAAGTGCACTTCAACGGTCTGAGTTTAGCCGCCCCTGTCGCGCATTGCTTTGAACCGCGTCTCAACCCGCGACGTCAAACCCTAGGCTTATAAAGGAGCTCGACGTAGTCCGGTCTACCTTCCACATCGGACGTTGCAGCGCTCGTGGCAGATCGACGCAAAGGGGACGCTGCGCAGGTTCCTGGATCTCGTCCTGCTCCCGATGCTGTTCCGATCGCTCCTCGGGGAGAGCCCGAAGGACCTCAAGACGGAGCTGTCCGGCTGCGTGCGCGAACGGGTCGGCTTCTTTCTTGCGGCGTGCGAGACGGATTGGGGTGCTCTCGCAAGCTCACGACGGACATGATCGGCTTGGCGAGCCCGCCGCACTTGCGGCGTAAAGGAATCGCGCCGGATATTGCGGCGTGACGTAACGGTTGGAGGGGCGAACAGCACTTAATGCAGCGCCGATCGATCCGGCGATCAGGACAACCCACATGGGCCACGGCATCCACGAATGCGTGCTTTTGATCGGGACCTGATCCGCGGAGGGCATTATGGCCAGCGGTATGTGAACCGCGCAAACAGGCCGAACACGTGGCCGCTCCGACCAAAGCCGGAAAGTGAAGATTCTCGTTGCCAACAGGAGCCGTCCACACATGGCCCATCGCTGCCGCCGACGCGGTAGCGCCACACGTCCGGTCGCAGGGAGAGGCCGGAAGTTCTGAGCGGGCGCTACGCCCACGCTTTTTGGACCCTAAGCCGACAACGCAGCAGAGCCGCCATGTCGGCGGTCTGTGGAAGGCCCGACATTGTAGGATGGTGGCCTTCACGCCCCTAGGCCGAGGCCGAGGATTGCTGCGATTGCAAACACGTCAGGTACTCGGCCATATCCGACGTAGCGCAGCAGTGATATCTTTATCGAGAGCGGGGCCCTTTCTCCCGCACATTACCTCGGCCCGAAGTTCGGCCCCCGGAAGTAACCCTAAGGTTCTCGAGGCGGTCCCGATGCCTACGAATCGCCGCGACTTGTTGTTGGCGGGATGCTGCGCCGCCTCCGCTCCGCTGCTTTGGGGCATTACCACTCGGCTCAGAGCCGAAGAGCGCGATCCGCCGCCAGAGACCACTACGCTGCGCCTCGCGAAGAGCCCAAGCCTTTGCATCGCGCCTGTCTACGTCGTCAGAGACCTGCTGAACGCCGAGGGGTTCACAAACGTCGTTCACGTCGAAACCGGGTTCGTAGGTAACGGATCCGCACAAGACAAAGCGATCTGGAGAAGCAGCGATGTCGACTTCAACCTGAATTTCTCTGGGCCGCTCCTTCTTGAGATCGATAGAGGCCTGAGCACTACCGTTCTGGCCGGGATTCATGTCGGCTGCTTCGAGCTCTTCGCCCGGGAGGGCATACGCAGCGTCGCCGACCTGAAGGGTCGAACCGTCGGCGTCCAATCGCTCGAGTCGCCCCCGCATGTATTCCTGAGCGCGATGGCGACGCTTGTGGGGCTCGATCCCGCCAAGGACATCGAGTGGGTGACGAGCGCGAAGGTCAAGCCGATCGAATTGTTTGCAGACGGCAAGATCGACGCCTTCCTCGGATTTCCGCCAGAACCTCAACGTTTGCGCGCGCAGAACCTCGGGCGCGTTATCGTCAACAGCGCACAGGATCGCCCATGGTCGCAATATTTTTGCTGTATGCTGGCGGGCAATCGCGAATTCGTTCGAAGAAATCCTGTTGCCACCAAACGCGTGGTGCGCGCCATGCTCCGAGCCACGGATTTATGCGTGAGCGAACCGACCGTCGTTGCGAAGCGTATGGTGGATGGGGGGGTCGCGCCTCGCCTGGACTACGCGGTCCAGACGCTTGCGGACGTGCCGTACAACCGCTGGCGCGAGTACGATCCTGAGGACACAATCCGCTTTTACGCACTTCGTCTTCGCGAAGCTGGAATGATCAAGTCAAGCCCTGCGAAACTCATCGCGGATGGAGCTGACTGGCGGTTCCTCAACGCGGTGCGACGTGAATTGGGAGGCTGATCAACTACAGCGCTTTCGAGGAGGTCCCGATGCATACAAACCGTCGCGACTTGCTGCTGGCTGGGGCCTACGCAGCTTCCGCAGCCCTGTTTGGGAGCGTCTCAGCTCGACTGAGGGCCGAAGAGTCCAATCCGCCGCCGGAGACTCCTACAATTCGGCTTGCGAAGAACCCAAGCATTTGTATCGCACCTCAGTACGTGGTCAGCGATCTATTGAATGCCGAGGGGTTTACAAACGTGGTTTACGTCGACTCCGACGCTGGCGTAGAGCAAACCAGAGCAATCGCGAAGGGCGACATCGACTTCACCCTGCATTTCTCTGGTCCGCTTCTTCTCGAGATCGATCGAGGTGCGAGCATTACTATTGTGGCCGGAGTTCATGTCGGCTGCTTCGAGCTGTTCGCCAAGGAGGGCATACGTAGCGTTGCCGATCTGAAGGGGCGAACCGTCGGCCAGCAGGGGCTTGGCAGTAGCCCGCACGTTTTCATCAGTGCGATGGCGGCGCTTGTCGGACTTGATCCAGCCAAGGATATCGAGTGGGTGACGAGTGCATCGGTTAAGCCGATCGAGTTGTTTGCTGAGGGTAAGATTGACGCGTTCCTTGGATTCCCTCCGGAACCACAGCGCCTGCGTGCGCAGAATATCGGTCATGTCATCGTTAACAGTGCGCAAGATCGCCCATGGTCACAATATTATTGCTGCATGTTGGCGGGGACTCGTGAATTCGTCCGGAAGAATCCCATTGCAACCAAACGTGTAGTTCGCGCCATGCTCCGAGCTACGGATTTGTGCGTCAGCTCGCCAGCCCTTGTTGCGCGGCGGATGGTGGACGGGGGGTTCACGCCTCGTCAGGACTATGCGGCTCAGACGCTTGCGGATGTGCCGTACAACCGCTGGCGCGAATACGATCCCGAGGACACTATCCGCTTTTACGCGCTTCGTCTGCGCGAAGCGAAGATGCTGAAATCGAATCCAGCCAAAATTATCGCGGATGCAGCCGACTGGCGGTTTCTTAAAGAGGTTCGTCGTGAACTTGGAAGCTGATTCGGCGTCGTTCCTTGGCCAGCGTCCACTCCCTGCAAGATTGCGAGGAAGTGGAGATGGCGCGTCGATAAACGACGTTCTTCTCGGTTTTGCACTACGACCCTCATTGCGCACAAAATTGCTGATGGCGTTCTTCGCCATCGAGGTCTTCTTGGTCTCGGTTGGGGTAATCGGACTCCTCTCGCTGCGCGAGGCGGATCAGCGGGCGAACCAAGTCGTTGGTCTGCAGCAGAAGATCGAGGCATATCGGCAGATGCAGCACAATACGCTCCGGCAGCTTTATGGCGTGTCGACAGCGCTCGCCTTTCCAAATGAAACGACGTTGGCAGTTGTGCTGCGGCAGGTCAATCAGTTTGGGTATGACCTTGATCGCGTCTCGTTCGTCGCAAAGGACGAGGTGGCGTTGCTCAACCAAGTGCGCGAAGAATATGCGCGCTTCATAGCCGTCGTTTCAAACATTGCGGAGCTCATCCGCGGTGGACGAGCGGCTGAGGCCAAACAGAGAGAACTCGCGGAGCTCGGACCTCTCGCGGACAAGCTCGAACGACTGACTAATCAATTGGTCAATCGGGCTGAAGCAGACATGGTGGCCGGCATAGATGCGAGCCGACAAACCTACACCAAATCACAGATGCTCGTCACTGTGGTCGCTCTCGCAAGTTTTGTCCTTACGCTGGTCTTAGGACATGCGATCTCCCGCTCGGTGATCGAGCCAGTCCGCATTATTCACGACGGCTTGAACCGGATAGCCGCTGGCGATTTTGCGCAGCGCATAGAGGTGCCCAATCGGGACGAGCTCGGGGAGCTTGCGGCGCACGTTAATTCGACCTGCGACGAGCTGCAGCAGCTCTACCGGAGCCTTGAGGAGGCGAGCCGACACAAATCGCAGTTCCTCGCAAACATGAGTCATGAATTGCGGACACCCTTGAACGCGGTACTCGGCTTTTCGGAGCTCATGCTGGACGGCATATACGGCGATCCGCCAGAGAAGATGCGCCCCGCCATCGAAAGGATCCAACGGAACGGCAGACATCTGCTCGGGCTCATCAACGACGTCCTCGACCTCTCCAAGATTGAGGCCGGACAGCTTCGGCTTTCGCTGGCCGACTATTCGGTGGAGGAGCTGGTAAATGTTGTCCATACCTCCGTTGAGTCGCTCGCCGCGGACAAGAACCTGAGTTTGAGAATTGCCGTTCCCGCTGGCTTGCCGCCCGCGCGGGGAGACGAACGCAGGCTCGCTCAGGCCCTGTTCAATCTCGTTGGTAACGCGATCAAATTCACAGACCGGGGAGAGGTCCGAATAGAAGTGGAGGCGAAGGCAGATTCCTATGTCTTTTCTGTTCAGGACACAGGACCTGGCATCGACGAGGCGGACCAAGCCAGAATCTTCCAGGAATTCCAGCAGGTGGATAACTCGATCACCAAGACGAAGGGAGGCGCGGGGTTGGGCCTCGCAATCGTAAAGCGCATTGTGGAAATGCATGGCGGACGAATCTGGATCCAATCTCGCGTCGGCCAGGGCGCTCGGTTTTCTTTTCTGGTGCCGGCCCGCCTTGAGCAGCAGGCGGTGTAGGCATGAGCAAGCGCGTACTTGTCGTCGAAGACCAGGAGGACAATCGGCAGATTCTGCGCGATCTGCTTGCAAGCGTCGGTTATGAAATGATCGAGGCGCACGACGGCGAAGGAGCGCTCATGGCGGCGCGGACCCATAGCCCGGACCTGATCCTGATGGACATCCAACTGCCTCTTCTCGACGGATATGAGGCGACACGTCGCATAAAAGCGCAGCCGGATCTTCGCGATATTCCAATCATTGTCGTCACCTCCTATGCGCTTAGCGGCGACGAGGAAAAGGCACGCGCGGCTGGCTGCGATGCCTACGTCGCTAAACCCTACAGCGCACGAAAGCTACTTGAGACGATCCATCGATACCTGCCATGAGGGCCCCGTGCGTGGTGATGTGGAGCGGAGATGCATGTCCCACCCCGAATCTTGATCGTGGATGACAACGAAACGAATCGCTGCCTTCTTACCGCGCGCCTCGGTGCCGAGGGTTATCAGACCGTGGAGGCTGAAAACGGCGAGAGGGCGCTCGCGGTCGTGCATGAAGTAGAGCCAGACGTTGTCCTCCTCGACGTCATGATGCCGAAGATCGATGGCTTTGAGGTCTGCCGGCGACTGAAGATCGATACGACGCTGGGATTTGTTCCAATCATCATGGTGACGGCGCGGACCGAATCAGAGGATGTCGTCGCGGGACTCAACGCGGGTGCTGACGAGTATCTGACCAAGCCGGTCGACCATGCAGCCCTCGTTGCGCGTGTGCGCTCCATGCTCCGAATTAAAGAGTTGCATGATCGAGCTGAAGCCCAGGCTGTCGAGCTCGCCGAGTGGAATAGAAGGCTCGAGCAGCGTGTTGAGGAGCAAGTTGTGCAAATTGAACGGGTCAGCCGTTTGAAGCGGTTTCTGTCGCCGCAAATAGCGGAGTTGATTCTTTCTTCATCGACATATGAGCCGTTGGCGAGCCACCGCAGACAGGTAACGATAGTCTTCGGTGACCTTCGCGGTTTCACCGCGTTCGCAGAGACTGCTGAACCCGAAGAGGTGATGGCGGTGATGCAAGAATATCATGCCGCCTTAGGCTCCCTCGTGCACCAGTTTGAAGGCACATTGGAGAGGTTCCTGGGCGACGGAATCATGGTGATTTTCGGCGATCCGATACCTTGTGCAGATCCATGCAACCGAGCTGTCCAAATGGCGGTCGCGATGCGAAGCCGCCTATTGGAATTGTCGAATAAGTGGCGGCGTGAAAGACATGACCTTGGTTTTGGAGTCGGCATTGCGTATGGATATGCGACGCTCGGCGCCATCGGTTTTGAGGGACGTTCTGAGTACAGCGCGATCGGTACCGTGGTGAATCTAGCTGCCCGTCTTTGCGCGGAGGCGCGCGACGGTCAGATTCTCGTTGATGGTAAGGTGCGGGAGGCGCTTGACGCGAGGGCGACCGCGGAGCCCGTGGGTGAACTGACGCTCAAGGGGTTGCGTCGTCCGATAGCGGCATACAACGTCGTTGAGATGACTTAGTCCCTTCGAAGCGCCCGGCTGGAGGTCCGGCTCGCCCGGTAACGATGTTTGTTTATAGGCGTAGAGGGGAAGTCGTGGGTACGCGGCCAAACCGACGCGAATGACCCCAACCGGACTTCCGGCAAAGTGCAACCAACCACGTCACGTAACTAGCGATGTAATCGCGGATCGGGAAGTGTCACAGAAAGAGACAGCACAAGCCTACGATTGCGAGAAGGTAAAACAGTGCAGCGATCGGCGTGAAACAATCAAGGTCTACGCCAATCTGGCCGTTTGGCAGCCGCTAGTAAGGAGCAAGCCGGAACGGCCCGGATGAAGCATTCTGCGGCATAAGGATCACTCGACCGCCTGACACCCACGGAAGCAACCGTTTGCCGGTGACCAAGCCCACAACCTGCAATAAACCAAATATCGCTTCACCCATTGTGATGAGCCTTTCTACCACTATCATAGGCTCTCAAACCGTTAAGTACAATTTCGCAAGGCCTATGCCCGTGGAGCTCGTATTTGTGGTTACCTATTGGGGCTGTTACATTGTTTGGCCAGTTCTCTTTGGCTGGGCGGTGATGCTCTGCTATACGATCATTCCAGGGTTTGCGTTGGGTTGGCGGCTGCAATTGGCCAGTGCGAGCATTCGGACCTATGTTTGGTCGGCTGAACGGCTTTTAGTAAGTTTGTTCGCGTTGATTTTTGATCATCGAATCTTTTTTCGTTGGCATACGCCGGTTCGAAAGCATGACTGCTCAGCTGTCCCTGTCGGAAACCTAATCCGGCTGGTATGTGAGGCCGAATCGCGCAATGCTTCTGTCTCATGAGAGAAGCTTACAGCCTGGTCTGGTCCGTGCTGGTCATATTGTTCCGGTCGCGGGTCTCGTTGGAAGCTGAGATCCTGATCCTTCGTCATCAACTTAACATCCAGCGACGGCATGTGCCGAAGAGAGTGGCCTTCAGTGCCATAGATCGCCTGATTTTTGTTGGGCTGTATCGTTTGGTGCCAAATACCATCAAAGGCGCTGACGATAGTGAAGCCGGATACCATCATCCGTTGGCACCGTGCCGGTTTCAGAGCGTATTGGCGCTCGAAATCGCGGCACCGCTGCGGTCGACCAACTGCACCGTTGGAAATTCGCCGGCTGATCCGCGAGATGAGCATCGTCAACCCGCCGTGGGGAGCGCCGAGAATCCATGGTGAGCTTCTCAAGCTCGGCATCGAGATCGGTCAGACCAGCGTCGCCAAGTATATGGCGCGGAGGAGGGGCCCTCGCTCGCAGGGATGGAAGACGTTTCTTCGCAACCATGCGGATGGCATTGTCGCAATGGACCTCTTCGTCGTGCCGACAATCTCATTCCGACTGCTCTACGGTTTGCTGATCATCGGCCATGGCCGGCGGCAGATCCTGTGGTGCGGGGTGACCGCGCATCCAACTGCCGAATGGATCGCCAATCAACTGACGGAGGCGTGTGGCTGGGAGCAAATCCCTCGTTACCTGATCAGGGACCGCGATGGTGCCTACGCCGAGATATTCACACGCCGGGTGAGATCCATCGGTATCCGAGATCGCCCGACGTCTCCTCGTTCACCCTGGCAAAACGCCCATGCAGAACGGCTGATCGGTTCAATCCGGAGGGAATGCATGGATCATGCCGTAGTCTTTGGCGAACGCCATCTGCGCCACGTGCTGCTCTCGTACATGAGCTACTACAATGGCACGCGACCCCATCTGTCATTGAACAAGGACGCGCCGATATCACGCGCCGCCGAGACAGTCGGACGCATTATCTGTCGCCCGATTTTGGGTGGGCTGCACCACCAATATGCCCGGATTGATTTGCGATGAGGACAGGAGGATGGACCGATTTTCGACATCATCGAGGGCGCTGAGGATTTCTGGCTGGCCACGGATGCTTACATCTATGGCTATCCGCTGGTGACCGTCGAAATGACGCGCAGGGTTATTACAAACCAGCCAAAAGTAGAGGGCACACGCGGCCCGATGGGTCAGATCATCAACCTGCGCCAATACCCTAACGCATCTTTTCGTGACGTAACGGCGCCAAATGCGGACACGCTGTACAGCTCCGGTTTCTTCTACGTCGACAAAGAACCTTGGGTGCTCAGCGTTCCTGACATGAAGGGTCGATATTTCCTGCTGCCGATGCTGGACGGATGGACTACCGTCTTTGCTGTACCGGAACGCGAACAACAGGCACCGGAGCGCAGACCTACGCAATTACCGGCCCGAACTGGAGCGGCGCCCTGCCATCAGGTGTAAAGGAATTGAAGTCTCCGACGAACATTGTTTGGCTCATCGGACGCCTCTACTGCACGGGTACACCCGAGGACTATGCTGCCGTCCATGCGTTGCAAGATCAATTGAAGATGGTCCCGCTGAGTGTCTTACGGGAAGGAATACACGCCGCCGGCGGGGACGGTCGACCCGTCCATCGATATGAAGACGCCGGTGCGAGACCAGGTCAATCGAATGGACGCGGTGGAATTTTTCACGCTCCTCGCGCAATTGATGAAGGACAACCCTCCGTATGCGGCAGATGCTCCCGAAGTCGCGCGCTTCGCCAAAATCGGGCTGGTGCCGGGCAAAGACTTTGATGCCAGCGAGCTGCGGGCGGATTTCGCTAAACGTATCCCGCAGGTCGCGTTTGATCGCATCCTTCTTCAAACGAAGGTGAACGACGCCGTGAAGCACGTCAACGGCTGGATATACGACACGAAGACTGGAATATACGGAACGGACTATCTAAACCGCGCCATAGTAACTGCCATCGGCCTTGGCGCAAACCGCACCCAAGATGCCATCTACCCGTTCTCCCAGAGGGACGCCGAGGATCACGATTACGACGGAGCTAACAAATACCTCCTGCGCTTTCCCAAAGGACAGTTGCCACCTGCGCGCGGCTGCTGGTCTGTCAAGATGTATGACGCCAATTATTTCTTCGTCGCCAATCCCATCAATCGCTACTCTATCAGTCCTCGCCAAGATCTGAAGACCAACGCTGATGGCTCAACGGACCTCTACATCCAAAATCAATCGCCGGGCCCGGACAAGGAGTCGAATTGGCTTCCCGCACCAAACGGCAAGTTCAAGCTGATGCTCCGCATGTACTGGCCGGATGAAAACCCACCTTCAATCGTCGACGATACATGGACGCCGCCAAAGGTGGAGAAGACTAGCTAACGTGATCTGATTGTGCCGGTCTTCGATTGCTCCCGCTCCAAACGATTGCAGATACCCCGCGGGGCGGGAGCATAGCGCCGTTGTCGAACAGCAGCCACTCCATGACCGATTTGGATCAATCGCGTCGTTTTCGGCCCGTTCGAGGGATGTCTGGTTAGCTTTTAACAGCGGCGGAATAGCAGACATCCACCAACCGCCTGCTTGGGGCCAATAGCGACTTAGAGCGGCGTCCGGCCTACCCGGTGAGTTGACGTGCGATCTTCAATCCGGGTTTCGGCCATGGGCAAGACCGGACATAACCGCCGTCGCTTCTTCGTGCAGCCGTTATTGTTTGCGCGGATCGTCAGCAGGATTGATGTAATCGATGCCACCTGGGCCAATGAACTGAACCTGAAGTATTCCTTCCTCGCTTCCGGTCCACGCGAAATGCGGGTGTTTCGCAGGGTACACCCATAACGAGCCAGGTTTTAGGAGATCACCCTTCTTTTCGAATTTCTCACCATGACTGCTGCCGATTGCCCCGCTTAAGACGGTCACAACTTCAGAATAGGGGTGAGTGTGCGGAGGCATTTGGAAATTCGCTGGAAACTTGATGCGCAAGACGACAACTTCGCCTTTCTTGCTGGGATCGCCGACCAAGGTGGCAATCTGAACGCCTTTTGGAAAGGCTGGATTATCCTTCCATACGAGCGCCTCGGGCATCAGCCGCGCCTCAGTATCTTGCGCGATTACCGGAACAGACAGCATAATCAAGCTGGTCGCGGTCAGAAGCAATTTTTCCATGAGAATCTCCCAAGCTCCATGCAGCAAGAGAACTCAAGTCGCAATGCGGCGAGCGTGAGTTTGAGATAGAAGCTGCGCGCCGCGTACAGTCGCAAGGCTATACTACCTGCAGGCGAACAATAAAGGCAGAGATATTGACTTACAGCCTGGCAAACGGGTTGATGCCCGCTTCGGATCAAAAACGCGAAGAACTCAACCGAAGAAATCTAGTCCGCTGTGCCTCGCCAAGCGGACCTCGGTGACGTAGTTCACCACTTCGCCGATGGGCCATGAGCTGACGAGCTTACACCTCGGCCGTGAAAACGATCAGATGAGAGAATGATGCGGTGTTGGGACAGCGTGACTGTCAGATTACATGGCCTTGCTCCGATCGAGGTTTGAGCATTCAATTCAACGACCATACGCCGCCACCGCAACCAGCTTTTCGAGCATATCTGCGCTTCCGCAGGGTAAAGCGACCCGCTTGAGCGTGGCGCGTGTGTGGTGACTTCATAGAGAGGCGCAACGAGTCGGTCCGCCTAACTGGGGAGTGACCAAACACGCAGCCTCATGCGCCCACCGCGCAGCACCGTCGATACCAACAAACGGGAGAAGAACAATGAGCACCTGGCTTAGTGAGCGAGAACAGCGTCTCGTCGCGGGCGCGGAGACGGCATCGGCGGCAATGCCGATTCCGACCCAGATTGTTTCCAACGGCGAGTATCTCCCACCTCCACAGAGCGCTACGCAAAAGAAGGTCGAGGCACGGATCAACGAACTTGCCGACGTGAACGGCAAGCACCTCGCCTTAAGCCGCAGGCAGTTCCTGCATACGAGCTGCGGCATGGCGGCAGCGTTCCTCGCCATGAACGACATTTACGGCAATGTCTTCCAGGTCACGCCCGCCGAGGCCCGCGAACCCGAGCTGATGCTGGCGCGTGCGCAAACCCTCGCCGGCCAGTTCATCTTCGATGTCCAGACCTATTTCGTGCGCGATGACTTCGATCACAAGGAGCTTTTGGGGCTGGCGGACTTCGCGAGCCAGCACTGGAACCCCAAGATGAAAGATGAGGGCGTCTCCTCGCTCGCCCGCTACAAGTTCCAGAACTATGTAAAAGAAATCTACTACGACAGTGATATGAATATGGCGCTTCTCAGCGGTGCGCCGTTCGACGATCCGAGTTGGTGGCTTCTGTCCAACGAGCAGATCGTCAAGGCGCGCGAATTCATCAACGACTTCGCCGGTTCACGCCGCCTGCTGGCGCACAGCGTCATCACCCCCAAGCAGCCCGGCTGGATGGAGGAGGTCGACAAGGCAATCGAGGTCTACAAGCCGGATTCCTGGAAGGCCTACACGATCGGCGATCCGCTCGCGCCCTCCAAATTCCCATACCGACTCGACGACGAGCAGGTGATGTATCCATTCTACGACAAAGCCGTGAAGGCCGGCATCAACACGCTATGCATCCATAAGGGGCTGCTGCCGCCCGATTACGAAAAGTCGTTCGCCGGCGTATGGGAATACGCAACCGCGTCGGACATCGGAAAGGCTGCCAAGGATTGGCCGCAGATGAACTTCGTGATCTATCACTCGGCGCTGCGGGCGTTCCTCGAACTGCCGGACAAGGCGTGGGCCGAGTTCGAGCAGACCGGCCGCATCCAATGGGCCTCGGATCTCGCGGAAATCCCGCAGAAGTTCGGCGTCACCAATGTCTACGCCGAACTCGGCACGTCTTTTGCCAATTCGGCTGTAGCGCATCCGAAGTTCTGCGCCGCATTGGTCGGCACGCTGATCAAGGGGATGGGGATTGACCACGTGATGTGGGGCACCGATTCGGTCTGGTACGGCTCACCGCAGTGGCAGATCGAGGCGCTGCGTAGGCTCGAAATCCCGGAGGATATGCAGAAGAAGTACGGCTTTGCGGCGCTTGGCGATGCCAACAGCGCTACTAAGCAGCTAATCTTCGCGGGCAACGCCACCAGGTTCTACAAGATCAAGCTGAAGGCGGCTGGGAACATCAGGATGCCGACCTTTTCCGAGGACCGCCTCGCAGCGCTCAAAAACGAGTACACACAAGCCGCGAAGCAGCCCTCGAACCTGCGCTACGGTTATGTTCGCGCCACTTAGGTGAACGGCGCGCCTACCGCCAATCCGACTTCGACTTTGGGTCCAATAGCGCCATTTGGCTGATCGGTCGGTCACTTCCGCGCTACCCCGATAAAGCGGACCATTTCGAAGCCAAGCCGACCTTCGCTCTTGGGCCAACAGCGGACGTCGCCAGTTGCATAAGCGACAAGGCGCACGCGTTGAGGCCGCGCGACAAGGCGACCTCGGTGATGCGAGCGCGGTTTTCACTTCGCGGCGTCGGCACCCGCCTTTGCGACTTGGCCATCCTGAACTGACGTCCCGCCAGAGACGCCGATCGCCCCGACAATCTTGCCATCCACATTAATGGGAATGCCGCCTTCTAGTGGAGATGCCCCACGGAGTGCCAATGAACGCAAACCCATGCCCCCCTGCGCCACGAGATCCTCGAACACCTTGCTAGGGCGCCTGTAGTTAATCGCGCTGTGCGCCTTGTCCTCGGCAGCCATAAGAGAGCCGTATTGCGTATTGTCGAGCTTGTGCAGCATCACCGTGTGGCCCGTGCTGTCGAGGATGACGATGGCCATCGCCCAGTTGTTCTTTTCGGCCTCCGTTTCCGCGGCAGCCATCACTTTCTTGGCTGCCTCGAGCCCCAGTGGCGCTCCATAAGGCGTTATCGGAGGTGGGGATGGCGCCTGTTGAGCACTGGCTGTTGCGGTGAGTATCACTGCAGCCACGATGGAAGCGACTAGCGTCTTGTCCTGCGTCCTCATGTTGTTGTCCTCCCGATATTTGCTGGTCGGCTAAATAGGCAGTCCCTGCACTGGGACTATTTGCGACCGCAGGATTGCGCCAATCCGTACCAGAGTCCATTGGCCGGGGCGTGCCGCCTAGCTGCTTGCCAGCAATGTCCGAGAAGAGCCACAAGCGGATTTATGCACCGCAGCTAACATCGCGGTCGTTCGACAATGGCATCAGCGACTTTGCGGGCTGCGTGCGCTCATTCGGGAAACCCCGCACGGCGCAGACCTTCGGCGTATTTTGCCACGAAACCGGGCTTCTGATAGGGGCCCGAGACGGGAAACGCGGAATGCTGGATCAACAATTTGCAGGCGGGCAGATAGCCGATGCGGCCGTATCGCTGCGCCCGGCAAACAATTGGGCAAGGCAGATGCCCCGTGACGTCACTGACCTTTGGACTTTCGTGGCCGAACTCGACCACGATAGTCGCATGGACTTGTTTGCGCATTGCGCCGCATTCACCGTCAATGCGGTGAAACTGCCGTGGGAGCGGCGGCCGCGGGCGTTGGCAACGGCCGACCGGCTTGCGGAGGCCGTGTCTCTCGACATGACCGGCTTCTGGCGGCCAACGGTGCGCAGCTATCTTGGTCGCGTCACCAAGGCGCGCATTCTGGAGGCTGTTTGCGAAGGTGTCAGCGGCGAGGCCGCCGAGCGAATGGTGGATATGAAGGTCGACATGGCTGAAGCCGCCGAGCAATTGCTGGCTGCCACCGACTGGCTGCCTCGCTGCTGAGAACGGCCAGGCCGGAGGATCGGGCGGCTGTGCCAAGCGAGGCGCAAGGCGATGATGAATATTCGCAGGCCGCAGAATGAGGCTTAAGCCGGGCCGCGCGAGCGGCCCCGGTTCCAAAATTTCGGCCACGCGCCTGACCGGCGCGCGGCCGATTTTTTTTGCGCACAGCGGCGACCGCTGAATGGAAGCCCCGCCACGAGCGAGACCTCGATCACTCTGATCGACGCCGCCTGCGGCAGCCATGTGGACCGCTATGTGGTGCTCGCCTATCAACAGCAAGCGATGAGGCCGGACGCTTTGTCGTCTGCAGACTGGGGTATTGCAAGCGCTGCCTGGCGGATCGCTCTAGCAGCACCTTCATCCTGCCACGCGGGAATGCGACGAGGGGCGCTAGCGTTTGCCAGAATGCGTCTTTCTTGCCGTTGATGCGCTGATGTCAGCATGTGTACGATCGATCCAGTCCCGTCCTTGTGCTGCGTCGGTGTCGGCCGCCATGGTGGTCTCCGTCAGCTCGTTCATGGCGCGTCCAACGCAACCTCGAATGGGCTGATCAGGCCCGAGGGACGGCAAAAGCCTCGATCGCCTTCCCCGCAATGGCTGCGCCTGCTTTTTTCCCCTGCCGCGAAATGGCGGCATTCCTCGCGGGAGACAAAAAAGCAGGCTATCGCCGTCTTCCGCTGGCGCTGCGGGCCTGAAGGCTGCGGGCCGATCGCTCCCCGGGCCAAGGATCGCCATCGAGGCTGCGATAGGCGCGGCCCGAGCAACAAACGGAGACCACCATGGCTACCATCGGCACCTTCACCACTTCGGACAACGGCTACGTCGGCTCGATCAAGACGCTGACGCTGAACATTAAGGCGAGGTTCGCCGCATCCGAGAAGGATAACGACAAGGCGCCCGACTACCGCATCTTCAACGGTGTGACCGAGTTCGGAGCGGCCTGGAAGAAAACCGCTCGCGACAGCGACCGCGAATACCTCTCGGTCAAGCTCGACGACCCGAGCTTCCCGGCCCCGATCTACGCCTCGCTGGTGAAGGTCGAAGGCGACGAGGGCTTCACCCTGATCTGGTCCCGCCGCAACGGCGACTGATCCCTCGGGATCATCGGCCCCGCTTCTCCGGAGGCGGGGCCTTTTGCGTTTCTTGCGCCGCTTTGGAAGGAAGCAGAAGCGCATTTTCCTTTGAAGAAATTGCTAAGGGCTCCGCCCTCGCGCGGGCAAGGGTGAAGCACGATTCCGTGCCGGCCGGAGCGGTATCCCCGGTCTTCCGCGCAAAGATATTCAATGACGACGATGTCGTCGGGCGCGTGCAGACGCGCGCTGTTGGCGCGCCCTTGTCAGGCGGGTGATCCCCCTCCGCTCCGGCCGCCCTTGCCCTTGCTACCCCAGGTCTCGCCGACGGGCAGGGTTGCAGCGCAGCGCTGCGCTTCAACCTCAGCCCATAGGAGAACGACCATGAACATGATGACCTTGTCTCAGAATGAACAGCCTGCTTCCGGCGGCTTCCGCGTGGATGTATCGCGCGGCCAGCGGATTGGCCGCGTGTCGTCCGAGTGGTTTGCGCGACCGGATGACGAGCGGTATCTGAACCTGCCGGAACTCTATGAATCGGTGCGAGGCCGGGCCGAGCGCGCGCAAGCGCGAACGGTGGAAAGCCGAACCATCCGGGTGGAGGCGAGCCGGGACAATGCCGAGCGGCTGGCCCTGACAGTGCCGGGACGCGAGGAGCCGGTAGCGCCGACCCATTGGAGCTTCGGCCAGTTGTGTACGCTGGTCGGTGCGCCGACATCCTATCTGCGGCAGCTTCCCGCAGCCCTATCCGCGATCAACCTGCAACACGGCTTGCTGTCGCATCGCGCCGAGCCCGTGAAGACTTTGGAGACCAACAGCGGACGCGTCGAGCTTCGTGCTGTTACCGGGCCGGATTACGGCCGTATCTGGGATCATGAACTAGTCGCAGCCGTCATGAAGATCGCGGGCAATGGCACCGGTGACACGCGGTGGAAAGTCCCCGGCGTGATGGACTGGTCAACCATGACCCACAATCCCTTTGTGGACGTGACCAAGGACACGACCACGCTCTATGCCAGTGACCGGGATGTGTTCCTGTTTCTGGTCGACGACACCAACCCGATCGAAGCGGGGCGTCTGGCGGATGGATCACCGGATTTGTATTTCCGGGGTTTCTATTGCTGGAACAGCGAAGTTGGTAGCAAGACGCTCGGAATTGCGAGCTTCTATCTTCGCGCCGTCTGCATGAACCGCAATCTCTGGGGCGTAGAGAATTTCGAGGAGATCACCATCAGGCATTCTAAATTCGCCGCGCAACGCTTTGCGCATGAAGCCGCTCCCGCATTGACGAGCTTTGCCAATTCCTCACCCGCGCCATTCATCGCCGGCATCAAGGCTGCAAGGGAACGGATCGTTGCCCGCACGGACGAGGACCGGGAGACCTTCCTCCGCAAAGGCGGGTTTTCCAAATCGGAGAGCGCGAAGATCGTCGAGACCGTTCTGGGTGAAGAAAATCGCAAGCCGGAAAGCATCTTTGATTTCGTGCAGGGCATCACCGCATTTGCTCGCGGAAAGGGCTCATCAGGACACACGCCTTGAGCTGGAGGGCAAAGCAAAGCGCTTGATGGAGCGTGCAGTCTAAAGACACAGGCCGCGTAACCGGAGGTCGGTTGCGCGGCCTTGCGTCCAGGTCTGGTGCACCGCCGCCGCTCCGGCAAGCCGGATCGACGGCGGTGACGCGTATCCGCGTCCGGCGCTCGCCGGGCCTTCGGCCCGGCTCGCAAGAGTCGAGGGTTATGATGACTTAGAATGACTTGCGACCCGATCATTTCCGCTTGGCTGGCTTTGATCGGTCGCTTCGCGCCTCCTCGTCGGGGATCACCAGATCAACGTGACTGACACCTAACGTGCTGGCGAGCTCAAAAATGGTTACGACAGTCGGATTACGGCGGCCGCGCTCCAGGTCACTAATATACTGCTGGGTGAAGCCGGACATTTCGGCGAATTTCTCCTGCGTGAAGCGCTTCTGCTTCCGCAGTTTTGCGAAATTCCGGCCGACCAACTTGCGCATGTCCATCAGCGCAAGTTGCTTCTTTACATACTATGAGGTTTATCTCCTATAGTATGTAATTGCTGCCGCTCGCTCGCTGGTCGGTAACCCGGAATGGGGCTAAAATGAGAATGTTGGACAATCTCGACCGGTCTGAGAGGTTAGAATCATTCGCAGTTTGCTAGGATGCTCATGACGAAGCCCCAGCTAGATCCTGACGTCGCGGATGTTGCGCCGAACGAGGCGAATCTGACCGCCTATGACGAACAGCATGTGGTGACGTACATTCGCCTTATGCAGGCGGAGGGTCAGGGAGCGGACTGGCGGGAGGTCGCTCGAATCGTCTTGCACATCGATCCGGAGCGAGAGCCGGATCGTGCGCGGACCGCATATCAGAGTCATCTCTCGCGCGCCAAATGGGTGACTGAGCAGGGCCGTCTATTACGCGGCACCGGATCGAAATAGAAGAAAATCGCCGACTGGCGACCTGCAGGCAGAACGTTTTTCTTTGGCTAACCGGTGGTCATTCTGGTGCACCACGTGGTGCCAAACTAGGGACTTCCTACAACTGAATCGTTTATAATTATTGCGCCGCAATCCTTGTTAGCTGCATGCAATGGGGCGGAAGCAATGCCTGAGTTCGACTGGCGATCGCCGGATTCTTACAAGAGCCTACAAGACGCCGAAATCACCGACATCGCCTGGGAATGTCTTCGTCGTAACGCGGACTATCGCCGCGACTTTGAGGCGATGATTGCCAACAGTCCCGATGGCCAAGTGACACCAGAATTCAGGAGAAGGTGGGGCCTCTGCTTTCGCCCATGACCCGCGGAGGTCCTTCGACGAGCAGACGATCTTTTGGGCGCCTGAGGTTCTAGCGGCGGTCGTTCCGGTCAAGTTGGTCTCGGCCGCCGATCGCGGTTCAGCGTCTCAACCGCTGCTCGACCTCGCAACAGGTCAGGTGCGGCGCGCCGCCGACGGCTGGCACGCCGTGCTGCGCATCGGTGCGGTAGATCACCGTATCTGGTCCAAGGAGCCGCCGCAGCTCGGCGCGTCGTACACAGCCGAATTGCCGTTTGATGGCGATTTCGACGCGCGTGCGTATGCAGCCCGCCGGCTGTGGCGCGCGATGAATGGACGCGTGCCAGGTCCTGCCTTTCACCAATTATCTAAACAGCGGCGCGAACGTCTGAGCGCCGCGATCCGTGCGCTCGATGCTCACAGCACCGGCGGAAGTTATCGCGTTATCGCCGAAGCGCTGTTCGGCAAAAAGCGAATCCCCGATCGTGCCTGGAAGACGCATGATCTGCGCAATCGGACGGTCCGCCTGGTGCAAGGCGGCCTCGCGTTGATGCGCGGTGGTTACCGCAAACTTCTCCGGCCCGGGCGCAGGGACGAATAGCCCTTCCGCTTAGGGGGTATCGAAAATCGTCCCCTCAAACTTCGGCATCCCCGTCCGACATCGCGCTTCTCCATGATGACCGCACACGCGCCAGCACCGCCTTGCGTGGTGCGCTGTCCTCTTGGAGTCCTCAAATGCCCGATCCGATGGCCGGTCTTCCCCCGCGATTCCTGCGTACGCCTGAGGCCGCGCGTTACTTTGGCCTGTCCGGTCGCACGTTGGAGAAGCACCGCACGTACGGCACGGGACCAATATATCGGAAGATTGGCGGACGGGTCGTTTACGCCGTTGATGATCTGAAAGCGTGGGCCGACCGCGGCGCCAAGACCTCGACCTCTGACCCCGGCAAGGGAACGGTGTTGCCGGCCAAGAAGCATCCCGCGCTGCGCCCGTATGCGGGCCAGGAACGTCGCTGATTGCCGCGTGAGCAGTGACCATGCGGCGCAAGCACCGTTCCGAGCGCGATCAGCTTGAGCTCTTCCGGGCGTTGCCCGGCGATCTCGCGCCCCGCGACGCGCAGGATCTGATGGCCTATCCGTTCTTCTCCCTTGCAAAGACGAAACGTGTGGTGCCGATCGATTTTCGTGCCGGTGCGATCGCAATTCGTGTCGAAGCCGTGCCGGAACACGGCATGGCGACCATCTGGGATGCAGACGTTCTGATCTGGGCCGCGTCCCAGATCGTCGAAGCGCGTGACGCAGGCTTGAAGACCTCGCGCCTGATGGCTGCAACGCCATACGAGATCTTGACGTTCGTCGGCCGTGGCACCAGCGCACGCGACTATGATCGGCTCAAGGCCGGCCTCGACAGGCTTCAGTCAACAACCGTGCTGACATCGATCCGTCAGCCAGCAGAACGACGGCGACACCGCTTCTCCTGGATCAACGAATGGAAAGAGACGGCCGATGCAAACGGTCGGCCATTTGGGATCGAGCTGATCCTGCCGGATTGGTTCTATGCCGGCGTCATCGATGACGCGCTCGTGCTGACGATCGATCGCGCGTATTTCGAGCTCACGGGCGGGCTTGAGCGGTGGCTCTACCGCGTCGTGCGCAAGCACGGTGGACGCCAAGATGGCGGCTGGAGCTTCGACCTTGTGCACCTCCATGCCAAGTCCGGCATCATCTCGCCGCTTAAGCATTTTGCTTACGACGTCCGCCAGATCGTCCAGCGCCAGACATTGCCCGGCTATCAGCTCGTGCTCACGCGAGACCGGAACGGCAGCGAGCGATTGAATTTCGCACCTACGCCTGTTGATCCCTTAACGGCCCGCTTGCGCCGTCGCGGTCTCGTTCCAAATTCGGAGGACAACCTGTGAATCAGCTCGTGCCATCGAGGACCGCAACCCTCGTGCTATCGGGGACCCGATCCTCGTGCTATCGGGGACCGGAATCGGACTTAAGAGCTTGTTTCTCCGCGCTTTCCAGCCGCTCTAACTTTACTAACCAGAAATCCTTCGGATTTCTTCTAACGGAGCAGGCCAAAAGCCACGTTGGCGGCGCTCGGCAACGGCAGCCCGACAGTCCAGCCTGCCTTTCCAGGCCATACGCACTCTCCACCGAGTCCCAAGCTCACGGTTGCCAACTCCAGCGTCAGGGTGCCGCCGTATGAGCGATCTCACGGAAGTGGAAGTGTTGTGGATCGAAAAGCGCATAGAAAACCGCATTCGGTTCGGCCGCGTTGTCGAGGAACGCAAGATCGATCGCCACCGGCGTGTCCTGTCATTTGCGCCCGGCAGCATCTTTGCCTTCGTCCGTTGGACCTCCAACGACTTTGGGACAATCATTTCGCGCGTGGACATTTTGCGCGCGGTTGCGCCAGGACAGCGCTGCTCGACCGTGCCTTACGTGAAGCCCGGCGGAGAGATTTTGCTGCGGCTGTCAGGCTGGCCGAAGGTCGAGCGCGTGCTGCAAATAATCGATGCCGTTGAGGCGCTCGGCATCGATCCAGCTGATGTTGCGCCTGATCATTGGCATCACATTCATAACCGCCTGTCCGTCAACGAAAACCCGCGTCCGTATACGAGAGCGCGCCACCAGGCTTGGCTTCACCGTCAGAGGATAATGCGATGACCGGCCGCATGAAGACGCTGACTGCGACGTTTGGGGCGGCTGCTGCGCTCGTCGCGACATTCGCTCTGGAGCCGGTTCCGCTCTACATTTGGAATATTTCGGCGAGCGTGCCAATCGGCCTCTATAGCTTGCGACCGGTGGAGCGCTTCCATGACACCGAGCTGGTCGCCGTTCAGCCGTCCGAGCCGCTTGCGACGTTCCTCGACCTGAACGGCTATCTGCCGGTCGGCGTCCCCATGCTCAAGCGCGTGCTGGCGCTGCCGGGGCAGAACGTCTGCAGAATCGGCCTCACGATTTCGGTCGATGAAATTGCGGTGGGCGAGGCGAAGGATCGCGACAGACGAGGCAGGCCGCTGCCGAAATGGCAGGGCTGCCGCGTCGTCGGCGACGGTGAGCTCTTTCTCATGAATTGGCAGTCGGACGACTCCCTGGACGGCCGGTATTTTGGATTTCTTCCGGTATCGGCCGTGATCGGCCGTGCGCTGCCCGTGTGGACATGGGAGGAATGATCGTGCATGCTCCACGTGTTCGCTTCGTCATTCCTCTGTTCGATCGATCGCGGGGCCATTCCTCCGTCCCGACCAATGTTTGCAAGGCTGGCGCGCGCAGCGGCAGTCCAGGGCGGCCGAATGGCCGGCGCGAAGCGGCTCTACCCTGGACGGGCGCGAGCACGACGGCATGCTTGGCTTGGTCGGGCGTGCGTATTTGGGCTGTCGTGTCGCTGCTACTTATTTTCGCGGCGTCGGACAGTGCTGCTCTAGCTGAAAGTGGATCGGTGGTAGGTCGCGCGGTTGCTCAGGCAAGCAACCCGTTTGCAGCTTTCGTCGACGAAGCCTCGAAGCGTTTTGCAATTCCGATGGACTGGATCGGTTCAGTCATCAGCATCGAAAGCGCTGGAGATGTGCACGCCAAGTCGCCCAGAGGCGCCCTGGGCCTGATGCAAATCATGCCGGCGACTTGGGCGGAACTTCGCGAGCGCTACAATCTCGGGAACGACCCATACGACCCGCACGACAACATTCTGGCCGGCACGGCTTACTTGCGCGAACAGCTCGATCGGTATGGCTTCGCTGGCGTGTTTGCCGCGTACAACGCGGGACCATCTCGCTATGAGGAGCATCTCGCAGGCGGCTCTTTGCCCGACGAGACGCGAGCATACGTCGCAAAGCTTGCAAATCTGCTTGCCATCGAACTGCCGCCGAGGCGGACGTCCAGCGGACAGTCATCAGCAGCTGCGACGCTATTCGTCACGCGGTCCGATCGAATGAAAACGCGCGATCGGTTGCTGGCGCTCATGCCGTCGAGCGGTGCCACGACCGCAATCTCGGCGCCCGATGTTTCGCCCATGGTCCCCCGGCCTAGTGGCGTGTTCGTTCCTCGATCAGATTCGGGATTATCGCAATGACCAAGTGTGCGGGTTCGCAAGCTGATGGCGTATGGGCGATGCCTTCGGCCTGCGCTCTACTCGTCGCTTCGCTCCTCACCGAGCCACCCTACGGTGTCTCGGCCCTTCGGGTAACGATCGCTATCGCAAGCGCTCGGAAGCAGTTGGGGCTTCGCGAGTTGGGTGCCAAGTCGCGGTGGCTCTTTCGGGAACCGGCGGCCGGGAGACCACGACACCACGACGGCAGGACGGCAGGACGGCGAGATAAAAGAGGCTCGCCGGTCGAACCGCAAGCCATTGGGATGGCTTGGGTTCTACCGTGCCGGTCGGTCGGGGCGCGTGCCGCGCCTAATGTTTTTGCCAATGAATTCAACAGTGTTTTCGGCACTGGCTGCGATTTCATGTCCGCGGAGCCGTTGCCGTGAGCGTGGGCGACAGCGATTTGCGCATCCGGCCTGGCCGCATCCGCGGCACGCGAGCGCCAAAGCCCAAGAGCTTCATCAACCAGGTGCTGCGTGCGGTGAAGAAGGCCGGTCACAGCCCCTCGCATGCGGCTGCGGGTGGGCGCTCCTCCAGCTATGGGCGCTCGACCTTCGGGCGCGGCCGGATCAGCTTTAGCCGCAACCGCCTGTTCAGCCCGGCCCGCCGCGTAGTGGTGAAGGCGCGCGTCGTTCGTCACCAGGGACGATCCTTCCGTTCCGCGCCGCTGACCGCCCATCTTTCCTATCTGAAGCGTGACGGCGTCACCCGTAACAGTGAGAAGGCGGTGATGTTCGATGCCGGCAGTGACCGCACTGACGACGCAGGCTTCGCGGATCGCTGACGGGACGACCGGCATCATTTCCGTGTCATCGTCTCACCCGAGGATGCCGCTGAGATGACCGACCTCAGAGCCTTCACGCGCGATCTCGCCAGGCAAATGGAAGTCGATCTCGGTACTCGGCTCGATTGGGTCGCCGTCGATCACTGGAACACGGACAACCCTCACGTCCACCTCCTCGTTCGGGGCGTAGATGAGGAAGGGGCGGACCTCGTGATCTCCCGCGACTACATCAGCCAGGGACTGCGCTCACGCGCCGAGCAACTGGTCGCCATCGAACTGGGTCCAAAGCCGGAGCACGAGATCCGCAATTCACTGGAGAGGGAAGTCACGGCGGAGCGATGGACGCGGGTAGATCGAGAGATCCGGCTGGCAGCAGATGAGACCGGCTATATCGACCTTCGCCCAGAGAATCCCGGCAAGTCTGATCCCGAGATCCGGCGCCTGATGGTCGGTCGCCTTCAACATCTGGAGAAGATGGGCCTTGCCGCGTCCGCCGCGCCGGGGGAATGGATGGTTGGGCTCGAGTCCGAGCGGAGCTTGCGCGACCTTGGTATGCGCGGCGACATCATCAAGACCATGCACCGCGCCTTTACCGAACGTGGGGAAGCGCGCTGCGTCGCCGACTCCGTCATCGAAGGCGGACAGCCGTCGTCCGAGATTATCGGACGGCTGGTCGACCAGGGATTGCATGACGAACTGACTGGCGAGGCCTACGCCCTGATCGACGGAACAGACGGACGCGCGCACCACGTGCGCTTCCGCGGGCTTGAGGCTTTCGACCACGCACCGCCGATCGGCGGAATCGTCGAAGCGGCCGCGACATCGCGCCGATACGATCGTCCGCACCGGTACCGGCGATATCCGCGTGAATGCGGGCCGCGATATCGAGCTCAAGTCCAACACATCGGTGATCTACACCGCGGGAATGAAGACGCCGACCGCGGCGGGCTTCGTTGTCGGCTCCAAGCTCGGCGACTACCCGACCGCCGGTGGCGACATCATTCTGACCGCAGGGCGTGACATCACCGCTCCGGTGGTCAAACAGAGCACGGCGGCCTGGCTATTCCACTACGGCGAGACCAACTGGACCGGCGATCCAGCGGCGTCGACGGTCAAGGACCAGGCGAGCTGGTCGATCATGTTTGCCAATTTCGAGTCCGGCGTCGGCCCGCTCGGTGGCGGTGATGTGCGGGTGCGCGCGGGTCGCGACAGCAAGGACCTCTCGGTCGCCATTCCGACGACCGGGCACCTCACCACGCCGACGACGCCTCAGGACCAGGCCGGGCCGGTCGCCCGGGCCGAAGACCTCGTCGTCCGTGGCGGCGGCAATCTGGACATCGAGACCGGGCGCGATCTTCTCGGCGGCGTCTACATGCTCGGCCGCGGCCATGCCGCGCTGAATGCCGGCAACCGCATCGCCGCGAGCGGCGCACTCGGGCGGGAGCGGACCAGCTTCTCCAGTTCGCCGTACTATCGGGATGCGCCGGTCGCCATGCTGATCGGGCTGATGGATGCGACCGCCAGCGTCACCGCGGTCGGCGATATCACCATCGAAGGCATCTACGATCCGACGTTGATTGGGCAAGTGGACGCCAATCTTACGGCAAACAAGCGCGGATCGGCCTTCGTCAGCTTCTCCGATCGTGCTGCGGTCGATGCGAGTTCGACCTCGGGCAACGTCGCATATCAGGGAAACATTTTGAGAGCGGCGGATCTGAGCCTCGGAGGGGCCTATGAGGTTCGACTTGGTGCGACCAGCGAAAACAATCCGAGGGCTCGGCTTGATTCCAAGCTGAATCTTCTGCCGCCGACGCTACGCCTGACCTCGCTTCAGAGCGATGTTTCAGTCGAGTCCAAGCTGGCTCTACCACTGGTGTTGGCGTCCAGCGCATCGGGAACGCTGGAGCTGTTGGCTGACAACGACATCCTTGTCTCCGAGCAGCAGATCCGGATGGAGGATATTGCCGCACAATATCGTCGCGGTCCGCTCACGCCCTTTGCGATCGATCGCAATACGTTCCTTCAACTCGGAGTCGGAGACGCGCTTCCGCAGCCGGTCGGCGCGAACACCAACTGGGAGCGTTGCTTCGTTCCGCTTCATGCCGCGGATCCCGACCCCGTGAGGCTGTACGCCCTGAACGGCACGATCGGCACCACTCCTTCGCAACCTTCCTTCACCTGGAAGCTCACCGTACCGAAGCCGGTCGATGTCTATGCCGGCGAGGACATCCTCTACGGAGCGGTGATTGCGCAGCACAACAATGCCTCGCAGGTGTCAAGCGTCATCGCCGGACGAGACATCATCCGACCGCAGATCGCTTTCCTCGGCGAAGGTGCGCTGTGGGTCGAAGCCGGCCGCAATCTCACCTTCGTTGCCGGTGAGGGCATTTTGTCCCGCGGCGGCATTATGAGCACCGGCAATGTGCTGGTCGCCAATTTCGGCGAAGCCCGTAAGGGCACCGATATCGACACCCCCAATCTGGCGCTTCCCGATAAGGGCGGCGACATCAACATGATCGCTGGCACCGCCGGCGGTGCGGACTATGCCGGCTTCGCCGATCTTTATCTCGATCCTCGTAACGCCTCCGATCCAGCCTTCCCGCTGTCTTACCCGGCCAATGCGGGCAAGGTAGTGCGGACCTACGAGAAGGAACTGGGTGAGTTCCTCAAGGGCCTCAGCTACGAAGACCGGCCGGCCAGCGAACGGCGTGCGCTGTTCGCCGCGCTGCCAAGCTCACCCAGCAGGCGTTCCTGCAGAAAGTGCTGTTCACCGAGTTGAAGGAGACCGGCATCGACTACAACGGCGCCGACAGCCTTCGATTCAAGCAGTACACCCGCGGCTATTCGGCGATCGACAGGCTGTTTCGGGCCTCGCCCACACAGGTGAGCGGCGGTTGGGGCGATGTGATGGTGCGGGGTGGCATCGTGCAGACCCAGTCCGGCGGCAATATCAGCATCATGGCGCCTTACGGCACGGTCACCGTAGGCTATCACAGCGAGGACGCCAAGAATTATGGTCAGGGCGGCATCATCACCCGCCGTGGCGGCGACGTCCGCATCATGGCCGACGATAGCATTGATCTTTACGTCTCCCGTGTGTTCACGCTGCAGGGTGGCGATCTGACGATGTGGACCTCGAACGGCAATATCAGCGCCGGCGCTGGCGCCAAGACATCGGTCTTCAACATTCCGCTGCAGTTCACGATGGACAACGACGGGCGCGTCTCTGTCGACGCCTTCGGCCTTTCGACCGGCGCCGGCATCGGCGTACTGGATGCGCTGCAGGCAAGCGGCGATGCGGCGGCGAAGCAGCCCACGTGGAATCCGCCGGCCGGCACATCGGGCGGCCCGCAACAGGACAGACCGGTGCGCAAGAAAAGCCGCATGGATCTCCTCGCCTTCCGCGGCGAGATCAATGCCGGCGATGCGGGCATTCGGGTGGTCGGCGACTTCAACATCGCGGCGCTGAGCATCCTCAATGCCGCCAACATCACGGTATCAGGGGCGACGACGGGGCTTCCAACGGTGCTGGCGCCGAACATCGCCGGCCTGACCGAAGCCTCCAACGTGGCCGGCTCCGCCGCGCAAACGGCGACGCTGCCAGCAGCATCGCGCGACGGCGATCGGCCTTCGATCATCATCGTCGAATTCCTCGGCTTCGGCAGCGGCGACGGCGGTCCTGAAAACGAAGAGCAGCCGGGCCGCAAGAACAGGCAGAGCTACGACACCAACAGCGTGTTTCAGGTGGTCGGAAACGGCACTTTGACGCCCGAACAGGCGCAGGCCCTCACCGACGAGGAGAAACGGAACTCCGCTCGCTGATTGAGCAGTCAGGTCTGCGGGCCCCCGGCAGATCATCGCCGCGGCGGCGACTCGGTAGGGGCGCCTGTCGTCTTGGGCTTTCGCGGAGATCGGATGTTGCGCCTCCGGGATTTGCACCTATTCGCACACACATTTTGCGGCGAGGAATTGCGTGCGAAAAGGCGGGCTTTGACGGGGTATCAGGAGGCGACCTCGCGAGTTAGGCTGCCCGTCGGTACGAAAAAAGGGCTTCCAAAACAGTGGGTTTAGCGATGTGGCGGACCCCCGCTACCATGCGGCACGATTTTGTACGCCAAACTACGATTTCCCGCGATTTTGTACTCCCGCCGATAGCGGTTGGCTGTGCGAATTGTGAAGCCTGTGAAGGGGGCAGCCTGTTCTCCCGCTGGCTAGCACGCGTCAGTAAGGGCGGGACCGCATCATTCACCGGAACGTCGAGCCGGCTCTACGTTCGGACGGAAGCTCGCCAGCAATCCTTTCAGCGCCTCTTGCTAGCGAGCGACCAAGCACGACATTGCGCTCTCGGCCGTGCGCAACGCGCGATGGCTTCGCCGATGTCAGGGGCCGCCCACTGCCACAACGATTACCCTGCCCTTCAGCGATCTTTCATTGCCAAGTCCTTATCGTCCCTGTTCAGATCTTTGTCGTCGGCGAGCCCGAGCGTCCCGGAGTCGTCATGCACCAGGTCGCGATCCTTGCCTTCGGTCTTGTCGGCATCATTGACGACGGCCTGGCGCATCTGCGCCGGTTGATGCTTGGAATTCAGCTCCACGATCATGAATCGTGAGTCTGACTCCAACTCTCTCCGCCATAGATTTTGATTCTTTTGATGTTTCCGTATTTTTGACTCGCCGCGTCAGTCCCGAAAATGCGTGCCATTTCTTTTGTCTCTTATCTTGACGCCGGGAGATACAGCGCACCGGGGCAACTTCCGGCTTAGGGGCGGAGAGGGGGCTCAAGCTCTCGTCATCGAATGCCACACGATCTCGTCTGACCTATGCCGGGGCTGATCGAAAAGCCAGCCCGGCCCGGGAGTTCAATCAGCATCTTCCGCGATGCGCTACGCGCAGACGGTTCGAAGAAGCGCCAGACGCCGTAGGCGAGCGCGAATGCGCCGACAACGACGCGCAAGTGATCCGTCGCAACAGATGGTCAGTCGGGATCATCTCGTCGAGGGTCAAACTCAGAAGAGAGCTGCCCTCCGATCTCGGTCCTGCCGCCCCCTCCTGCCACCTCTTCAGCAGGAATCATTGTTCGCTCGGCGCCTCAAGCCCTTTCGCTAGCATCGGCTAGAAGCAGACATCGACCGGCCATTTGATCAACTCGTCGGCGATCCGCCATAAGCAATGGCAATGGTGATCGGAGCCTTCGCAGGCTTCTGGATTCTGAAGCAGGAAAAATTTAGCCTCGGGAGATTGCGACGATGTGATAGCAATTCATCTGTCACTTCGTGTCGATGAATAAGATTAAACCTCATGCACAAAAAAGGCGGATGCGGGCCGAGTTCTAAAAATAATTTCGCGCGTCTTTGGAACGCGCAAAAGAAAAGCGCGTTAAGCCGCAAAATCCGCGAGATGTTCCGCGGTTTGGAAACTCCACAGGACCGGCTGAATACCGCGGCGACCTAGCCCGGTACACCCCGGCTCTCTCTCGTCGGAGGCGGGCGTCAACTGATTGACGGAGCCAAATCGATGGTCGACCCACCCACGATCACTATAGTTCTCCTGCATGGCGCATTCGCTGAGTCGTTGTCCAACTGGAAACCCGTCCTCGAACTATTGCTCACCAAGGGATACAAAGTGGTCGCGGCTCCGAACCCGTTGCGTGGAGTGAGTAGCGATGCCGCCTATATTTCTTCCATCCTCAAGACGATTGATGGCCCTATCATTCTAGTCGGTCATTCCTACGGCGGTGCGGTCATCACCAACGCGGCCAATGGCAACCAAAGCGTGAAGGCGCTGGTCTATGTGGCCGCCTTCGCGCCGGATGTAGGGGAGAGCGTGGCCACGCTGTTGCGCCGCTTTCCCGGCAGCACCGTCGAGGCGAACACGGCGGCCCCCATTCTGCTCGCGGACGGTAGCCGGGACCTGTACTTTCAACCTGACAAGTTCAGGGCACAGTATGCGGCTGACCTCTCGGAAACTGAAACGAAGCTGCTGGCCCTGACACAGCGCCCGATGGCGGAACGCGCCATGACGGAGGTGTCTGATGTTGCAGCCTGGAAAGCCATTCCGTCCTGGTTCATCTTTGGAACGAGGGACAACAGCATTCCGGCTAATCTGCTGGGATTTATGGCGGAACGCGCGGGATCGGAGAAGACCGTCACGATTGAAGGTGCCTCACACGCCGTCATGTTGTCGCACGCTGACGCCGTTGTGGAGCTAGTTGAACAGGCTGCATCGGCTGTTCGAGAAGGCGGCAGCACTGCTTCTCCGTAACAAGAGGGCTTCGGCCCCGTTCCGGCAGGCGCACACCTAGCCCAATATGCGCCATCTCCTGTTACAGGAGAACGCCATGAAGGTTTCGAACCACTCTCACCCGGGCCGCCCTCACATTGGTGGTCGCGCCTTCCGCAATTTTGATTGGTAGCTTGAGATCAACCACCCGTGCTGCAGGAGGGACATCGAAAGCCATGTCCTTCGTTAACATAATGCGTATTGTCGCCGGGATCGGTCCCACGTCGAATTCGAAGGGCATTCCGCGCCGGAATTCGCGCTCCTGCCCGATGATAAGCCCGAACGAGCGACCATCTATCAGTCGAAACCAATCCACCGAGTAGCGCCTTTGGCGGGTTACCGACTCCGGGCGGGTGATCTGTTGGCGACGACAGCGCGCGATTAAAGCAATTCCCGAGGTGCAAGCTGAAAAGTGCGACGTTACCACAGCAGAGTTGAATCTGGCAGCCTCGACGGTACACGATTTTTGTCCGTTCTTGGTGCTTTTTCCGGACGCAGCGAGAGCATTTCTCCGGGGCAAGGATGCAACAAGGAGAGCGCGGTCATGACAATGCGATCTATCGTCGGCGCGGCCGTTACCGCTGTCGCCGTTGCCACAGCAATGCCCGTCGCTGCCCGCGGCGTCGGCGAACCGGTAACGCCGCACTTCCAAAAGGCTATACCCAATATTCTCGGCAAATCACCGGTCGCTGTGGCTATTGACTATAGGCCGGGCACCGCGTCGGCTTCCCATACCTACGCTGGATCGGCTCCTATGTTCGCCACCGTGCTGTCGGGAAATCCAGTCCCAGGTGAATGAGGGACCAGGCGGATACGCGTGGATCTCACGATCGCGATCGCCTGATGAACGCCTATAACTGCATGGCGATCAGCTTTCGGAATAGGCCGCAGGCTGCGCTTGGAAAGTAGATGCGCCAGTGGGGCACGGACTGCGACTGGCGAAAAGCCGAAGCCAAGTTCGGAGCCCTTCCGCAATTCACGACGATGATTGATGGACTAGACAATCACTTCACCCACGTCCGCTCGCGTCATTCGAACGCACTTCCGCTGATCAATAGACATGGATCGCCCGGCTCAGTATTCGAGCTGCTTAAAACTGTGGGCCCGCTTAGGATCGTAGGCGCTATGGCGGATGCGCGGAGGACGCAGTCGTCATGCCTTCGATTTCTGGCTTTGGCTTCGCCGGCAAGCCGAAGGGCACCGGTTCGGTCCCGATCGCATCGCAGGCGAATGTTTCGAACTGTCGAGATGTACAGACCAATTTGCAGGATGGCCTATGCGGCATCCGCACGCTCGCTATGATCAGGGTGCCCTCGAATGACAATCTTTTCACGCCTATGGATGCTTCTTGCGGTCGCATTGCTGCCCGCGATTGCGATCCAAGCGTACAATGAAGTTGAGCTGCGCTGCACGCGCCAGGTCGAAGTACAGAACCAGGCGCTCAACCTGGCTAAACTCGCCGCCAAAGAGCAGCAGCAGATCGTTCAGGGCATTCGGCAAGTGTTGATTGCGCTGTCGGAACTTCCGGCGATCAAGGCGAAGGACAGCAAAGCGTGCAATGTGGCCCTGGCAGGGATGAAATCGCGGTTTCCGGCATTCCTCACTTTCCTGGTTGCCGACCAGAATGGCCAACCTTTCTGCGACACCGACAGTGATCGTAGGCCGGTCAATGTCTCCGGGCGGCCCTACTTTGCGGAGGCGTTGAAGACCGGTGCGTTTACTGTGGGAGAATTCTCGACCGGTCTTTCAATTCACCGGAAGCTCATTCATTTTGTGCTGCCCTTCTATGGAGAGGACGGTCGAATAGGCGGGGTCGTTATCGCACCCCTCGGCCTTGATTGGCTTGCAGACTACATTGCACGGATGGATGTTCCAGCGGGAGCGGCGCTGGCGATCACGGATCGCAACGGCACGTACCTTGCCCGCTATCCCGATAACGGCAAGTTTGTTGGCAAGAAAGAACCGATTCTTGGCCACGGTCTCACGGCAGATTTGATTGACGTCGACGGCGTCGACAGAATTGTTGGTTTCTCCGGTCTCGGGCCCGATTCCGGAGGACTGCGCGTCAGTTTTGGCCTCGATAAGATGGGGGCCTTTGCCGAGATCCAGCGTCGCACGCGACACGACATCCTGCTAATCACCTTAAGTGCCATGATGGTGTTAGTTCTGACGCTGCTTGGGGCCCGGCAGTTCATTCATCGCCCGCTTGGTTTATTGCTCGATGCCGCCAACCAATGGCGGCTCGGCGACTACTCCCGCCGCGTGAACATCCGAGATAAGTCCGAAATCGCGCAGGTCGCCGACGCTTTCAATACCATGGTCGACGCGCTGGAACGTCGTGAGCGGGAATTGTCCGACGCGAAGGAGAGAGCGGAGGACGCCGCGGCCCGGCTCACGATGGTCTTCGAAAGCACGACCGACAGCGTCGTCATCATTGATCGCGATTGGCGCATCAGCTTCTTCAACCAAAGGGCTTGGACGCAGATCGCCGAAGGGCGAGAACTCATTGGCATGAACTTGCAGGAGGTCCTTTTGGATGCCTCCAACACGGAAGTCCTCAGCCAGTTTCGAAAAGCCATGTCGGGCCGCCGTCCGGTTTCGTTCGAAGTACACTGCCCTCGGCGTGGACTCTGGTATGCAATCAACGCGTTCTCTTCGGGCGAGGGTCTCGCGATCTTCTTCCGAGATATCACGGAGGAGAAGCATGCTGAGGAAGCGCGCCAGCTCATTGAGGAGCAACTGCATCAGAGCCAGAAGATGGAGTCCGTCGGACAACTCACGGGCGGCGTTGCTCATGACTTCAACAACCTGCTTGCCGTCGTTTCGGGAAGCCTCGAGCTCATCGAGGGCGCGGCGGATGACGGCAATATCCGTCGGTTCGCCGCAACGGCGCGACGCGCGACTGATCGGGGAGCGAAGCTCACCGCACAGCTCCTCGCCTTCTCCCGCCGGCAAAAACTCAACCCCAAACTGGTCAACGCGAACGAGCTGATCTCTGAATTCGAGGGGCTCGTCCGTCAGGCGGTCGGAGGAGGATGCGAGGTCAGAATGCGAACCGACAAGCGGCTATGGCTGTGCCAGGTCGATCCATCCCTGCTGGAGACAGCCCTCCTCAATCTGGCGCTAAACGGTCGCGATGCGATGCCCGGTGGCGGCGTGCTCGAGATCGAGACGCGGAACGTCGTCCTCGATGAGGGAGCCGTAGCCGAGTGCCCGGCCGGACCATATGTGAGGCTGACCGTCGCCGACATAGGCCACGGGATGGCTCCCGAGATTCGGGATCGGATTTTCGAGCCCTTCTTTACGACCAAGGAAGTCGGCAAAGGCACCGGCCTCGGTCTTAGCATGGTCTATGGCTTTGTCCGGCAATCCAACGGGTATGTTACGGTCGACAGCGCGCCCAATGCCGGCACCACGATCGCGCTCTACCTGCCTAAAGCCACACAAGAGCCTCATGCCGAGCTGGAAACCGAGCAAACTCGAGCTGTGCGTGGAAGCTCAGAGCGAATTCTCTTGGTCGACGACGATGACGATCTGGTGGAAGTCACATCAGCAATGCTGACCACCTCCGGGTACCGGGTTCTCTGTGTCCACAATAGCACCGAAGCCATACGGATTCTCGAGAGCGGTCAGGAATTTGACCTACTCTTGAGCGATATCGTAATGCCGAATGGACCGAATGGTGTTGAGCTCGCACGCGAAGCGAAACGACGGAGCAGCGAGATCAAGATACTGCTTACTTCCGGCTACGCGGACGATGTGCTCGAACGTCACGCAGCGGTCGACGAGTTTCGACTTATTCATAAGCCGTTCCGCCTATCCGAACTAACTCAACGTGTGCGTTCTGTGCTGCAGGAAGACGACGGTTAGGCAGGGATGAAAATGACGGCGCGCCTATTTACCAGCTTGCAATCCGGAGGCAGTCCATGCGTGGACTGGAGCCATACAACGGTCAGGCCGCTGTCGTTCGACCCAGTCGAGCTTTTCCGCCGCGAACGACGTTGATGCTGAGGACCGCATGGAAACGGACCGACATGCTTCCATGGGTGCTATCGCGCCACCCAACAGCCGACGACCGTCCGCCCGCAGCCGCCGCTCACGCCGAGCAGCAAGCTGCATGTACCATGGTGAAAGGGCGTCGGTGCCAAGCCGAACTGTAAAGCGCGGGACGCGATGTCCATGTCCAACGCAAACTCGGGGAAGCGGAACGACCACTGCCAGACTGCGGCAAGTTAGCTTAGCTTCGTTCAAAAAGCCGGGGCATCAAGCCGATACTAAACCGCATCTCGCTAATGGTTCGCTTTGACTACTGCCGAACGCAGTCGGCGCGCCAATCTATTCGAAGACGAAGCCTTGATCCTGACGGCAGACGAAATGCGTAACATGCGTATCCGCGCCCGCTGGGACGTGTATTCCCGACCTGCGTGGGGACCCCCGGCCGCCTTCACGCCTGCTTGCCGCCAGGCTCATAGTGAGCCGAATTCAAGCGGGCGCGGGGACTTCGCCTGCCGCTTCTACGTTGAGGATGATCTTCCCTTTCGGCGGCCGCAACCGGCCTTCCAGTATCATGTGAGCGTCTCGCGCACCGGCGAAAGGGAGAACCATACCGACATGGGTTTTCAGTTCACCGCGATCGATAAGGTCGGCAATGTTGCGCAACCGCTCGGTGGTCACCTCTACGAGAAAAAAAGCCGCGGTAACGCCGTGGTGTTTTGCGCGGGCTTGGTCAGGCTGGGACACCGCAGAAATCAGCTTGCCGCCCGGGCGAAGAACCTGAAATGAACGTGTTTGCGTCTCGCCTCCGACCAGATCGAGCACCGCGTCGGCATCCTTCACCGCATCTTCGAAAGGTTGGGCATGATAGTCCAATACCTTGTCCGCACCGAGAGACCGTACATATCCGATGTCTTTGGTCCCAGCGGTCGCGATGGAGCGCAGCCGAGCGCGACGAGCGAACTGAACCGCGTAGGTTCCGACGTTTCCTGCAGCTCCGTGGATGACTACCGTCTGACCCGCTTGGAGGTGCGCATGGTCGAATAGAGCCTGCCACGCCGTGACTGCGACAACGGGAACTGACGCCGCTTCCGCATAGGTCAGCGAGCTTGGCTTCTTCGCGAGCATCCCAGCAGAGGCCACCGCGTACTCTGCATAGGCGCCAAGGAACTGGCTATTTGTCACGCCGAAAACCTGCTCCCCAAGGGCGATATCGGAAACACCCGAGCCCAGAGCCGCGACTGTTCCGGACAGATCAGAGCCCAGCGTAAGCGGAAGAGGCTGCGGCAACGCGCTCTTGCCGGCCCTGATCCAGCCGTCCCAGGGACCAACTCCCGCAGCGTGAACTTCGATAAGGACTTCACCCGGGCCAGGAACCGGTCTGGGTATCTTCTCGAGAATCATCGCTTCCGGCGGTCCGAATTCGTGTACTCGCCACGCCAACATGGAGGGAGGAGCTAGGCCGTTGGTCGCATTGCCGACAGGAGTATTTGCCATGTTGGGCTCCTTGCTAGGACATGAGTCAGTTTCTGGTCCTCGCCGAGTTTCAAACACTGCGCCTGCGCTTGACCATTTCCTACAAGCCGCGAACATCCTACGAGGATGATCGGCTTCGCGGGCTTTATCGCGACTCTGAATTCTGGTCTGGTGTCGTCAATGGCTCGTCCGCGGCATCGACGATGAATACGGCCAAAAGGCTGGCAGGCTCGGTCGCGCTGGCATTTTCGCTGACCCTATGATGCGCTCCGGGTTCCTCGTGGAAGCTCTCGCCTGCCTGGTACACCTTGGCGGGCTCGTTCCCCACCACGCTTCGAATGGCGCCGGTGAGCACATAAGCGTAGATGAAGGCCGACTTGGCGTGGCGATGCGGCGCGGATTTCCCGCCGGGTGGATAGCTCACGACAACGGCGACCAAATTCTTACCGGGGATATTTGGAATCGCATGCTGAAAAACCGGCTTTACGGTTTCGTTCTCGTGTGCACCTGCAGCCGACACTTCGACCGCTACTAACATAAGTGCTGCACCAAATAGTGCCACTGCGGAGAAAGTTCGCATCACGTGCTCCCTAACAGGTTCGACTTTGTTTGGCCCTCCAGGTAACGGGCTGGGCAGTCGAAAGCGGAACGATTGCGCAGAAGAAGACAGTGTTCCCCACGAATGGAGGGTGCAGTGGATCATGTCAGCTGGGTGCTACTCACCCGAGATAGGGAGCAGCCCGATCGGAAACAGTACCAAGAGTGGCAACTGTCAATGTACCATAGAGGGAGTTGGCATCGATGTTCAGTTGCAGTGCTATCGGGTCAACTCCAATAGCCGACGACAATCCGCCGGCAGGCGCCGTTCATTGAGATTGGTCACGCCGAGCAATAATCCTTGCTGTCGGGAAGACTGCATGTACCACGGTGACAGCGGGGCGGGGGCCAAGCCGAACTGTAGGGCGCGCGAAGCGATGTCTACGTCTGACGCAAAATCGGGAAGGGACAGAATCACTACCAGACCGGCGGTTGCTTGCACCTTTACCGGGTCAGACGCCATCTCTCCCAGGCAATGAAGCAGGGCCTCCCGTCGGGCGGCGTAAAGGCGCTTCGTGCGGCGCAGATGGCGAAGATAACACCCTTCCCGCAGGAACTCCGCCACCGCGCGCTGCACGGCCGCAGCCGGTGCCGGCGCCAAGCAAGCAGCGACCTCACCGAACCGATGACCCTGTTCCGGCGGCACGACCATGAAGCCCAGGCGCAGCGCCGGGCTGATCGTCTTGCTGAAACTGCCGATGTGCAGCACCCGTCCCCCATGATCGAGGGATGCAAGAGCCGGGGCCGCCCGTCCCTTCAGTTGCAGTTCGCTCAGGTAATCGTCCTCGATGATCCAGGCGTCGCTCCGCCGAGCCCAGGCGAGCAGGGCAAGCCGCCGCGGCAACGACATCGTCATTCCGAGCGGCGCGTGCTGACCTGGTGTCACAACTGCCAGTGCCGCTCCGGGGGCAATCTGGATGCCGGCGGCAACATCCAGGCCTTCCGCATCGACCGGGACAGCTGCCACAGACATGCCGGCCAAGCCCAGCGCAGTGCGCGTGAGCGGAAAACCTGGATCCTCGATCCAAGCGCCCATCCTTCCAAGCTGAAGCCCTTGGATCGCCAGACCGAGCGCGCCGGAGAATCCGCCCGTTATGAGCACCTGAGAGGCACTGCAGCGAATGCCGCGGGCCAGCCCCAAGTAAGCCGCGATCTGCTTGCGCAGCTCCGGGTCGCCACGCGGATCCGGATACGCCACCGGCGCCGCCGCGGCTCCGCGGGTCGCACGAGTCAGGATGCGCGACCACAGCTTGAACGGGAAGGCATCTTGAGAGGGCACGCCCATCTGAAACGCCAGCGGCGCGCTTCCGAACTCATGGAAGAGGTCCGGTAGAGGCGGGACTTCCGGCGACCACTCGGGCGTTGAGGATCGGGACGGCCGCTCGGCCACACGCGTTCCTGCCGGCCCGAGACCAATCGCGAATTGCTCCGTGATGAGACGTTCGTAGGCCACACGCACGGTGCCGCGGGAGACGCCGAGCTGAGCGGCCAGATCGCGCCAAGAGGGCAACCGTGCGCCCGCGGCGAGCCGCCCGTCCTCGATGCCCTCTCGGATCGCGCAATAGATCTGGGCAGCCAGCGGGGTCCTTCTGGCACGATCAAGTTGGATGGGGAGGACAGCCATGGCGCGATGGTACAGTCAGAATTGGCAATCTTGGTACTGTTTTATGATCAGGGCAAACCGATCTGTTCGCTATGACCAACGGCCTGAGCGGCTCTGATGCAACTCAATCTTTTGTGGCAGGGCTGTCCAAAGCGGTAGGCTTTCTCAGCCGAGGCTTGGTGCCGCATAAGGAGAACGCTAAGTGATTCAAAGTGTGGATTGGCGCAACTTCGAGAATTCACCCCGAGCGGAGGCGCGCTTTTTCAATCGGACCGCAGCAAATCATCTCGTATCAATCTTCCATGGTATGAGCGAGTTGCGAACGCGCGAAGGCCGTCCACTCGTGGTGGAAGCGGGTCCTGGAACGGATTTTCATACGCTTTATCGCGCTCGGGTCTTTCAATCCGACGACAAACTTGAAGCCGCCATCGGCAGGCCGGACATCCACCTCGGCTCGCCGCCAGCAGCTTTGGCGGCAGCCGGTTGGATGAACGCGCGCGGCATCTCGGTTTTCTACGGCGCAAATAATCAGAAAGCGGCTATTGCTGAGGTGCGCCCACCCGTTGGTGGTCAGATCGCGGTGGCCCAATTCGAGATCATCAGAAAGCTTCGACTGCTCGATTTGACCGCCCTCAGTGACGTTCGCCTCACCGGAAGCCTTTCTGATTTCGGGTTAGCTGGAAGGATGGAGACCGCCGTGTTCCTGCGGTTGCTGAGTGAGCGTATCATGCGGCCCGTAATGCCCGATGATGATCCGTTTGAATGCCTCGCAACGCAGGCCATAGCCGATTTTCTAGCGACGGAGGCTTCGGTGCCGATTGACGGCATCATTTCTTCATCAGTGCAGGCCGGCCGAGACGATCTTTACGTCGTCCTTTTCCACAAGGCAGCCCGTGTCGAGGCCTTGAACGTTCCGGAGGGAACAGAGATCAGCGCCAGCACGGGCTATTGGGCAGAGGATGGCTGGGTGGAAGATTACGAGGTGGTTGAGAAAATTGCATCGTTGCATAAGGAGGTTCATAACAGCAAACGAGAGCCGGAAATCCTGGACTTCACTGCAATTGCGAAAGCAATGCCTCTTGACCCACGGGACGTCGATTGGCGCGAAGCTAGTCTTCGCATCGTGCCCGAAAGCATAGAAGTGCATCGCGTAAAGCGCGTGGAATTCGCGACAGAGGAATTCACGGTGAAACGGCACCGTCGCGAAATACGGGACAGCATCAATCTTTAGGCGAGTCCGCGCAAGCGCACCAAGTGCACGGGAAAAGCGGCCATCGCACGATGGTACAGTCCGAATCGGCAATCTTGGTACTGTTCAGTAAACAAGCGCAACGCATCTATTCGCTAGTAGCGGCGATCCCGATGGATCAGGGTCGTGGGGGCCCAGTCAATGCAGACAGCGCAGATCGCAGCCACGAAGATAGGAGTTCGACAATGGCGGACTTTGCTTTTGACGTTAAGATCCCGATAGCAAGATCGCGCGCGAAGCCACCGAACTCGTGCGGCAACATGAAACCGAGATGCTGTTCAACCACTCGGTTCGCGTGTTTGTGTTCGGTGCGATGAAGGGAATCCGCCGGAACCTAAAATTCGACTCTGAACTGCTCTATGTGGCTGCGCTGTTTCATGACTTGGGTCTTGTCGATGCTTACCATACCCAGGAAAAGCGGTTTGAGGTCGACGGCGCCGATGCGGCGCGCGAATTTCTCCGGAGCCATGGCATCCCCGAACCGAAAGCGGATCTGGTGTGGGAGGCGATCGCCCTCCATACGACGCCCGGCATCCCCCAATACATGCGACTAGAAATCGCTCTTACCAATGCCGGCGTCCTGATGGACGTCGTCGGGAGAGGATATGACGAGTACACGCCGGAGCAACGGGATCAGGTGATCGCCGCGTTTCCTCGCGGCGATTTCAAGAACGAGTTTATCGAAGTTCAGACTTGCTCGGCCTTAAAGAAGCCTCAGACGACATTCGGTACGGTCAATTTCGAATTTATCGAACATCGTGATCCTGCATTCCGTAAGCCAAGCGTATGCACTCGCATTCATGACGCTCCGTGGAGCAGTTGAGCCATCTAAGGATTCGTCCGGTGAATGGCGTCAGTACAAGCGTCCATTCTCTCCCCGCATATCGAGGATGAAAGGGCTGCGTGTGCCTGCCGGCCTTCCAATCCTTGCGTCAATCTGACGGGCACCGTGACCGTGGAGAAACTGATATGGCGAATTACGTGCTCGTCCAGCCCGCTTGGCATAGCGGTGTCGAGCTTGAGCCGACGGCAGATCTGTTTCGGGCAAAAGGGTCATCAGGTCTATACTCCGACCGTGAGAGGCAACCGCCTCGGCACGGGCGCGGCAGTCGGCGCACTGGTAATCGCCGATGGAAGAGTGGGACGGCAGGGCTGGGTGGCGGCGGGGGTTCAGTGTGGCCACGCCGTTAGCACTGCCGGTCAGCAGCCGCGCCGCGTCAGGCTAGTTGATGAACAGTGAGGCGCTAGATGCTGGCAACACTCACGTAGCCACAGACGTTCACCCGCCGTGACGCTTACCACTCGAAAGTGTTGCCTGGATCCAGCCGGAGGAGCGAGTTGAGAGATGCCAAAGTTCTCTGCTTTCCCGACCACACGGCGCTGGCCTCCGAAGCACCCAGACCGCCTGCAACTCTATTCACTGCCTACACCCAATGGCGTAAAGGTCTCAATTATGTTGGAAGAGATCGGGCTACCCTACGAAGTGCACCTGGTCGACTTCAATAAAGGCGATCAGCACACGCCGGAGTTCCTTTCGCTCAACCCCAACGGCAAGATTCCCGCCATCCTCGATCCGAACGGTCCGGACGGTCAGCCGCTGCCCTTGTTCGAATCCGGAGCCATTCTGCATTATCTTGCGGAGAAGACTGGCGAGCTTTTGCCGAATAGCGCAGCTCGCCGTTACACGACAATCCAGTGGGTGCATTTTCAGATGGGCGGGATCGGACCGATGTTCGGCCAGCTCGGCTTCTTTAACAAGTTTGCGGGGCGTGAATATCAGGATAAGCGACCGCTTCATCGTTACGCCAATGAGTCAAAGCGCCTGCTAGGCGTCATGGAGATGCATCTTGCCGGTCGGCGGTGGATCATGGACGATGAATATACCATCGCCGACATCTCCATGCTTGGCTGGGTGCGCAACCTGATCGGCTTTTATGAGGCGCGTGACCTGGTCAAGTTCGACAGCCTGCGGCAAGTACCGGCGTGGCTCGAACGCGGCCTCACTCGGCCCGCCGTCCAGCGCGGCCTGAATATCCCGCAGAGGCCATGAGACGGGAAGGTGTAGTGATCGGGCGATGCACCGCCTCCTATGGTGCGCCAAGTCTCGTCGTCCGGTCGAATTAAAGGCTTCAAAATTGTCGCGTCGATGGCCACGCTGCCCGGTCAGGAACCCCTCATCACCGAATACCTCGTGTATCGGCTCGCGCAAGCAAACCGGGCAATCAACCAGCAGCTTGAATTACACCTTGCCAAGGAAGGTGTGCCGGTCGAGCAATGGCGGATTCTGAAGGTGCTATCGGATGGAAACGGACGCTCTATGAGCGACCTCGCCGAAAAGGTGCTGCTCAATCATCCAACGCTAACAAAAATCATCGACCGCATGGTGTCGGATACTCTCGTCTATCGGGCCTCGGATCCTCAGGATCGTCGAAAAGTGCTGATGTTCTGTTCCGAACGCGGCAGGATCCTAAGTCACCAACTCGACTTACTGGCGATGAGCCAGGAAGCGCACATCGTGCAACGTTGCGGCACTAGCTCAGTCAGCGAGCTTAAGCGACTGTTGAAGAAGCTGATCGACTGCGCGATCTGAGCGGCTCAAACAATCGACGTGGTGCCGAAGGATGCTCGGCGGAGTGACGCGACCAATGACACTACGCTTCACTTTGGCGCATGGACGACGTCCGCGGGCTGGCTTGCTTTCCGACCAAACCCGCGAACCACTGTATAGAACGCCGGCGTAAACAGGAGACCGAATCCCGTTACACCTAGCATGCCCGAGAAAACGGCGGTCCCTAGCGACTGCCGCATCTCTGCGCCTGCGCCGGTGGCAACGACGAGCGGGGCGACGCCGAGAATAAATGCGAGCGATGTCATAAGAATGGGCCGCAGCCTGGTCCGCGCGGCGCTGACCGCCGCGTCACCTGGGGTGGCACCGTGCTCTTCGGCCTGTCGTGCAAATTCTACGATCAGAATCGCGTTCTTGGCCGCGAGGCCCACCAAAACAACGAAACCGATCTGTGCCAGGACGTCGATCGGTAAGCCACGTGTTACTAGGCCTGTAACCGATGCAAGCAGGCACATTGGCACGATCATGACCACCGCGAGCGGTAATTTCCAGTTCTCATATTGAGCCGCGAGCACCAGAAACACAAACAGGGCTGCCGCGCCGAAGATGAGCAGGGACGACGTTCCAGGTTGCTGTTGCTGGAAGGCCAGTTCGGTCCACTCGAAGCCGATGCCGGGCGGCAGAACCTGTCGGGCGAGCTCCTCCATCCTCTGCAGCGCCGTGCCTGTCGCCACACCCGGCCCGGCTACTCCCATGATTTCAGCCGCGGGGAAAAGATTGTACCGTGGCACTCGGTACGGAACGTTCTCGTATTTGAACCTAGCCACGGTCCCAATAGGTACCATTTCGTCCAACGTGTTCCGCGCCTTGAGCCGTGCGATATCCTGCGGATCTCGTCTAAAACTTCCGTCGGCCTGCGCGATCACCTCGTAGGTTCTGCCAAGATAATTGAAGTCGTTGACATATTGAGAACCGAGATAAACTTGCAGCGTTGAAAACACGTCCGTCGGGGTCAGGCCGACTTTCTCGGCTCTCTCGCGATCGATATCCGCGTAGATTGACGGCGCACCGGTGTTGAACAAGGTAAAGACGCCTGCGAAGCTCGGGTCCTTGTTTGCCGCCCGGACGAGCGCTTGAACCGCGCGTGCGAGCGCGTCAGAACCAAGCCCCGCGCGATCCTGAAGCATCATCTTGAAGCCGCCGGCGGTGCCGAGGCCCTGCACCGGAGGCGGTGGGATAGTCAGTACATAGGCATCCTGTATCACAGAAAGGCGTTTGCGCAGGTCTGCGAGCACGGTCGTCGCAGTGACGCCATCGACATGATGGCTATACAGGGACGGCAAGCCTGAAAAAATCGTTGCGGCGTTGGAGGCAACGGTGAAAGTCGTCGCGTCCAGGCCGGCGAAAGGCGCGACATGTTCGATGCCCGGCGTTGTCAAGATGATGTCGATCACCTTCTTGAGGACAGCTTCGGTGCGATCCAGGGTCGCACCCGGCGGCAGTTGCACGACGGAAATGAGATAGCCTTGATCTTGCTCCGGAATGAACCCCGTCGGCGCACGGGCAAACTGGACGCCGGCGATACCGATCAGCGCCGCATAAGCCAACAGTACTACGCCGGTCACTTGGACGAGGCGCCCCGTCACGCGCCCATACCGCGTCGACAGCCACTCGAATCCAAAATTGAACTTGTCAAATCCTGCCCGCACCAAGCGGCGAATGCCGGAGGGACGAATCTTGTGACCCGGCTCGTGCGCCTTGAACAGAACCGCGCAGAGCGCTGGGCTCAAGGTCAGTGAGACGAAACAGGAGATCAACGTCGACGCGGCGATCGTCACCGCAAACTGGCGGAAGAACAGGCCGGAAATGCCCGACAGGAATGCTGACGGCACGAACACGGCGCAAAGTGTCAGTGCAATTGAAATCAGCGCGCCGCCCACCTCGTCCATCGTGACATAGGCGGCCTTTGCAGGCGTTATCCCGCGTTCCAGATTCCGTTCGACGTTCTCGACTACAACAATGGCGTCGTCGACGACGATGCCAACCGCAAGCACCAGCCCGAACAGCGAAAGATTGTTGAGGGAGATCCCGACCGCGTAGAGAACCGTAAAGGTGCCGACGAGAGACACCGGGATCGCAATCACCGGAATGATCGCGGCTCGCCAACTCTGAAGAAAGAGGAAGACCACGCCCACAACCAATAGGATCGCAACGAAGATGGTCGTGATGACTTCGTCAACGGATTTGCCGACAAATATGGTCGGATCGTAGATAACTTTATGGGCGACGCCGGGCGGAAACTCCTTTGAAAGCGTCTCCATGCTCGACAGGACCTCGTGCTCCACCGTCAGAGAATTGGCGCCAGGCTGGGCGAAGATGAGCAGCGGCAGGCCCGGCCCGCGGTCCAAAAAAGCCGTCGAGCCATAGTCCGCCGCACCGACTTCAACACGACCTACGTCGCGGATGCGGGTAACGCGCCCCTCAGAATCAGCTTTGAGCACGATGGCGCCGAATTGCTCCGGCGTAGCGAGCCGCCCTAGCGTCTGTACGTTGAGCTGATACGCCTGATCCGAGGCGACCGGCGGCTGGTTGAGGATGCCGGCCGAGACCTGAACATTCTGCGCTCGCAGTGCCGCAAGGACTTCGCCCGCGCTCAATTTGTGGGCCGCGACCTTGTCCGGATCGAGCCAAATGCGCATCGCGTATTCGCGCGCGCCGTGGAATTGGACGTCGCCCACGCCGGGCAGCCGCGCCAGCACGTCCTTTACGTGCAGCGTCGCATAGTTCGATAAATACAGGGTGTCGCGCGAACTGTCCGGCGAATAGAGGTGGACCGCCAAAAGAATGTTGGGCGTCGCCTTTCTCACCTGCACCCCAAGGCGCTGGACGTCTTCCGGCAACCGAGGGAGGGCGTCCTGAACGCGATTTTGCGTCAGCATCTGCGCGACGTTGAGGTCGGTCCCGATCCGGAACGTCACGGTTACCGTGAGTTTGCCGTCACCGGTCGATTGGCTAGTCAAGTAGAGCATGTTCTCGACGCCATTGATTTGTTGCTCAAGCGGCGTCGCAACGGTCCGCGAGACCGTCTCCGCGGAAGCGCCCGGATAGGTGGTCGTCACCTGAACCGTGGGAGGCACGATTTCCGGATATTGAGCGACAGGCAAAATGGCGAGCGCGCCAAGCCCGATCAGAGTGACGAAGACGCTCAGTACGGTCGCGAATATAGGCCTATCGATGAAAATGTGTGCGAGGCGCATGGGATCGTTCCAGTCTCAGTTTTTGCTTAGTCTTGGCCATCGGCGATTACGTCGTAATGGATCGCACCATGCTGCGGCACGACTTTCGTGCCTGGCCTAGCGCGCACCAGTCCGTCGATGACGACCCGGTCGTTCGGTTCAAGCCCCGATCGGATCACCCGCAGGCCGCCTCTAAGATCTCCCGGTTGCACGACCTTCGGCACCACGGTCGCGTCCGGAGAAACCGTCATCACCAGATGTTGCGACTGATCGAGCACCAGCGCCGAATCGGGCAGCAGGAGAGCCGGCGTCGGCGCCGCAACAGCCACACGAAGCCGCGCGAATTGACCGGGCGCGAGAAACAGATCCGGATTTGGCACGGTAGCGCGGGCGTGGATCGTTCCGCTCGAGCGATCAAGAGCATTGTCGAGGAAATCGAGGGTTCCGTGCCGTTTGAAATTGGTCTCGTCGCTCAGGCCAAACGCGATCGTGTCGGCGAGCGGGCCTGCAATGGGTGCGCGTTCGCGTGAAAACGCCAGGTAGTCGGATTCACTCATGTCAAAGTCGAGATAGAGCGGATCGAGCGAAACCAGCGTTGCGAGCAAGGTGGTCGGGCTGACGGCCGCTCGGCTGCCGGCGATCAGGTCGCCGATCGAAACCTGGCGGGCGCCGATTCGTCCGGTAAAAGGCGCCGTGACCCGGCAATATTCGAGGTCGAGCTGGGCATCTCGGATGCGGGCTCTGGCGTCCTCCACCGCGGCCTGCGAGGCATGCTGCTCATTGGTGCGTTGGTCGACCGTTTCCTGGGTCGCAAAATCATCACGCCGGAGCGATTGTGAGCGTGAGAGCTGATTGTTTGCCAGCGCGAGACGCGCTACTGCGGTGTGGAGCTGGGCATTCGCCTGCGCAAGTTTGATCTCGTAGGGGCGCGGGTCAATCACGAAAAGAAGGTCGCCCTTGTGTACGATTTGCCCATCCTTGAAATGAATTTCGGTGAGGACACCTCCAACCTGGGCGCGCAACTCCACGCGGTCGATGGCCGAGAACTGTCCAAGGAATCCGAACCGGGAATCGACGTCTCGCCGCAAGGGTTCGCTTACTGTTACCGGAAGTGCTCCGGCTTGTCGCGGCGCCGCGTGATCATCTTTGTAGCGGGAGAATGCGAAGTAACTGAGCGCTAGGGCTACAAGAGCCGCGCCTGTGCTCAAGAACTTCCACCGTCGTTGCGGGGGCGAGGAGCCGAGTGACTTTTCGAGCTCCGAGCGATTGCTAATTTGATCCATTGACCGTCCATATCTCTCTGCATGACGTTTCTCGTTTTGGAGAACCCTTTCGGTAAGAGCCAATCCGATTCTCGGCAGGAGCGGCAGCCGGAAACATCTCAACGCAGAGGCGCTATCAACGAAAGAGATGTGCCCCATCAGATCGTTTGACAGTACCAAGATCGGTGATTCTGATTGCACCGTACTGTGCGGCGGCGGCGCCGGTCGGATATCCGGACCCCCGTGAGCCCAAATGTTGTCTCCCTACTGAATAGAAAGTCCAACGTCTGGTCTCCGCAGGACCGAAGACAAGGGCTGACGTGAACGCGCGTTTGCCATGGTCGGGTTCGGCATCAATGTGAAACGAGCGCGCCAACGCCGCAGGCGCTGCGCAATGCGGTTAGGCGTGTCCTCGACACGCACAGCTATCGTGTGCGTGCACTGCCCATGTGCCGAAGGAGTTTGCGCGGATCGACACCCGCGCGGAGATTCTCAGCATTGTGGGCAGTCATCGCATAATGCAGTTGATGTTTCATGCGCTGCGATGAGGCAGCCAGCTTAGCTCTGCCGAACGATTTCACGCGCCCAGTTTCGCGAGTTGCAAGCAACGATCTGGGCGTCGTCGTCGCATCTAGCGCTCTAGGGTTCACTCGATCAGCCTGCCAGCTGGCGGCTAGGAGGAGGGCGCCGCTGCCCGCCGCTCAGGGCAGCAGCAGGTCTTGCCCGGCCGGTCGGTGCGCTGGTGGTGAAGGGCTCGGAAAGAGCGAGTGAGAGATGCCAGACCCTTCCAGATCCACGGCGTCGGCTCGCCAAACACCCAGACCGCTTGCAACTTTATTCATTCCCGACGCCAACGCTCTCAACGTCTCGATCATGTTGGAGGAGATTGGCCTGACGTACGAAGTGCATCTGGTCGACTCCAGCACGACTAGCAGCAGACGTGGGAATTTCCTCGTTGAATCCTGCCGTTAGAGTCCGGCGATCCGCGGCCCCGACGCTGGGCCGCGGCGGCCGCGCCACAAAACGGTCGATGGGGAGCGCAGTCATAGCGCGATGGTACACGCACAATTGCAAGTCTTGGTACTGCTTTATGGCTAGGACGATACGCATCTGCTCGCCATGACCAGCGGCCTGAGCGACTCCGATCCAACTTCAATCTCTTGTGTCAAGGTTGTCCAAAGCGGAAGGCGTCGCTCGCCAGAGCTTCGATGCTTGCTGAGGAGAATGCAGATGACGAACGACATTTTCGGCGTAAGGATTCCCGATAGCAAAATGGCGCGCGACGTAACGCGGCTCATTCGCAACGCAGAGGACGACCTTCTGTTTTACCATTCCACTCGGGTCTATTTTTGGGGCGCCCTGATTGGAACGCGGAAGCGCTTAACGTTTGATCCAGAACTTCTCTACACAGCAGCGATGTTCCACGACATCGGCCTTACCGACGGGTATCGGGAGAGCCAGCTTCCCTTTGAAGTGGACGGCGCGAATGCCGCGCGCGAATTTCTTGAGAACTATAGTATCTCTGAAAGAGATATCCAGAAAGTTTGGACCGCAGTGGCCCTTCACGCGACTCCGGACATCCCGGAATACATGCATCCAGAGATCGCCCTGGTTCAGGAGGGGTATGAAATGGATGTTGTGGGTCGGGGCTCTGACTATTTTCAAAGCGAACAACGCGAGGCAGTGATTGCCGCCTATCCGCGTAGCAAAGACTTCAATCGTGAGATCATCGAGGCATTCTATCAGGGGGTGAAGCGGAGACCCGACAGCACATTTGATATTGTTGCATTGAAGGAGCCGAACTTTCGGCGCGCGAGCTTATGCAGCATTTTTTTGGGCTCCCACTGGAAACACTGACTATTCGTCCAAACCTCTGAACTGTCCCGAGCATAACCGTTGCTATATGCAGCGCCGAGAAACATCGGTGCTGCGCCGGCACCCAGGCGCTAACAAACCAAGAAGGCCAATCATGGATCGTCGACTACTTGTTCTCGCCGTTGGAATGTTCGCTGTTGGAACGGATAATTTTGTGATCGCTGGTATATTACCGAGCATTTCGATGTCGCTGAATACTTCCGCCAGCGCTGCGGGACAAATGGTGTCGATTTATGCATTGTCATTCGCAATTCTGGCCCCAGTCATAGCCGCTCTCGCGGGCGGATGGTCACGCAAATTCTTGCTAATGTCCGCGCTCGGAATCTTCGTGGTCGGCAACGCGCTTAGCGCGGTTGCGACCGACCTCAATACCGTCCTTGTCAGCCGCGCCCTGGCCGGACTCGGCGCGGCGATGTTTGCTCCCACAGCGCTCGGCGCAGCAGCCTCGCTCGTTGCGCATGAAAAAAGGGGGCGCGCCCTTGCAATCGTCACAGCGGGACTTGCCGGTGCAACCGCACTGGGAGCGCCGATCGGCACGTTTATCGGAGGCTTGGGCGGGTGGCGTGGCACACTCTGGTCCGTCGCTGGGCTTGGCCTGATAGCGATGATCGGCGTCTCACTAATGCTTCGGACCATCCCGACACCTCCGCGTATCACCCTGCGTGAAAGGCTCCGTCCGCTCCACGATAGTCGCATCGCGCTGACATTGCTGACCACTTTATTTGCTTACGGCGGCTTGTTGATGGTCTACACGTATATTGGGCTGACGCTCGATCACATCACCAAGGGTAACATCGGTGTCCTGGCCGGAATACTGTTTCTTTGGGGCGTGGCGGCAACCGCTGGCAATCTTCTGTCAGGCAGGCTAGTCGACCGTTTTGGTAGTCGTGAGATCATCAATGGCGCGCTTATCGTCGCTGCGATCAACTTCGCAGCTCTGCCGTGGACCTCCGCGCATATAGGCACGGGTCTAGTGAGCGTCGCGATCTGGGGCATCTCCGGCTGGGGGCTGAACGTTCCGCAGCAACATCGGCTGGTGACGCTTGCGCCGCACGTCGCGCCCCTGTTGCTGGCCCTCAACAACACCGCACTATATGCGGGGCTTGCCTGCTCAGGCTTGCTGGGCGGCATCGTCATTCTCGTTATCGACGTGCACTATCTAAGTCTGGTCGGTTCGGCGTCAATATTCGTTGCGCTTGTTATGGCTGAGTTGGCACATATCCGGATCATCCGGCGAGCGTCGCTCGAGCCGCGCGAAACAGCGGATGCATAACCCGCCGCATCACGACGGAATGCTCCAAGGCGGTCATTTCAATGCGAATGAACGTGGATGCGAAGCAACCATCGCTCAATGGTACATCGAGATTTGCTAATCTTGGTTCTGTTCCAGATCAGGCGTCCCCCTATTTCTTCATCAGTAGCGCCGGTCGACGCTGATCCACCGTAACCATCGATCCTTGAACGTTCGATTGTCCACCGGGGAATGCGATCAAACGGATGTGGCCTGCAAAAATCATTTGATCGTGAAAGGCAAGGTGAATGGCGAAATACGTGCTTATACATGGCGCTTGGCACACAGGTACCACCCTCCAGGGTGTGGCGTCCCTGATCCAGGCCATGGGACATGATGTCCACACCCCTACGATAAAAGGAAACCGACCTGGTGACTCGAAAGCGGTCGGCTTGTCAGAAGCCATAGAGTCGATCGTCGAATATTTGGAAGAAGAAGCCGGCACCCAGGATGCAATACTTGTCGGACACAGTTACGGTGGAATGGTGATTACAGGAGTGGCCGATCGCATTCTGCACCGCATCCGGCGCCTGATCTATTGGAACGCCTACGTTCCCAATGATGGAGAGTCCATCCAAGATATGACCTCGCCACATCAAGTCGCCGCGATAGAGGCCCTCGCAGCAGAACGGAATGATGGCTCGGTCGTATTGCCGTTCCCTTTCTTTCGTGAAGCTTTCATCAATGACGGTGACCTTGAGACAGCGCAAAAAGCCTACGAAATGCTCAATCCGCACCCGATGCAGACATTCAGGGACAAGATCCGTCTATCCGCCAATCCGGCCGACATGAAAGTTGGAAAATCCTATATCAACTGCACCGAGGATACAGTGGCCCCGCATAGCCATCCCTGGCATCCGAGACTTTCGGAGAAGCTTGGGCTTTTCCGCCTCATCCAGATTCCGGGGTCTCATGAAATAAGCTTCACACATCCGGAGCGGATAGCGAGGGCCATCGTAGCGGCCGGCCGCGACTAAGTCAGATGTCAATGTCGGTAATCGAGTTTGTCGCTTCGGGGAGGACGCCGGCGGCTCGAGCCGCAACAGCTCGGCAGATCCTGTGACGAAAGACGATCCGGATGAACAAGAATCATGGGCCACCGACCAGCAGCGTGCCGCGCAAGGGCCACGATGGATCCCTCAATGGGCGCGTTCTTATTGCGGGAGGGGGAATCGGCGGACTGACGCTGGCATTGTCGCTGCATCAGTTGGGCGTTCCTTGCACCGTCTTTGAGGCCGCCACGGAAGTCCGGGAGCTCGGGGTGGGCATAAATATCCTCCCACACAGCGCCCGCGTGCTCATGTCACTCGGCCTGTTAAGGGAGCTCGACGATGTCGCCATCCGCACGCGCGAACTGCGGTATCTCAATCACCTCGGACAACAGATATGGGCTGGCGAGTGCGGCCTCTGGGGCGGGCACGATGTGCCCCAGCTCTCAATCCATCGTGGCAGGTTGCACGGCGTTCTGTGGCGAGCGGCGCAGGCGCGATTGCCGGTTGGCGGCTTGCGCAACGGTTATCGCCTGCACGGATTCACTCAGGGTAGCCATGGCGTCACGGCGCGCTTCACGCTAGCCGACGGCACGGAGGCGGAGGAGCGTGGCGATGTGCTGGTAGGTGCTGATGGCATCCACTCAGCGTTGCGGGCCCTGCTGCATCCTGGCGACGGCGGCATCCGCTGGCAAGGCAGTCAGCTGTGGCGAGGAGCAGTGGATTGGCCTGTTTTCGAGGGCGGCAATGTCATGCTGATTGCCGCCGACTCGATGGCTAAGCTGACCGTCTATCCGATCGCCGAGGGCAGATCGGCGGGAACGTGGCTGACCAATTGGGTGATGAACGGGAAGGTGGCGGACGGCGCATCGCCGCCGCCCCGGCGTGAGAACTGGTCTCGCCCCGGCAAGCTCGAGGAGGCGCTGCCGTTCGCAAGGCGCCTGCGGCTACCCTTCCTCGACATCGAGGCGCTGATCCGGGCCACGCCGCAGTTTTTTGAGTACCCGGAGTGTGATCGCGATCCGCTTCCCTGGTGGACGCGAGGTCGCGTGACGCTGCTGGGCGATGCGGCACATCCCATGTATCCCACTGGCTCGAACGGCTCAGCCCAGGCCATTCTCGATGCGACGTGCCTGGCGAGGCTTTTGTCCGAACTGGCGCCTGAGGCGGCGCTCAGCGCCTATGAGGCTGAGAGACGACCCAAGACTGCCGAGGTCGTATGCAACAATCGTAGAGGGGGGCCCGAGCGCGTGCTGGATCTGGTGGCCGAGCGGGCACCGAAAGGCTTCAACCGCTTGGAGGACGTGATCACGACCGCAGAGCTCGCTGACATAGTTGGCGGCTATGCGCGATTAACAGGGCTCGCCAGCCACTAGTAGCACTTGCAGGCAGCCTTATCGACGGCTTCGAGAAGACACGTGGTCTTCTGTCATGCCGCCGCGGCGCCCATAGCCTGCCATCGATTGGGCCCGACCTTTCAAGGGCGACCCAGACGGCTTGTACGAACACGACGCGCGGGTAGCGATTGCCACGCTTCGACATCTTGGCGAGATTTTGTGCGTCGCCGGTCGAGATCTGCATGGGAACCAGTTCAAGCCAAGCGGCGAAGCCGCGGCCATTGGCAAAGCTATCGCCGATTCCAATCGCCGCCACTATGGCACTCCAGATAATGGGTGCCCGGGATGCCCGTCAGTCGTTCACATCCGGCAGCTTGCCTGCTAAGCTCTCCGACCGATACTTGCTCGATCCGGACATCGAGTTGACGCCAATCCGAAGCCAGCCCTTACAAACGCACCATGCGCGGCGATAGCCTCGGGTGGCGCGGCCAGGACGGGCGGCAATTCCGTTCGCGAAAAGTGTTGTCCTTGTCAAACCGCAAATGCCGCGTTCCAGCATAAAGGCGCGGAGTGCTTGATGATGCCACTACGCTGCCTGACCATTCGCTCGCGGACCCGATGCAATGACTGCAGGTCGAGCACGGCGTTTATGAATGCGCCGGGTCGCATGATCGCGCGCCGACGACTCCGTCGGCCGGCTCCAGTGTGCTGATGCTCGCAATGCAACCGGCATTACGAGTTGGGCATATGCGTCAGATACTGATAGATCGCGGCCAGCTCGTCATCCTCCATTTTTCCGACAGAACGCCACGGCATTTGCTCGCTGATCTGGTGACCGTTGGGATCGATGCCGGTACGCATGGCTGCAATGAAGCCGGCCTGCGTCCAGTCCTTGACCAGATTGAGGTCCGGTCCGAGCGGCGCCAACTGCCCGGGCACGCCGCCGGTCAAATTCTCGCCGTGGCACGCACGGCAGTCTTGATACGCCAGGATGTATTCGCCAAACTCAAAGGTCGGCCCTTTCAACGGCCCTGAGACATGTCCGGTGACGATCGGGTTGCCGCTTGGCAGCAGGTCTGCGCCGAGCATGGCAAGGCCGAGCAGATTCATGTGATCGGGCGGATCCGGCGTCGGATTTCCTGCCGCCGGCACACTACGGATATACGCGATCACAGCCTTGATGTCGTCGTCGCTCAGTCGGCCGGCATTGACGTAGGACATCATTGTCAGCCACCGGCCCTCCGCGTCAACGCCGTTGCGAATGGCACGGAAGATCTCGCCATCGGACCAGTGCTTCAATGGCCCGGCCGGAGTAAGATTTGCAGCCACGAAGGACCCAATTGGAACCTGGAGTTCTACGGCGAGATCATAGCCGCCGGTGAGCGTGCCAGTGTGTGAATGGCAGGCGCCACACAGACCGTCGGAGATATCCTTGCCACGCGCAACGAGTTCGGGGGTTGCCGCAACCTTGATATCAGGGATGGGAGCCGAGCGGCTGTGCTGCTTGATCATCCCCAGCGACGTGAGCGCGCTGGCAGACAACACCGCAACGGACAGCAGCGCCAACAGGCTTGCGCCACCCCATTTGATGATGCGGTTTTTAACACGCCATGAGCGGAAACCAGACCAAGCCAATAACGCGGCGATGGCGATCAACGCCACCAGCGCAACGATGTTTTGCATTGCTACTCCTAGACAAATGATGCGCACGGGAAAGTGAACTGAGCAGAATGGAATCTGCCGGTGGTTCACGCTGACGACAAATCTCGCGACGCAGCCGTCGGCATCGTGCCATCAAAGCTAGGCCACTGAGCAAGCGGCGTCGTGGGCCTAACGCGCCCTTTCGTGCCTTACGTCACGCACGGGGTTGAACGTTGTCGCCCTGCACATGAACGCCGGGTGCGTGACCGAAGCGTTGGCGGAATGCCCGGGCGAAGTTAGTGTAATCGCGATACCCGCAATCGTATGCGATCGTGCTCAGAGGCTGGCCCGACTTCGACCCCCGACGCCTAATAGCGCGGGCCGCTTGATCCAGGCGCACTGATTGAATGAAGCCGCTGCAGGTACAACCGTGGTTCGTGAACAGTTTTTGCAGGTAACGTAGCGAAATACCGACCTCGGCAGCAATCTCACTCGGACCGAAATCTGGGTCGGCAAAGCGATCCTTGATGACATCGCAGATGCGCTTAAACAACCGATCCGAATGAAGGGGGCCTGGTACTGGGTCCAGCGGCGCGAATACCGCTCCGAGCAGATCGTAAACCGCTAACTGCATATAGTTGGCAGCCGAGGTTGGCATCGGTTGCTCGGCGTCGACGGCGTCCAGAACGAGTTGGAACAGCAGGCGTGATGCACGCGTTCCAGAGTGGCCAGACTTTCGAACTTTGAAACTTTCGAACTTGGCCCAATCCGGACATTGCTTGTCGAGCGGTTCACTCCGTCTCGCGCGGCGCGGGTCGATCCTCCGGCGACTGCAAGCACAGGCCGAACGCGTCTGTCCAAATGCCGACCACCCAGCGCCGCAGTGAAGCCGTGATGAGAGCCGCACGTTTTGACGCGCTTCCTTGACGCGAACCAGTGCCGGTCGATGCGCGGCGACAGCTTGATGCTGCCGTCATCTGTGCGCGGCCATCGAAGACGCGATTGTCGTGGCGTTTGATCACGACATCGTGCGTCCGGGCCGGCGCAACAGGGCATGGTGCAATTGGAATGATCAATCTTGGTACTGTTTCGATAAGCCGACAGCGCACATTTTTGCCTGATCGTCACCGGGATCGCGTCGGGTTACAGCGCTGTTGCGTCGTGTCGATGCGGGTCTCATGCAAACTCAAGCGGGGTAACAGTGGCCGAACTCGGGTCGCTGATCATCTGCGGCCAGTACAGCTTCCCGATTCAGCAGATGGCTTCGGCGTCCTGCCGTCTCCGTGATGGAGTTGGCGTTTGCTTTCACGATCGATGCGATCGAGCGCCGCTTCACACGCGCGCAACGTTGCAGGCACGACAACGTGAAAGTCGACATTGCGGCTCGATCTTGCACCACCATGCGCATTCACTGCACCCTCTCAACCCGGACGTTCTCGATGATTCAGGAGCAAGGAATGAACGACCCTCAGGCATCCTCAAGACCGGCTTCGCCCGATCTCAGTCGGCTCGCGCCGTTGTCGCGACGCAAGTTTGTCGGCTTCACAGGAGTGCTGGGTGCCGCTGCTCCGTTTGCTGTGTTGAAAGCGGCGAACGCGTTCCCCGGCTTTGGATCGACAGCCGCCGCAAACGGCATCGGCGACATCCCGATCTGCCGAGCATCCGAGAGCACTTACGCCGATCCAAAGGGGCCGCCACGACACATTCGCTTTGTGTACAATGGCACCGGGATCTGCACTGCGGCGGTGCCGGTCGCTTTGCATCACGGGTATTTTGGCAAGCATAACCTGGATGTCGAATTTATTCAGGTCGCCGGCGAGACCGACCAGATGCTGCAGGCGCTTGCGACGGACAAAGCCGACGCCGGTTCGAGCATGCTGCTGAATTGGCTCAAGCCGCTTGAGCAGGGCATCGATGTGAAGCTCACAGCGGGCCTGCACGGCGGCTGCACACGCCTGTTCGCCGGCAAGACATCGGGCATCACCGATATCACGAAACTCAAAGGCGGGACGATCGGCGTGTCCAGCATTTCCGGCTCGCCCCGCAATTTCTTCGCGATCTTGCTGTCCGACAATGGCATCAACCCGGAAAGCGACGTTCAATGGCGCGAGTTTCCGGCGGACCTGCTGCCGATCGCGCTAAAGCGCGGAGAAGTCCAGGCGATCGCCGACGCCGATCCGACAGCGTGGCTGATACAGCATCGCAGCAACGGCGAGCTGGTGGAGATCGCCTCGAATCTCTCCAGCGACTACGCCAACCTGTCCTGCTGCACGATGGGTGTCCGTGCCTCTCTATGGGCAAAAGATCCCGCGACTGTCGCCGCCTTGACGAATGCCATCCACGATGCGGCCGTCTATGTCGCCACCAACCCCGATGACGCCGCTGAGGTCTTCGCACCATACACACCGAAAGTTCCGGTCGCAGACCTTGCGGCGATGCTGCGCAGCCACACGCATGGACACCATCCTGCGGGCGATGCGCTGCGTCGGGAAGTCGTCAGGATCACGAGCGACCTCAAACGGGCGTCGATCATCAAGCAGAGTACGGATCCCCAAAAGCTCGCCAACCGCGTGGTCGTCGACGTGACCGGTTGATCGAAGATGCCGAAAGACGCGACCACCGCATGGGCATCAATATGAGCTCACCGACCGACCAGCTTCTGGAGTGCATCGCTATGGGCAAGACCGATGCGAACGATCTAAAACGCGTCTCGGTCTTCAAGCCGGGCGCGGATACCGCGAAATTCGCCGAGCGGATTTATGTCGACGTATTCGACAGGGTCTAAGACGCCGGCACTGGCGCGATCTACCGGAGATAAAGCCGCCGCCGCGAGCCATTCGCTGTCGTTTCCGATATCGGTTGCGAAAAATGCGTCGGGTGCGTTGGCAGCCTTGGCGTGGACCGGCTTCGGACTTTCCTGCCTGCTGTGGCAAGACCTCGGCGATTGGTCGCGGACCCATGACGTGGCGGTCGCGTCATTCGTGTTCGCTGGTGGCATTCTCACCGCAACTCTGTTTGGCCGGTTTGGCAGCGGCCTACAGTCGCGGGCGCCATGGCTGCTGGCGTTTGGGCTGTTCCTGACCATATGGGAAATCGCGACCGCCAAGTTCGCATGGCTGCCATTGCCGTTCTTTCCGCCGCCGCAAGCCATTGTCGAAGTCTACACCGACGACTGGCCGAAGCTTCTGGCCAGCACCGTTGCATCGGTGAAGCTTCAGCTTGTCGGCTATGCGCTCGGGGCAGCGATCGGCTTTCTCGCCGGCGTATTGATTGGATGGTCGCGCGCCGTCGGCTATTGGGTACATCCTGCCCTGCGCTTCATCGGGCCGCTGCCCGCAACGGCATGGCTGCCATTTGCCTTGTTCACGTTTCCGTCGAGCTGGAGCGCGAGCACGTTCCTGATCGCACTGGCCACCGGGTTTCCGGTCACGGTGCTGACCTGGTCGGGCGTCGCAAGCGTCGGCAATGCCTATTACGATGTCGCGCGAACATTGGGGGCGAAGCCTTCCTTCCTGGTGCTCAAGGTCGCAATTCCAGCGGCGCTGCCGCACGTGTTCGTAGGCCTGTTTATGGGTCTTGGATCGTCCTTTGCCGTTCTGGTCGTTGCCGAAATGATGGGCGTCAAGGCCGGGCTCGGGTGGTATTTGCAATGGGCGCAGGGCTGGGCAGCTTACGCAAACATGTATGCGGCGCTGATCGTTATGTCGTTGTTGTGCTCCGGCGCGATCACCCTGCTGTTCAGGACGCGCGACCGGCTGCTGGTCTGGCAGAAAGGCGTCGTCAAATGGTAGCGGTTGCTATCGCTGAAACTGATCGGCCGGCTGCCGTCGGCGCGTCGCTGAATGTCGAGGGCGTCAGCCACGCCTTTGACATCGATGGCGCCGCGCTGCCGGTACTGAATGACGTTAGCTTCAACGTAAGACCGGGCGAATTCGTCGCGCTGCTCGGTCCCTCGGGATGCGGAAAGTCGACCTTGCTGCGTCTGGTGGCCGGGCTTGAACCGCCGCGATCGGGCGCGTTGTTCGAAGATAGTCGTCCGATCAATGGGCCGTTCCCGTCGCGGGTGGTGGTATTTCAGGATCCGACGCTGTTTCCGTGGCGAACCGTCTGGAAAAACGTTGCGCTCGGGCTCGAGGCCCAGGGTGTCTTAAAGAGCCAACGCCCCCGCGTCGATGCGGCGCTCGACCTCGTCGGGCTTTCTGCGTTTCGCAACGCCTACCCGCATCAGCTTTCGGGAGGAATGGCCCAGCGGGTCGCGCTGGCACGAGCGCTGGTGAACAACCCCAGGATACTTATTCTGGATGAGCCGCTCGGCAAGCTCGATTCGCTGACACGCATCTCCATGCAGGCGGAAATCGCCGCGCTCTGGCAGCGCAGCGGCTTCACCACGCTGATGGTGACGCACGACGTTGAAGAGGCGGTCTTCATGGCCAACCGCGTCATCGTATTCAGCGACCGCCCCGCGCGCGTCAAGGCCGACATGACGGTCGATCGTCCCTTCCCCAGGCACCGCGGCGATCCCAAGCTGGCGGAGTTACGGAGCAACATTCTGGGGCTGCTTGGATTGGATGCGAACTGGTGAGCAGCGGCCGGGCGTTGACGGCACGTGCGATGTCTCGTCGTGGGCGACAGCGCCTGCGCGAGGTACATCGAGACCGCGCTGGCGCGCCTGCGCGGTAACCGATAGGCGTCAGGTCGGACGATCGCGGACGACAGCATCGCATGGCAGAAGCCTATCGAGCTCATCGAGCTCCTTGGCGTGATGGGCTCCCCATTCTATGAGGGAATCCAATACGGGCCGCAGGCTTTCGCCGAGCGGGGTGAGCAGGTATTCGACCCCCTGACGATCGTCGGCGCTGGGCTGCCGGCTCACCGTTCCATGTTCCTCAAGCGCTCGCAGCTGCCCGATCAACACCTTCTGCGAGATGCCGGCAATGCGCTTTTCCAGCTCGCATGTGCGTTGCGGGCCGTCCAGCAACACGGAAAGGATGACCGCCTTCCAGCGTCCCGAAAAGACGCCTAGCGCGCGCTCGACCGGCAAGCCGGGTAGTCTCTTGATGATCTTCATCCGCCGACCACTGACCAATTCGTGTGTAGATCGGAACGACTACCGAAGAATAAACCTTCGGCAGAAATCTGATCGGAGGATGATCTATGGCCGACCTGTTCGAAACTCAACTGCTTGGCGGCACTGTTCCGCTGAAGAACCGCATCGTCATGCCACCCATGACCCGCACGCGAACGTCCGAAGGCGACCTCCCGACCGATGGTGACCTCCCGAACGAGATGATCGCCACCTATTACGGCCAGAGGGCCAGCGCCGGCCTGATCATTTCCGAGGTCAACGACGTGGATCAGTCCAGTCATGGTTACGCGAGGATACCCGGAATCCACTCGGAAGCCCAAATGCAGGGCTGGCGCCTGGTGACCGATGAGGTTCACCGGCATGGCGGCACGATCTTTATGCAGTTGTGGCACGTCGGCAGGTTGGCCCATTCCTCGCTTCTGCCGAACGGCCAAGCCCCGGTGGGCGTGACCGGCGAAAGGGCTGCGGGTTCAGAGGTGTTCGCCCATGGCCCGGACGGACGGTTGCGTTTTATGTCTGTGGAGACGCCGAGGCCTCTCAGCACGGATGAGGTGTCGGCCATGGTGGGCACCTTCGCCAAAGCCGCCGCCAATGCACGGGAGGTCGGATTCGATGGTGTCGAACTCCATGCGGCCAACGGCTATCTGATCGAGCAGTTCATGAACTCGGTGCTCAATACGCGCACCGACCGTTACGGCGGGGGCAGCATGGAAGATCGTACGCGCTTCCTGATGGAAGTCGTCGATGCGGTGGTGGCTGAATTCGGTCCGGGGCGCGTGGGTGTTCGCCTGTCTCCGTTCGGCAAGTACGGCTCCATGCCGGCGGACCCTCTTACGGAGGAAACGTTTCTGTACGTTGTCGAGCAGCTGGGGCGTCGCGGCGTGGCGTACATCCATCTGCTCTACGAGCTACTGCCCGAAGGAAACATGGAGGCGGCGGAGTTCAAGCCTCGGTACCTCGACCACGCGCTGCTTGCCAAGGCTCGGGCGGTGTTTCCTGGCGCCTTCATCTGGTGTGGCGGCTTCAATGACCGCGAGCGCGCCCAGGCTTCGCTCGACACCGGGTTGGTGGACCTGATCGCCTTCGGCAGACCATATATCGCAAACCCGGACCTTGTTGAGCGTCTCAAGCACGGCTGGCCGTTAGCGGTAGCGGACCGATCAACTTATTACACCCGACGCGGCGAGGTGGGTTTCACGGACTTCCCTGCTTATCCGATCGGTAGTGCTGCACGCGATGCAGCCTGACCGCGGCGGTGGGTCGAGGCGTCCGGTGCCGGGCGGTTTCTGCGGACGAACATTTCTCGTCACCGGTGCCAGCAAAGGCATTGGCGCGCACTCTCAACGCGGCTCGCCGATGCCGATCATCATGTGGTCGGCATCGGCCGTGGCAGGCCAGTTGTATCATCGGGCAGACCCTATTCGTCGATGGCGGTGGATCGACCGGAAGGGTGGCCATCTGAACCGAAAGTACAGGGCGACTAGGACTACAATTCCGTCGTTCAGGCGCCCAGCACCCACACTTCAGCAAGGTGCTGTCGAGCTTGATCACTGAAAAGCAGGGCCAGCGCATCCAGCAGGCGCTTGCGACGCTGCAATAATCCAAACGTGAAGTCTAACCCAACCCAAGCAAAGGAGCCCCATGATGGGTGCACCAACGAAGACTGCCGACTCCACCGTCGTCAACGGCATCAATGTCGACGACCTGGTTGCGCTGATCGACGACGTCAAGCGCAAACCTGCCAAAGGCAAGACGAACTGGCACGCCGTCACGACCTGGCAGGGCCAGACGCGGAGCCGCGCCGAAATCGAGCGTTATGAGATGGGCGGAGAAAAGGTGCCGCGCCGGTTCTGCATCGACATCGACGAGCCTCGCGAACTCGGCGGAACGAACCGTTTCGCCAATCCGCAGGAGCATCTGATCGCGGCGCTCAACGCCTGCATGACCGTCGGATACGTGGCGCAGTGCGCGGTGCGTGGAATCACCCTCGAAAGCCTGTCGATCGAAACCGATGGCGAGATCGATCTTCGCGGCTTCCTCGGGATCGATCCTGCCGTGCCCCCAGGCTACGAGACCCTCAGATATACCGTCCGTATCAAGGGTAGCGGCACAAAAGAACAGTTCGTCGAGGTCCACGAGGCGGTCATGGCGACCTCGCCCAACTTCTACAATTTATCCGAGGCTGTGGCTCTCAAACCAGCCTTGATCGTCGAGTGATTGCACGCTGGTGCAACCCCGGACGAAATCTCGGCCGTACTGCAGCTGGCCGCCGCGCTCTCAAAGGCAAACTGGTCGATCCGATGCTCTTGACACGACCGCCGAACTGATCGCGGCGATCAAGGTGTCTTGGCTTCGGATATAGCAGTAACATCAGGATGTATGTCATGACTTTCAGCGATTCGTCCCTGCCGCCGGTATTGCCCGAGGATGCCGCGCCACTCGTGGCCACGGTCGCGGGGAAAATTTGACTGGCTCTGGATGGCACTCGTGGCCCAGGACAGACCATCTTCATACCATCCAGAAGAAATGAGCGTATGCCATCCAGGTTTGAATCAAAAACAAGCGAGGATCGAGAGGACTTAGGCGAATTGCCGCCGAAAATTGCTCAATCGCAGCGTCGTCATTTCCGAGATAAATATTTGTCCAGCCTTTCCAATTGCGCGCCAAAACCGAATTGGGATCGAGGGCAATGGCGCTTGCACAAAGAGCTTCCCCTTTCTCCGGCTCTTCGAGTACGTATGAGTACGCTTGTCCTGACAACGCAAGCACCAGAGGATCATCCTGGTCGAGCTGTATCGCTCGTTCGGCAAGCTGCCGGGTTTCAGCCCGCTCTTGGGCAGCATTCCTTGTCCACGCCCACGCTTTCTTCTGTCCAAAATTACTTGCTGCAAAAGCGTAGGCCCGGGCGAACGCAGATCGAGCGAGATTGCAATTTTCGTCAGCCTGAGAGCTTCAACATTTCCCTTTCGGGTTTGCTGGTAGGCGACAAACAGCGCGCGAAGATAGTAGTCATAAGCCTTCAGATTCTCCGTTGGCTTGCGCCGGACGCGCTCCATTTCGGCTCGCTCAAGCTGCGGAGAAATAGCGCCTATGACGCTGCTTGTTAAGCGATTCTGCAAATCAAAAATGTCTGCGAGATCTGTGTGTACCGAAAACCTTATCCGAGTTGATGAGGTGACGGAATCGCCTAAGCTGGAAGAATGATCGGGCTACTCTGTTTTGTTTTGGCGGTCTTGGCTTCGCCATTCAAGTCGAAGTTGCGGCTTGAAGCGGAGAACGCGGCGCTCCGACATCAATTGATTGCCTTAAGGCGTAAGCTGCATGGTCGCGTCCGGCTCACCAACGATGATCGCTGGTTCTTCATTCAGCTGTATCGCTGGTTTCCATCGATCTTGCAGGTCCTCACGATCATCCGGCCCGAGACGCTCGTGCGTTGGCATCGGGCCGGCTTTCGCCGCTACTAGCGTTGGAAGTCGTACCCACAGGGAGGGCGGCCGCAGATCGACGCCGAACTGCGCGCGCTGATCCGGCACATGAGCATGGAGAATCCGCTTTGGGGCGCGCCACGCATCCATGGCGAACTGCTCAAGCTCGGCTTTGAGCTGGCGCAGTCGAGTGTCGCCAAGTACATGGTTAAGCGGCGAGGCCCACCAAGCCAGGGATGGCGGACCTTCCTGCGTAACCACGCGCCGGACGTTGCCGCCATGGACTTGTTCGTTGTTCCCACCATCGGTTTCGACCTGCTCTATGCATTCGTTATCATCCGACTGGACCGCAGAGACTTGGTCTTGATCAACATCACAAGAAATCCGACGGCGGAATGGGTTGCACGTCGGATTACGGAGGCCTTTCCTTGGGATGAGGCCCCAAAATACCTCATTCGCGATCGCGATCGCATCTATGGCAGCCTCGTTACGCGCCGATTGCGCGCCATGGGCATCCGCGACAAGCCTGTTGCACCGGCCTCGCCGTGGCAGAATGGCCTTGCCGAACGGTTGATCGGATCGATCCGCCGCGAGTGTTTGGACCACATCATTGTCCTGGGCCAGGTGCATTTGCGTCGGGTTCTGCAATCCTACGCCGACTATTACAATCGTGTCAGAACGCATCGGTCGTTGGACAAAGATGCGCCGGTTTCTCGCCCGGTTCAGCGGACCGCAAGCATCAAATCGTTCCCCATTCTCCGCGGACTCCATCACCACTATGTCCGGCTTTAGGTTTTCGGTACACACAGGAGCTTAGCTCTGCTTCTATGGTCTCAACTCATCCCTCGCAACATAGTCTTCCGCTAAAATGCTAAGCTCTTTCGCACAGCCAAAGCATGAAGAAATCTCCAGCAACCATCTTTCGAAAAAGAATCGGGATTGCAGAATCGAACGCTGACGCACGTCGCTGTAGGTCCTTCAGCATGGCTCGCGTTCGTCGTCAGGATGCCCGTCTTGATCATCGCCCGCGCCTCGAGCTCCTCCGAGCGCGCCTTCGGTCCCCGCCTGAAAAGAAAATCGCCCGCCCGTAACTCCAGCGAGTCGCTCTGCCTTCGGCTCTCTATATTGATTTCAATACAGCACCGAGCAAGGCTTGGGCGGCCGCGCGGAATTATATCGAGCCCACCGAATTGAGAGTTCGTGTGACCGCCTATTCAGTAGCAGCTTCAGTAGCAGCCAAAATCGCCAGCTCGCCGTGATGCCGGGCGGCTTTGTCAAATCAGGTGGCCGGAATCACATTGTGGTTGAGCCGGAACATGTTGGCCGGGTCGTAGGTTTTCTTGATGGACGCCAAGCGCGCGTAGCGCTCCGGCCCGTAAATCGCCGCGCCGTCGGCCGCCTCATCCGGCGCGAGGTTGTTCACGAAACGCCGGTCGCCCTGCCAGGGCTTCATGCCGTCGAGCAGCTCGGCGACCGACCTCTTGAGTTGCTGCTCCTGCGACAGCGGACCGGCCGAGACGCCGAGCAGGCTGTACGGCAGGCCCCTTGTAGCTACGGCGTTGGGCATCGCCGGCTCCCGGTCCCACGCCCCGCCCAGGGCACGAAGCTCGGCGATCACCAGGGCGGTCTCGGAATCCGGACCGACCAGTTCGATCAGTTTGTCCTGCGCCTGCGCCGGAAACTCTCGCAGCATGATGCCCCGTTCGTAGTAGGGCAGCGGGTCGGTCGGCTCGCTGTGGATCGACGCGACTTCGGTGTACGGCATGTCCCGCACGGTGTCCAGGACTGCCGGAGCTACCGCCCGCAGCGGCGCTATCATCCGCTCGCCGTCCGCGGTCGTGCCGTTGTAGGCGATCCGCACGGACACCAGAAACTTCCCGCGTACAGGCTCGGGCACTCCGGGCACCGACGGCATCCGCATCACGGCGATCGACGTGACCATGGTCTCCGGGGTGCTCGGGTGCCAAGCGGTCCAGGCTCTCAGCACGTCCGCCGTACGCTCACCGGGGAAGTAGATGCCGCCGCCGTAAAGGCGGGTCACCGGGAACAAGTCGAATTCCAGCGCAGTGACCACTCCGAAGTTGCCCTTGCCGCCGCGCAGCGCCCAGAACAGGTCGGGCTCGGACTCCGCATCGACATGCCGCAGTTTGCCGTCCGCGGTCACCACGTCGAGCGAACGCACGTGGTCGGCGGCGTAGCCGTGGGAGCGGCCGAGGGTCGGGCTGAGGCCGCCGCCTAGCGTATAACCGGAGACTCCCACGGTGGGGTTTGACCCGTTCAGCGGGGCCAGCCCGGCTTTGGCCGCCTTTGCGATGACCTCCGACCATAGGGCTCCGGCGCCGACCCGAGCCGTGGGGCCGGCCACGTCGATCGTTATGTCGTTCATTCGATGAGTCGCGATCACGACGGCGCCGCGCGCCTGGCCGACAATCTGGTGGCCGGTTGTCTTCACCAGGACCGGCCGGTGCTGCTCCGCCGCGAAAGTAACGGCGGCCTGGACATCGCGCGCGCTCTCCGGCACCACGATCGCCGCAGGCACCAGCTCGTGATTCAGATTCCAGACGGCGCGTTCGTCATCGTATCCCGCCTCGCCCGGCAATAGAACCGAACCCGCGACCGCAGCCAGGAGGGGCGCGGCATCTTCCGGCAATACCGGCGGCAGCGACGCATCGTTAAAAGCCATGACATACATCCCTGTTTCTAGTGCCATACCCAAGCCAAGACGCGTGGACGGTCCGAAAAGCCTCTGTTGTTCTCCTCCGCCGTTCGTGATTACGGGTGTGTGGGTGGGGCCTGAATTAGTGCGGTTCCGAAACCAGACGCGCCTCACGTTAGGCCGCCGAGCGGGGCCGCGTCGTGGGTCGAACGCGCCCTTTCGTGCCTCGCGTCACGCACTGGCGTCGCCCGACGAATTCGACGATTGACTGGAGTATGCCAGCGGCATGCAAGTCGCCGGTGCAGAATGGTGTCGCTCGCGATCTCGGCGGCGAGGTCGAGGTCTCGGGGGGGCAAGCAGGACGAGAGCGTGATCCTCCGTCGATCTCGTCGAGGTGAAGGTCGCCGCGGACAAGACCGCGTAAGCCGCGGTGATCCGCTATCGGCGGGTTTGTAGAAGAACAGGGTGACGAAGAGCAGGGTGGTAAAGGAATCTGAAGGGATCACCAAGTCAACCCAGAACCAAACATACCAGGTGAGAACCGGACGTAGTAGGAATGTTGGATGCGGAGCATGTTGTCCGGCTCTGCCGGGAGATCAACGAATAAGTACGCGCTAACAACTAACCTATTGCCGGCGCCTCACAACCCGGTAGCCAGGGTTCGCGTTCCTGGTTGCGGTGCTGATCGGCCTCTCGGCGTGGCTTCATTTACCTGGGACCTGGGCCTTCATCTTTAAGCTGGCGACCCGATCGTCTCAGCGCTGCTCAGCTCATCACTGCCGGGTGTCACGATCGCGCGCTTCTCCAACATTTGATTGCGCGTGGCGTTGAAGAGTCGGATCGGAGCCCTCTTTTAGGAGCTTCAAACCACAGCCTTAAGGGATCTTGGTGACAATGCGGAGTGCTGACCGTCTGATGCGCAGTGCTGACCTTCTGCAGACGCCCGAGTTGAATTACGAACAGTGGAGGGATCTGTTGCGCCCGATTTGTGGGCTGCACACGATAGACAACCCTGAAGCCTTTGCCGGCCGAGTTCGACCCCGGGACATCTTCGGACTTAATGCGTCGGAGATTAGGAACAATAAATGCCGTTGCGAACGGACACAAAGGGATATTCGCCTTGACGGCCTTGATCACTGCTTTGCCGTATTTCAGGTCGCTGGACGATCAACGATCATTCAAGATGATCAGGCCGTAGCACTGGGGGTGGGAGATGTCGCGTTCGTAAATTGTGCCCGCCCGGTGACGTATCTTAATGATGGCCACGAACAGTGGATCACACTGCAGTTGCCTCGCCAGCGTCTGATTCGTGGCGTTGGATTCGAGCCGCGCGGCGGCCTTACTGGCTGCTCTGGAACGCCTGCATCACGCCTGCTATTCCAACTCGTTCTGGACGCCGTCAACGAAGAGGTATCTACGCCTACGTCGGCTGGCAACTATATGCAATTGGCGGTTTTTGATCTGCTCGGAGCGCTATTAGCGCCGGAAGATCCAGCACCGAGGTCCCTTCATTCGGATCGATTGTTCAGGCGCATCTGCTTTGTCGTCAAAGATCGCTTTGCCGATCCGGATTTCGGTCCATCTAAGATTGCGGCCGAGGTCGGTATTTCGCTACGTTATCTCCAAAAACTGTTCACGAACCGCGGTTGTAGCTGCAGCGGCTTCATTCAATCAGTGCGCCTGGATCAAGCTGCGCGCAGTATCAATCGTCGGGCATCGATGAAGTCGGGCCAGAGTCTGAGCGAGATAGCCTACGCTTGTGGGTATCGCGATTACAACAATTTCGCCCGTGCGTTCCGCCAAAGGTTCGGTCACGCACCCAGCGTTCACCTACAGGGAACGACGCCAACCTAGTGCGTGGCGTAGCGGCCGCGGCGGCGCGTTAGACCCAGGACGCCGGCCGCGCGGTAGCCTGTCTGAGATGGCAGCTGGCGACGGCCGCGTCTCGAAATGTATCGTCAGCGTGGACCATCACAGATTCCATTCTGGTCAGTTCGCTTTTTTCGCGCGCAGCATCAATTGGCGGCCTCTCAGTCTGGCGAGTACATCCCGACATATCAGGACTGCCGTGAGTCCTACGGCGAGAACCTAACGCCGTTGGTTGCGCCTTGACGGGCTATCAGCTTTTCGACTTAGGCGTCGACTCTTGGCCGAAACGATCTGGCTTCTGCAACGGTTTCTATGCGCAGCCCTTCGAGTTCTTGCATTGATGTCGCAGGACTTCGGCAGCCGGGCCAAGGACGTGCGGCAGAACAGCTGGCGCTGAACGAAGCAAGCTACACGGTCTCGCCGAAAGTTAATTGTCCTGCGCGCGAGCAGCCAGTTGCCGACGCCTCAGCATCCGCCGGTTGACCGCGGGAGAGCGTCGGCGTGAGCGGTCAATCGGCCGCGAACGTCAGTTCATTGGTATCGAGGCTGCCAGTGCTAATGTTAGTGCGCCCTGTCGGAAACTGCTGGAAATCGTGCTAACAAGAAATATCGACGCTGGCTAAAGCTTGCGGAGAAAGCAGGGTACTCCCAACTCCTCGTTCGCGGTTGGATCGCCTACTGCATTGATAGCGTGAACCGCTTCCGTCCGACGACGCACGGAGAAGTCAAGCACCGCGTCGTGCGCAGCAGCAGCCCCTTAGGAGAACCAAGCATGGATTCCATTTCCCGTCGGCATCTATTGGCGGCAACCGCCGCCGGTGGTCTTCTTACGACTGCGGGTCTCGCGCATGCGCAAACCGGAGGCGCCGCTACTCCACAGCCACAGCGGCCTGGTCACGGCGGCACCGATCCCGGCCCGCGCAATCTGATGCGGGATCAGCAGAACCCGGATCTGTTGGTTCCGCCATCGACCGATCATGGCACGTTGCCGAACCTGCGCTTCTCGTTTTCCGATGCGCATGTGCGGCTCGAGCCGGGCGGCTGGACCCGCCAGGTCACGCGGCGCGAGCTCGGGGTTGCGACGTCCATCGCCGGCGTGAACATGCGTCTGAACGCCGGCGGCGTGCGCGAGCTGCATTGGCACAAGGCGTCGGAATGGGCCTACATGCTGTATGGCAAGGCGCGCGTGACGGCCGTCGATTCCGAGGGGCGCTATTTCGTCGACGATGTCGGTGTCGGCGACCTCTGGTTCTTCCCGGGCGGGACCCCGCACTCGATCCAGGGCCTCGGTCCCGACGGCTGCGAATTCCTTCTCGTCTTCGACGACGGCGACTTCGACGAAGACAACACTTTCCTGCTCAACGACTGGTTCCGGCGCGTGCCGCCCGACGTGCTGGGTAAGAATTTCGGCGTGCCTGCCGCGCTGTTCGGCCACACCCCCGAGGAAAGCGAACGCTATATTTTTCCCGCGCCGATACCGGGGCCGCTCGGCTCCGAAGCCATACCGGGCGCACAGGCGGCGGAGACGAACTACACGTGGCGGATGATGGAGCAGGTGCCGATCAAGACCAGAAGCGGATCGGTGCGGATCACCGATTCCCGTCTGTTCCCGATCAGCACCACGACCGCCGCGGCGCTCGTCGAAGTCGAGCCGGGCGGATTGCGCGAGGTGCACTGGCACCCCAATGGCGACGAGTGGCTCTACGTCATCGAGGGGCAGACGCGCATGGGCGTGTTCGCCGGCCAGGGGCAGGCCCGAACGTTCGATCTGCAGGCCGGCGATGTCGGGTACGTGCCGGTGGCGATGGGGCACTACCTCGAGAACACGGGGCCGAACACGCTGCGATTTCTCGAGACGTTCAAGAGCGACCGCTTTGTCGACTTTTCTCTAGACACCTGGATGGCAGCCACGCCGCCCGAACTGGTGCAGGCGCATCTGAACCTGGATCCACAAGTGATGAATGGGCTGCGCAAGGCCAAGGCTCTGGTCGTGCCCGAATAACGGCGTACGTCGGAGTGCGTCGCGGCGCACTCATCGGCCGCCGACGGTGAACCGGGGCTGGCGGGACCCGCCGCCAAGCTTGCGGTGGACAGAGGCTCCGTGGTTCGCCTCAGCGGCAAAGCCTCAGCCTCCTGCTCGCGAAAGCGGGCATGTAAGCAGGGGTAAGGGGCCGAATACCGCGGGTCACAGGAGCCACTCGAATGAACTGGAATTGTAGCGCGATCAGACAGGAGACGCTACGTCTCGGTACGTTTCCAACCCAGCAGTCAGCAGATCAGAGCCCGCATTCGCTTTCTGCTGTGACTTTGTTTGAACGCGAAGAGCTAACCCGAAAGCTGCACCCGATATCCTCGTCTTTCGATCCGACGCAAGCCGTGTATTTTGAAAAAACATTCGGATTATTGAAATACGACACGACCGGATGCTGCAACCTAATCGTGTTCGATGAAATGGATGAGGAAAAGGTCATGATCGGCTATCTCCGTTTCGTGCTTGAATGGATCGCGAACACCGACAAGGTAGGTATGCAGGTGATGCGCGTGGCGATTGCAATCGTCTTCCTGTGGATCGGCGCGCTCAAGTTCGCCCCCTACGAGGCCGACAGTATTACACTGTTCGTTGCAAACAGCCCGTTTTTGTCATTTTTTTACAAGCATCCCAATCAATACAAGGCCCACCTTACGAGGGAAGGAGAGTTGAAGCCGGCTGATAGAGCCTGGCAGACGGAAAACCATACCTATTCGTTCTCGGATGGATTGGGTTCAGTCGAGATCATAATCGGCCTGCTGACGTTGGTCGGGCTTTTCTCGCGTCGATACGGAATGTTGGGAGCGATACTGGCCTTTCTCACGCCATTCGTCACGTTGTCGTTCCTGATCACGACGCCCGAGGTTTGGGTCCCGGCGCTTGGCGATACGCCGCACGGCTTCCCTTGGCTCTCAGGCGCCGGTCGGCTGGTGATAAAGGACGTCATGCTGTTGGCCGGCGGCTGGCTCATCATGACCGACAGCGCCCGCGCCTTGCTCGAGGTCGGCCGGCAGCCTGCTTCTGATCTGGGAGGCGTCCGCCATTTTCTCGGCGTGGGGAAACTGTAAGTGGTGAAGCTCTGACTGGCGGAGCATCACTTGCTTCAAATCAACGCTTGCTCGTGGTAATCGGGCTGGTGCTCAGATTGATGGGGCTCGATGCCGGTTGACGCGGCGAGGCGACGAGGACACCTTTGGGCCCCAGCGGTGCGCCTCACCGGCTGATCACGCTGGTCTTCGGCTTCGTGCTATAGCCGATCGCGATGATCTGGCCTATCTCGATGTGCCCGCGAACTGGACGGCGGAGTCCCGGCCATGATGATCGCCCTCATGACGCTCAATCGGGCGCTGCCGTTCGCGCTGGTCTGGCTCGGCGCCATCCGCTTCAGGGCGTTTGCGAGGCTTCGCCCTTGATCACGAGCGCATTTGATGACCCTCTGGGCGACCAGCTGTCTACGCCGGTGAGCTGACGAGGCGATCTTCAATTCAGACTCTCAGGTCGGATCGACCAGTTTTCCACTTGATCGCGCCTTCTGCATTGAACAGTCAGCCCGACAAGAGCCTGAACTTATTCTCGGGAAGCTCACTCACTGAACTGTCGTGCCATGGCGGCCCAGGGGAATCGCATATGGATTTGCGGCCTCTATTGCGTTGTTTTGCAGGATGGATTCTGAGAGCGGCTCCCACAAGGCGGAGGGAGTCGTATGGGGAAGTTCAAGAAGGCTTTTCGGCGGTTGTCG